>JBEIIL010000028.1:0-34084 GCA_040380755.1 Methylobacteriaceae bacterium | reverse complement strand
CGCCGCCGGAGCCGCCGCGCCGGCCGCCCCTGCGGCCGTCGGGGGCCGCCACCGCCGCCGATGCGACGCCTGAGGAACGCGGCGAGGCGGGAGCGCCCGCCGCCCGCCGGATCGGCGTGCTGGTGCACGGATTGCTTGAGGTGCTGCCGGACTGTCCGCCAGAGCGGCGGGGCGTCGCCGCCGCCGCGTGGCTGAAGGCGCGCGGCGGCGACCTGGCACAGGCCGAGCGCGAGCGAATCGGCACCGATGTGCTCGCCCTGATGGAGGATCCGCAGCTCGCAGCCCTGTTCGGTCCTGGCAGCCGGGCCGAGGCAGCGGTGGCCGGAACGCTGCCGCTGGGTCCGGACGGGATGCCGGCCGCGGTCTCCGGCCAGATCGACCGGCTGGCCGTCACGCCGGAGGCGGTGCTGGTGGCCGACTACAAGACGTCGGCCTGGCCGCCACCGGCCGTCGTGCCAGCCGCCTATGTGGTGCAGCTCGCTCTCTACCGGGCGCTTGTCGGCCCGCTCTACCCGGACCGGCCGGTGCGCTGCCTGCTGGTGTGGACCGCAGGCCCGTCAGTGGTGGAGATCACACCCGAGGCCCTCGATGCCGCTGTCAGGGATCTAGCGCGCGTGACCGCGCCTTGACGCTCCGGGGGGGCATCCATAGCTTGCAGGCAACATGCCGGCGGTGCCGGCCCCATCCCGTTGCGAGGGTCCGATGACCGAAAAAGTAACCGATGCCAGCTTCAAGGCCGACGTGCTCGACAGTGCCGAGCCGGTGGTGGTCGATTTCTGGGCGGAGTGGTGCGGTCCGTGCCGGATGATCGCCCCGTCGCTGGAGGAGATCGCCAAGGAAATGGCCGGCAAGGTCAAGATCGTGAAGCTGAATGTCGACGAGAACCCGAACACCTCGGCGCAGCTCGGCATCCGCTCGATCCCGACCCTGATGGTGTTCAAGGGCGGCGAGCGCGTCGCCCAGAAGGTTGGCGCCCTGCCCAAGGGCGAGCTCAGCAAGTGGATCGAATCGTCGATCTGACCGGCTGACCGTCCCGCACGCCGCCGCTGCTCAGGACGGCGGCGTGCCGTTGGCGCCGAGCGCGTCTCCCGCCAGATAGAGCGAACCGCAGATCAGCACCCGCGGCGGCACCGGCCAATCCCGGCGCGCCACCGCGGTCAGCGCTGCCTCGAGACTGTCGAAGGCCTGCGACCGCAGGCCAGCGCGGGCTGCGATGGCGGCCACCTCGGCGGCCGGGCGTGCCGCAGTCTGCGTCGGCATGGGCACGGCCAGGACCTCCTGGGCGAGGCCCGTGAAGTTCTCCAGGAACCCAAGCGAATCCTTGGTTCCCAGCATGCCCACGACCATCACCAGCGGGCGCGGGAGGCGCTCCTCGAACTCGGCCAGCGCTGCGGCCAGAGCCTTGCCGCCGTCGGGATTGTGGCCGCCATCGAGCCAGAGCTCCGAATCGGCCGGCAACAGGCCGGCAAGACGCCCGCGCGACAGGTGCTGCAGGCGGGCCGGCCAGTCGGCCGTGCCGATGCCGGCCTCGAATGCCGCGACGGGCAGGCGGCCGAAGCCGGCCAGGCGCAGCGCGGCAATGGCCGTGCCGGCGTTGACGTGCTGGTGGCGCCCCTGCAGGCGCGGCAGCGGCAGGTCCAGCAACCCGTCCTCGTCCTGGTAGACCAGCCGGCCGCGCTCCTCCGAGACGTGAAAATCCTGGCCGCCGACCATGATGCTGGCACCGGTGCGGGCGGCCGCGCGTTCAAGCACCGCCAGGCCCTCCGCGTGCTCCTGCAGGGCGATGACGGCCCGCGTTCCGCGCTTGAAGATGCCGGCCTTCTCGGCCGCGATCTTGGCGATCGTGTCGCCCAGATACTCGGAATGGTCCATCGACACCGGGGTGATGACGGTCACGAGCGGCTGCTCGACCACGTTGGTGGCATCGAAGCGCCCGCCGAGACCGACCTCGAGCAGCAGAACGTCGGCCGGCTCCTCGGAAAACAGCAGAAGGGCCGCCGCCGTGGTGATCTCGAACACGGTGATGGGCGCGCCAGCATTGGCGGCCTCGCAGCGGCGGAAGGCATCCACCAACGCCCGTTCCGAGACGAGCCTGCCGCCGCCGGGCGCGCCGATGCGGATGCGCTCGTGGAAGCGCACCAGATGGGGCGAGGTGTAGACGTGAACCGACAGGCCGGCGGCCTCGAGGACGGCGCGCATGAAGGCCACCGTCGAGCCCTTGCCGTTGGTGCCGGCGACGTGGATCACCGGCGGCAGCCGCCGCTGCGGCTCGCCCAACGCTCCGAGCAGGCGCTGGAGCCGGCCGAGCGACAGGTCGATGAGCTTGGGGTGCAGCGCGAGAAACCGCGCCAGAACGGCATCGGACGGCTCCATGGGGCCTCCCAGGCTTGACGGCCGCGCGGCGTCGCCACCCGGTGCGGGACACCTAGCGCGCGGCTCCTGGCGGTGCAACCGTTCGGGCATTGCCCTTCCGCGCCACCGGGGCTAGTGAACGATCATCGCCCGTTCCGCGGGCCTGGTCCGGAGACACCCATGACGACGGAGAGCGATTACCTCGTCGATCGTCGGCGCATGCGGCGCAAGCTGACCTTCTGGCGGGTCGCGGCCTTCCTGGTCGCGGCGATCGCCATTGTCGGCGTGGGCATCGCCATTGCCGGGCGGCAGTTGTTTGCCAGCACGACCCATATCGCACGGATCGACATCAGCGGCTTCATTACCGGCGACCGCAAGACGCTGGAGCTGATCGAATCGCTCGGCCGCAACCGCTCGGCCAGCGCGGTCCTGGTGACGATCAACAGCCCGGGCGGCACGGTCACGGGCTCGGAAGCGCTGTTCATCGCGCTGCGCGCGCTGTCGGCGCGAAAGCCGACCGTGGCCGTCGTCGAGGGCATGGCGGCGTCCGGCGGCTACATTGCCGCAATGGGCACCGAGCGGATTGTGGCGCAGCACACCTCGCTGGTCGGGTCGATCGGCGTGCTGTTCCAGTTTCCCAACGTGGTGCGGCTTCTCGACACGGTCGGGGTGAAGATGGAGACGGTGAAGTCGGCGCCGCTGAAGGCGTCGCCGAACCCGTTCGAGCCAACCACTCCGGCGTCGCAGGCCGCGATCGCGGCGCTGGTCTCCGACAGCTTCGCCTGGTTCCGCGATCTCGTCGGCGAGCGTCGCGGGCTGGCCGGGGACGGGCTCACGGGCGTTGCCGACGGCCGGGTGTTCACAGGCCACCAGGCAGTCGGTTTGAAGCTGATCGACGAGGTCGGAGGCGAGAAGCAGGCCGTCTCCTGGCTGGTGAAAGAGAAGGGCGTGACGGCCGATCTGCCGGTGCGGGCGTGGAAGCCGCGCGACGAACGGCCCTTCGGCGCATGGACCGCAGCGGCGGCTCTGGCGCGCAGTGCGGGGCTCGGCGACCTCGCCGGCGCGATCAATTCCTTCGGCCGCGCAGCCGATGCACCCGTCCTTGACGGGCTGCTGGCCGTCTGGCACCCTTGACGATGAAATTTACCGTCAGATTTCAATTCACTAGCTCACGTCTGTCGCGTCCGGAAGCCGCAAGGGACTGTCGATGATCAAGTCCGAACTCGTCCAGAAGATCGCAGACCAGTATCCCGAGCTCTATCAGCGCGACGCGGAAAACGTGGTCAATGCCATCCTGCAGGAGATCGTGGGAGCTCTGGCGCGCGGCGATCGGGTCGAAATCCGCGGTTTTGGCGCCTTTTCGGTCAAGAAACGCGACGCCCGGATGGGACGCAACCCGCGCACCGGCGAGCATGTTCCGGTTGCCGAGAAGGTCGTTCCGGTGTTCAAGGCGGGCAAGGAAATGCGCAGCCGCCTGAACCGCCCGGTGGCGGACGCACGCCCGGCACAGCGCCGCGCCGCAGCCAGCGGCTGAGAGCTCCGGAGAGATCCATCATGGCCGTGCTCAAGGCGTTGATCCTGATCCCTATCGTGGCAATCGCCGTGCTGTTTGCCGTGTCGAACCGGACGCCGGTAATCGTCGAGCTGGATCCGCTGAACCTGTTCGGCGAGGGGCTGCCTCTGTCGATCCCGCTTTTCGTCATCGTGTTCTTGGCGGTGGCGGTCGGCGTCGTCATCGGCGGCTGCGCCGTGTGGCTGGCCCAGGGCCGGTATCGCAAGGCGGCGCGCATGGCGGCGCGCGAGGCCGCCCGCAACCGGGCCGAGGTGGAGCGGTTGCGCACCACCGGCCCGACCGGACAGACGCTTCCCGTCTTCTCCTCGATCCGCTGAGCCAACCCATGCGCGTCATTTCTGCCGCCGAGGTCGACCTCGTCCTCGATCCCGCCGGGCTGGCCGACGCGCTGGACGCGGCGTTCCGCGCCGACATCGTGGTGCCGGTTCGTCACCACCATGCGATGACGCGGCCGGATGCCGACGCCACGCTGCTGCTGATGCCGGCCTGGAACGGCCCGGCGACCGCGGAGCCCTTTCTGGGTACCAAGGTGGTGACGATCTTTCCGGCGAACGGCGCGCGCGGGCTGGCCAGCGTGCAGGGAACCTACCTGCTGATGGACGGCGCGACCGGCGTGCCGCTGGCGGCACTCGACGGTGCAAGGCTGACGGTGTGGCGGACGGCGGCGGCCTCGGCGCTTGCCGCGCGGCGGCTGGCCAGGCCCGATGCCAACAGGATGGTGATGGTCGGCGCCGGGGCGCTGGCGCCGTTCCTGATCCGCGCCCACATGGCGGCGCGGCCGATCACCACTGTGCAGCTGTGGAACCACCGCCCCGAGAAGGCCGTCGCCATGGCGGCGACGCTGGCGGCCGAGGGCCTGCCGGTCGAGCCGGTGACCGATCTGGAGGCCGCCGTGCGGACGGCCGACATCGTCTCCTGCGCCACGCTGTCGACGACGCCCATCGTCCATGGCGCCTGGCTGAAGCCGGGCGCGCATCTGGACTGCGTCGGTGCCTACCGGCCGACCATGCGGGAGAGCGACGACGAGGCGGTGCGCCGCGCCAGCCTGTTCTGCGACACCCGCGCCGGAGCCCTCAAGGAGGGCGGCGACCTTGCCATTCCGCTCGCCGAGGGCACGATCACTCCGGACGATGTGCGGGCCGATCTCTATGACCTCGCGGCCGGGCGCCATGCCGGACGCAGCGCGGCGGGCGAGATCACGCTGTTCAAGTCCGTCGGCACCGCCATCGAGGATCTGGCGGCCGCCATCCTGGTGTGGAACCGGGTGCGCTGACCCGCGACGGTCACGCTTGATCAACCACCCTGCAGGAATGATGCCGACAGGCTTTGACCGAACCGTACGGTCGCGTTAGACCTGATAGGCAAATTTCGTGCCGTAGCCCAGAACGGGCCGGCGCGCGGGGGTGTGGCCGTGTCGATGAGGTTCTCGCAGAGGCTGGAGATGCGCCAGGGCCAGTCCCTGGTGATGACGCCGCAGCTGTTGCAGGCGATCAAGCTGCTGCAGTTCTCCAGCCTCGAGCTGTCGAACTATGTCGAGGCCGAACTCGAGCGCAATCCGCTGCTGGAGCGCGCCGAGGAGCCGGACGGCCCTGACCGGGCGCTGGAGCCGGGCGGCGACGGCGGCAGCGAGGGTGGCGCCGAGCCCGGGTCGGGTCCCGACGATGGGCCCCGGGAAGGCGACTGGCTCGCCACCGACATGGGCGCCGAGCGCAGCACCATCGAGGACCGGATGGATACGGGCCTCGACAATGTCTTCCCCGAAGACCGTGCCCCGACGCCGGCGGAGCGCAGCAGCGAGCCGGAGGGTCTCGGGCTCTCGGCCTCGGGCTGGACTGGCGTCGGTGGCGGCGGAGCCGATGGCGAGGGCGTCAATCTCGAGGCCTTCGTGGCGGCCGAGACCTCGCTGCAGGACCGGCTGACGGCCCAGCTCCACGTGGCGACGCAGGACGGGCGCGAGCGGATGATCGGGCTCGCGCTGATCGACCTGATCGACGAGGCCGGCTATCTGGGCGAGCCGCTGGGGCCCGTGGCGGAGCGGCTGGGCGTGCCGCTGGAGCGGGTCGAGCAGGTGCTGCGGCTGATCCACGGCTTCGAACCGACCGGGGTCGGCGCCCGCAACCTGGCCGAGTGCCTGCGGCTGCAACTGCAGGAACAGGACCGCTACGATCCGGCGATGGAGCAGCTGCTCAGCCATCTCGACCTGCTGGCGCGGCGCGACTTCGCTGCGCTACGGCGGATCTGCGGCGTGGATGACGAGGATCTCGCCGAAATGGTCGCCGAAATCCGCCGGCTCGACCCCAAGCCCGGGCTGCGCTTCGGCGGCGGGCCGATCCAGCCGGTAGTGCCGGATGTCTATGTGCGGCAGGCCGCCGATGGCGGCTGGAACGTCGAACTCAACTCCGACGTGCTTCCCCGCGTGCTCGTCAACCAGACCTATTTTGCCAAGGTGGCGGTCTCGGCCAAGTCGGAGACGGACAAGACCTATCTGACCGACTGCCTGCAGACGGCCAACTGGCTCACCCGCAGCCTCGAGCAGCGGGCCAAGACGATCCTGAAGGTGGCTACCGAGATTGTCCGCCAGCAGGACGGTTTCCTCACCCAGGGTGTCGAACACCTGCGGCCGCTGAACCTGCGCACGGTCGCGGACGCCATCGGCATGCACGAATCGACCGTGTCACGCGTTACCTCGAACAAATACGTCGCGACGCCGCGCGGCATCTTCGAGATGAAATATTTCTTCACCGCGTCGATCGCCGCGACCCGGGGCGGCGAAGCGCATTCGGCCGAAGCGGTACGGTTCCGCATCAAGCAGATGATCGACCTGGAAACGACCACCGACGTGCTGTCCGACGACGCCATTGTCCAGAAGCTGCGCGATTCGGGCATCGACATTGCCCGGCGCACCGTTGCCAAGTACAGGGAAGGCCTGCGGATACCCTCCTCGGTGGAGCGCCGCCGGGAGAAGCAGACCATGGGCACCGGCGTGCCCGGCAGGGGACAGGCCGCCGCCTCGCATTGACTTCGCCGGGCCGCCTCCTTACCTCTCGGTTCGATGAGAGGGGTGCGCACGGCCTGACGGATCCTTCCGCCCAGTCCGCCGCAACAGCCGGAGTTGTCCCGTATGCCTCTGCGCGTCTCGGGAAAGAACCTGGATATCGGCGAGGCGCTGCGCGAGCAGATCGTCGTGCGCGTCTCAGGCGCCGTCACCAAATATTTCGACGGCAGTGTCACCGGACATGTCGTCGTCGAGCGTGAGGGCACGGGCTTTCGCACGGACTGCACCCTGCACCTGTCGTCCGGCGTCACCCTGCAGGCCGATGCGGTGGCTCAGGACGCCTATCTGAGCTCCGACCGGGCGGCGGAGCGGATCGAGAAGCGGCTGCGTCGCTACAAGCGGCGGCTGAAGGACCGCGGCGCAGGACATGGCGCCAGCAACGTCCGCGATGCAGCTGTTGAAATTCCCGCCTATGTGATCCAGGCTCCCGACGAGGAGCAGGAGACCGAGACCCACGAATTCCACCCCGTGGTGATCGCCGAGACCAAGAAGAGCCTGCGCACGTCCTCGGTCAGCGAGGCCGTGATGGACCTCGACCTCACCGGCGCGCCGGTCGTGGTATTCCGGCACGCGACCTCCGGGCGCGTCAACATGGTATACCGGCGCAGCGACGGTAACATCGGATGGATCGACCCGCCGGCGGCACCCGTCGCCGGGGCCCCCTGACCCGAATCCTCGTCCCGCACAGTCGGGATTGGCCCGGTTGATGCATTGACACCCGGGCCGAGCAGAAGGCGACAAGGCAATCATGCCGCTCACCGATTTCCTGACCCCCGGATCCGTTGTTCCGGCACTCAGGGTCTCATCCAAGAAGCAGGCCCTGCAGGACCTTGCGGAACGCGCCGCCGGATTGTGCGGGCTCCCCGAGCGTGAGATCTACGAGACGCTGCTGCAGCGCGAGCGGCTCGGCTCCACCGGCATCGGCCACGGCATCGCCATCCCGCACGGCAAGCTGGCCAAAGTGGACCGGCTTTTCGGCCTTTTCGCCCGGCTGGAGAAGCCGATCGACTTCGAGGCGCTCGACGGTGAGCCCGTAGACCTGGTGTTCCTGCTGGTTGCGCCCGAGGCGGCCGGCGCTGATCACCTCAAGGCCCTGGCGCGGGTCGCCCGGGTGCTGCGCGACCCGGCGACCACGCAGAAATTGCGGGCGGCCAGGGATGCGGATGCGATGTATGCCGTGCTGACGCAAACGCCGACATCGAACGCCGCCTGAGCGGACTGCCGGCTGGTCCGGCACTGTGATCTTGCATCACCTGCATCCGCGAGCCGGTGCTCCCGTGGGGGAGCCCTCCGCTAGCGCCAGAGGCGCTCCGGCCAGTCGACCAGGAAACGGTTCGGATCGGCGGCCATGGCGGCCATTCCGGCAAGCACCGCATCGGGGCTCATGATGAGCCTGACCGGGACGCGCCGGGGCAGCCATTCGACCGGGGCCTTCGCCTCGAAGGCGGCGCGAAACGCAACCGGATCGATGAGCGGCCGCAGGCGGGGCAGGATACCGCCGCCAAGCCAGACGCCGCCGGTCGCCGCAAAGGCGAGCGTCATGTCGCCGGCAAAGCCCGCCAGCAGCCGCAGGAACAGCGCCACGGTGCGGGATTCAGGACCTGCCGGATCAGCCAGTGCGGCGTCGACAAGGGCGACGCCATCGGCCACGGCGCGGACCTCCCCGTCGAGCGCGCAGCGGGCCGCGTGCAGGCGCAGCAGGCCGGGACCCGACAGCACCGCTTCGGCGGTCAGGCGCCCGTCGACGCGGGCGGTGCGGGCGAGGATCGCCGCGTCGCCATCCGGAGCGGCAAAATCGAGATGCGCAGCCTCGCTGGCCAGCGCTGCCAGCCGGCCGCCTGCCTCCACCAGGGCGCCGACGCCAAGGCCGGTGCCCGGACCGAGCACCAGACGCGGACCACCGCCTGGCGGGAGCTCCGGGCCGATCGGCGCGGCAGCACCGCCGCCAAGCGCTGGCAACGACAAAGCGAGCGCCTCGAAATCATTCAGGAGCAGACCCTGCTCGAGGTTGAGCGCCACCGCAAGCGCCGGGCCGTCAACGACCCAGTCGGCATTGGTGAGGTGGCAGCGCCGGTCGGCGACCGGCCCGGCTGTACACAGCACCACGGCGCGGGGAGACGCGCCAAGCCTGGCGATCGCCTCGGCAGGTCCCGGGGCATCCGCCGTGCGGGTGCGCCAGACCGGGCCGACCGGGCCTCCCGGCGTGGCCACGAGCGCGAAGCGGGCATTGGTGCCGCCGATGTCGCCGACCAGCAGCGGGTGCGGAAGGGACGAAACGGCGGCCACGGCACACTCCGGAATTCCGTTCTTGTCGCGTCGGGACGGCGGCCTGTCAACGCGATGCCGGCCACCCCCTTTCGATGACTTGGAAAGGGGGCGGCGACGCCGTAGAAGCGGAGCAGCAACCGCGGCCCGCGAGATCACCATGTCCAGCGCCCTGAACGCCCTGTTTCCCCTTGCCGACGACACGACCCCCTACAAGGCCCTCGACCTGCCCGGCGTGGGAACCGAAACAGCAGGAGGCCGCGCGCTCGTCACGGTTGCGCCGGAGGCGATCCGCGGCCTGGCGCGGCAGGCCTTCATCGACATCAACCATTTGCTGCGGCCCGGCCATTTGGCCCAGCTGGCGACGATCCTCGACGACCCGGAGGCGACCTCCAACGACAAGTTCGTCGCCTATGACCTGTTGAAGAACGCCAACATCGCCGCCGGCGGCATCCTGCCGATGTGCCAGGACACCGGCACGGCGATCGTGATGGGCAAGAAGGGCCGGCGGATCTGGACCGACGGCAGCGACGAGGACGCCATCGCGGACGGCATCCGGGACGCCTATTTCGAGAAGAACCTGCGCTATTCGCAGCTCGCGGCGGTGTCGATGTTCGAGGAGGTCAATACCCGCAACAACCTCCCGGCGGAGATCAACCTTTATGCGGAGGGCGAGGACGCCTACAAGTTCCTGTTCGTGGCCAAGGGCGGCGGCTCGGCCAACAAGGCCTTTCTGTACCAGGCGACTCCGTCGCTGCTGACGCATGACCGGCTCATCGCCTTCCTGAAGGAGAAGATCCTGACGCTTGGGACGGCGGCCTGCCCGCCGTACCACCTGGCGATCGTCATCGGCGGCACTTCGGCCGAACTGGTGATGAAGACCGTCAAGCTCGCCTCGACGCGCTATCTCGACGAGCTGCCGACGCAGGGCTCGGCCGCCGGCCATGCGTTCCGTGACCTCGCCCTGGAGCAGGAGGTGCACCGGCTCACCCAGAGCCTCGGCGTCGGCGCGCAGTTCGGCGGCAAGTATTTCTGCCACGACGTGCGGGTCATCCGGCTGCCGCGGCATGGCGCCTCGCTGCCGATCGGGCTTGGCGTGTCGTGCTCGGCCGACCGGCAGGCCAAGGGCAAGATCACCCGCGATGGCGTGTTCCTGGAGCAGCTGGAGACCAACCCGGCCCGCTTCATGCCGGAAATCGACGAGAGCGGCCTCGGCGGCGCGGTCGTCGAGATCGACCTGGCGCGGCCGATGCCGGAGATCCTCGCCGCCCTGACCCGGCATCCGATCCGGACGCGGCTGTCGCTGACCGGGCCGATGATCGTCGCCCGCGACCTGGCGCATGCCAAGATCCGCGAGCGGCTGGATCGCGGCGAGCCGATGCCGGACTATCTCAAGAACCACCCCGTCTACTATGCCGGCCCGGCCAAGACGCCGGCGGGCTATGCGTCCGGCTCGTTCGGCCCGACCACGGCCGGGCGGATGGACAGTTTCGTCGACCAGTTCCAGGCCGCCGGCGGCAGCATGGTGATGCTCGCCAAGGGCAACCGTTCCAAGGATGTGCGGGACGCCTGTGCCCGCCATGGCGGGTTTTATCTGGGGTCGATCGGCGGGCCGGCGGCGCGGCTGGCGCAGGACTGCATCCGCAAGGTCGAGGTGCTGGAGTATCCGGAACTCGGCATGGAGGCGGTGTGGCGCATCGAGGTCGAGAATTTCCCGGCCTTCATCGTCGTCGACGACAAGGGCAATGACTTCTTCAAGGAACTGAACCTCGGCTGAGGACGCGCCATGCCGTTGCGCCGGATTGCCCCTGCTTTGGCCCTGCTGCTGCTGGCCCCCGCCCTGCCGGCCGGCGCCGCCATGGTCGACAGCGAGGCGTGCCGGCGCGATGTCGTGGCCGTGGACACCGCCTACGCGGACTCGATGCGGGCGCTCGAGAGCGTCGCGGAGGGGCGGCGCGAGCTGTGCCCGGCCTGGCGGGCGCACCGCGAGATCGCCAGGCGGGCCAGCGCGGTCTATGCGCGCTGCTACCTGGGGACGGACCGGCGCGTCGGGACGGCACGGATGAACGCCGTGATGGCCGATTTCGACGACGCGATCGCGCGCGGTTGCGCCGGCGTGCGGCCATGAGGACCGGCGCGATGCTGGTCATCGGGGTGCTGGTCGCCGGGCTGATGGCGGCCGGAACGGCCGCTGCGGCGCCGGAGACGGCCGTGTGCAAACGCGACCGGCTCGTCGCCGACGGGCTGCTGCAGGTCAGCCGCGACCGGCTGCTGAAGGCAGACGGCAAGTCGCTGGCGGTACAGTGCGCGGCGTGGCGGGACCATCTGCAGTCGGCCCGAACCGTGGCCGACACCTATCGGCGCTGCGCCAGCGGGGCGGAGCGTGCCGCCATGCTGACCGAGATGGGCGAGACCGAGCGCGGCTTCAGCCAGCAGGTGGCGAGCCGCTGCAGGGCGCTGTAGAGCGACAGTCGGGCCAACGATCAGGCGGCGCGGCGCGCCACGCCGTCGAGCCGTGACAAGGCGGCATCCAGCGTCTCGTCGCGCTTGGCAAAGCAGAAGCGCACGACCGTGGTGATGGGGTGCTGCGCGTAGAAGGCCGACACCGGGATCGCGGCGACGCCGTGCTCGCGCACGAGGCGCTGGCAGAAGGCGACATCGTCCGTCTCGCCCAGCGGGGCGATGTCGACATTGATGAAATAGCTGGCCGACGACGGCAGCACGGCAAAGCCGCGCTCGGCGAGGCCGGTGGCGAACCGGTCGCGGCTGCGCTGGAAGGCGGACCGCATGCCGGTGAAATAGTCATCGTCCTTGGCCAGCCCGTAGGCGACCGCGGCCTGCAGGTTGGGGGGCGTGGTGAAGGTGAGGAACTGGTGGGCCTTGGCGAGCCCGCGCAGCAGGGCCGCATCGGCGCAGACAAAGCCGACCTTCCAGCCGGTGAGCGAGAAGATCTTGCCGGCGGAGCCGATCTTCACCGTGCGCTCACGCATGCCGGGCTCGGCCATCAGCGGCCGATGGGCGAGGCCATCGAACACCACGTGCTCCCAGACCTCGTCGCAGACCGCAACGACATCGTGCGAGACGCAGAAGCGGGCCAGCAGCGCCAGATCCTCGGCGGGGCACACGGTACCGGCCGGGTTCAGCGGATTGTTGAACAGCACCACCCGGGTGCGGGGCGAGAACGCCTGCGCCAGCATGGCGGCGTCGAAGCGCCAGTGCGGCGGCTGCAGCCGGACGAAGCGGGGCACGCCGCCGGCGCGCAGGACCAGCGGCAGGTAGGCGTCGTACATGGGCTGGAACAGCACGACCTCGTCACCGGGCCGGATCAGCGCCATCAGCGCCCCGGCCAGGGCCTCGGTGGCGCCGGACGTGACCATGATCTCGGACTCCGGATCGAGCTCAAGGCCCTGGTGATGGGCGTAGTGCGTGGCCACCGCCTGGCGCAGCTCGGGCAGGCCCATCATCGGCGGGTACTGGTTCCAGCCGGTCATCACCGCGTCGGCCGCCTTGCGCCGCACATCCTCGGGGCCGGGATCGTCGGGAAAGCCCTGGCCGAGATTGACGGCGCCGGTCTCGCGTGCCAGCCGCGACATCACCTCGAAGACGGTGGTGGGAAGGTCGGCGAAGATCGGGTTCATCGGCGGGGCACCGGAAACGGGAACGGTTCTAGGTCTTTGGCCCTTACCATGACGGGCGCACCGGACCCAAGGGCCAGAGCTGCTTCCTTAACTTCTGACGTTTGTTGACATTCGTCAGTCATTCTGGAACAAGGGCATCGTCCGGTCCGACATGTCGGGAGACAGTCCGTGTTTGATGTCCGCACTGCCGTTTTCTGCAGCCTTTTTCCGCTCCTCGCCCTGACCGCCGCGGCGGCAGCGGCCGAGGACAAGCCGCGCGCTCCCCAGGACCGGCCAGTGCTGGTGCAGCCCGTGCACTTCGAATCCCGCACGCCCGATCGCAGCTTCGTCGCCGTCGTCCGGCCGCGAATCGAGACCGATCTCGGCTTCCGCATCGCCGGCAAGGTGTCGCGCCGGCTGGTCGAGGTGGGCCAGTCCGTTGTCGCCGGCCAGGAACTGGCCGATCTCGACCCGACCGACCTGGTGCTGCAGCGCGAGCAGGCGGAAGCCGAGCTGCGCGCCGCCGTGTCGTCGCTGACCCAGACAGCCGCAGACGAGAAGCGCCTGTCCGACCTCAAGGCACGCGGCTGGACCCCCGATGCCACCTACGACAAGCAACGCACGGCGCTGGCCGAGGCGCAGGCGCGGCGCGACCGGGCGGAACGCTCCGTGGTGCTGGCCCGCAATGCGCTGACCTATGCGACCCTGCGGGCCGACACCGACGGCATCGTCACCGCGGTGCAGGTCGAGCCCGGCCAGGTGGTGGCGGCCGGGACGCCGGCGATCCGGCTGGCCCGCGGCGGCGAGAAGGAGGCGGTTGTCGCCATCCCCGAGAATCTCGTCGGGCGCATCCGCGAGGCGCAGGCGACGGTGTCGCTCTGGTCGCGCCCCGACACCAGCTGGCCGGCGGTCCTGCGCGAGCTGGCGCCGGCGGCCGACCCGGTGTCGCGCACCTACACGGCGCGGTTCTCGATCCCGAAGGCCGACGACGAGGTCAAGCTCGGCATGACCGCCACCGTGACGGTGATGGACGCTGCGCATGACCGGATTGCCAGACTGCCGCTGTCGGCGCTGTTCAGCCAGGGCGCAGGCCCGGGACTGTGGGTGGTCGACCCGGCCACCGGGTCGCTGACCCTGAAGCCCGTCGAGGTGGCCGGCTATACTGGCCGCCAGGTGCTCGTGCGCAGCGGCGTCACCGAGGGCGAGCTCGTCGTCACGCTCGGCGTGCAGAAGCTCGACCCGGCCGTGAAGGTCCGGATCGTCCAGTCGCTCGGGCTGTGAGGAGATGGACGTGAAGGGCTTCAACCTCTCGGCCTGGGCTGTCCGGCACCCGTCCCTGATCCTGTTCTTCATGCTGATGATTGCGATCGGCGGCGCGTTCTCCTACCGCGCCCTTGGCCGGGCCGAGGATCCGTCCTTCACCATCAAGGTGGCGATCGTCACCGCCACCTGGCCGGGCGCCACCGCCATCGAGATGCAGGAGCAGGTCGCCGACCCGATCGAGAAGAAGCTCCAGGAGCTGCCCTACTTCGACAAGGTGCAGACCTACACCAAGCCGTCCTTCACCGCGATGCAGGTGGTGTTCCGCGACAACACCCCGGCGCGCGAGGTGCCCAACGCGTTCTACCAGCTGCGCAAGAAGCTCAACGACCTGCGGCCGCAACTGCCGGCCGCGCTGATCGGGCCCAACGTCAACGACGAATATGGCGACGTCGACTCGGTGCTCTACATGGTGAGCGCCGACGGAGCGAACTACGCCCAGCTGAAGCGGGTGGCCGAGGCGCTGCGCCAGCACCTGCTCAAGGTGCCGGACGTCATCAAGGTGAATGTCTACGGCGCCCAGGACGAGAAGATCTTCGTCGAGTTCAGCCACGCCAAGCTGGCGACGCTGGGGATCCAGCCGCAGGCGATCTTCGATTCGCTGTCGCGGCAGAACGCCGTGCAGTCAGCCGGCGTGATCGATACGGACGCGCAGCGCGTCGCACTGCGCATCACCGGCGCGCTCGGCGGCGAGCAGGCCGTGGCCGAGACCCCGGTGGACGCCGGCGGGCGGGTTTTCCGCCTCGGCGACATCGCGACGGTCACCCGCGGCTTCAAGGATCCGCCGGACTTCCTCGTCCGCCAGGAGGGCAAGGCGGCACTGGCGGTGGGCGTGGTGATGGCCAGGGGCGGCAACCTGATTGCGCTGGGCGAGCACCTCGACACGGCGCTGGCCGACTTCAAGGCGCGCACGCCCATCGGCATCGACATCGCCCAGATCGCCGACCAGCCCAAGGTGGTCGAGACGGCGGTGAGCGAGTTCCTGCGCTCCTTCGCCGAAGCGCTCGCCATCGTCCTGTTCGTCAGCTTCCTGTCGCTGGGCTGGCGCACCGGCATCGTCGTCGCGCTGTCGGTGCCGCTGGTGGTCGCCATGGTGTTCATCGTCATGGCCATCATCGGCATCGACCTGCACCGCATCTCGCTCGGCGCGCTGATCATCGCGCTCGGCCTGCTCGTCGACGACGCCATCATCGCCGTCGAGATGATGGTGGTGAAGATGGAGCAGGGCTTCGACCGGGTGAAGGCCGCCTCCTTCGCGTGGGACTCGACGGCGTTTCCGATGCTGACCGGCACGCTGGTGACGGCGGCGGGCTTCCTGCCGATCGGCTTTGCCAATTCGGCAGTGGGCGAATACACGGGCGCGATCTTCTGGGTGGTGGCCGTCGCCCTGCTGGCGAGCTGGATCGTCGCCGTGGTGTTCACGCCCTATCTGGGCGTGCGGCTGCTGCCGTCCTTTGCGGGATCGGCCGGGCACGCCAATCCGCATGCCGTCTATGAGACGCCGGTCTACCGGGCACTGCGCAGCGTGGTGCAGTGGTGCATGCGCCACCGGGTGATCGTGGTGCTCACCACCGTGGCGATCACGGCGGGTGCCATCGTGGCATTCGGGCGGGTGCAGCAGCAGTTCTTCCCGCTGTCCGAGCGGCCGGAGCTGTTCTTTCAGATGCGGCTGCCGGAGGGCTCCTCCATCGGTGCAACACTGAAGGCGGCGCAGACCGGTGAATCGCTGCTCGCCGGCGACCCCGATGCCGCCACCTACACGACCTATGTGGGCCAGGGCTCGCCGCGGTTCTGGCTCGGCCTGAACCCACAGCTGCCAAACGAGGCCTTCGCCGAGATCGTCATCGTGGCCAAGGACGTGCCGGGGCGCGAGCGGCTGAAGACGAAAATCGAGGCTGCCGTCGCCAAGGGCACGCTGGCCGAGGCCCGGGTGCGCGTTGACCGCTTCAATTTCGGCCCGCCGGTCGGCTTCCCGGTGCAGTTCCGGGTTGTCGGCCCCGATCCCGCAACGGTGCGCGAGATCGCCTACCGGGTGCGCGACGAGGTGCGGGCCAATGCCAACACGGTGGACACCAATCTCGACTGGAACGAGCAGACGCCGTCAGTGCGTCTCGTCGTCGATCAGGAGCGGGCGCGGGCGCTGGGGCTCAACGCCCAGGACGTGGCGCAGACACTGCAGACGCTGATCTCCGGCGTATCGGTGACCACCGTGCGCGACCGGACCGAGAAGGTCGACGTGGTCGCCCGTGCGGCGGCGGAGGAACGGCTCGATCTCGGGCGCATCGGCGACCTGACGGTCGTGTCGCGCAACGGCCAGGCCGTGCCGCTCGCCCAGATCGCCAAGGTGGAGTTCACCCACGAGGAGCCGATCCTGTGGCGGCGGACACGCGACATGGCGATCACGGTCCGGTCCGATGTGGTCGACGGCGTGCAGCCGCCGGACGTGACCAACCAGATCTGGCCGCAGCTCGCCGGGATCCGTGGCGCGCTGCCGGCCGGCTACCGGCTGGAAATTGGGGGCGCAATCGAGGAATCGGCCAAGGCCAATGCGTCGATCTTCGCCCTGTTCCCGCTGATGCTGGCGGTGATGCTGACGCTGCTGATGATCCAGCTGCAGAACTTCTCGCGGCTGATCCTGGTGTTCCTGACCGCACCGCTGGGGATCGTCGGGGCTTCGCTGGGCCTCAACCTGGCCAACAAGCCGTTCGGCTTTGTCGCGCTGCTGGGACTGATCGCGCTCGCCGGCATGATCATGCGCAACACGGTGATCCTGGTCGACCAGATCGAGACCGACGTGTCGCACGGCATGAGCCGCGGCGAGGCGATCGTGGAATCCACCGTACGGCGGGCGCGGCCCGTGGTGCTGACCGCGCTTGCGGCGATCCTGGCGATGATCCCGCTCGCCGGTTCGGCGTTCTGGGGGCCGATGGCGATCACCATCATGGGTGGGCTGTTCGTCGCCACCTTCCTGACGCTGTTGTTCCTGCCGGCGCTCTACGCGCTGTGGTTCCGCCGCTCGCTGGACGCGCAGGGCTCAACCCCCGTCCAGGCCGAGCTTCCGCCGGCCGAGGCCTCCATTCCGCTGCCCGTGCCGCCGCAGCTGGCTGCGGAATGAAAAAGCCCCGGTGCAAAGCAGGGGCTCGGGACTGTTCAGGCGTCGGCGGAGCCGATCAGCGCGGCGCTCGCTTGGCGAGAATGCGCTGCAGGGTGCGGCGATGCATCGCCAGCCGCCGGGCCGTTTCGGAGACATTGCGGCTGCACAGCTCGTAGACCCGCTGGATGTGCTCCCAGCGGACGCGATCCGCCGACATCGGGTTTTCCGGAGGCAGCGGGCGGGTTGCGCCCGAGGCCTGCAGGGCGGCGTCGATCTCGTCGGCGTCGGCCGGTTTGGCCAGGTAGTCATAGGCGCCAAGCTTCACAGCGGTCACGGCAGTGGCAATGTTGCCGTAGCCGGTGAGGATGATGCCGCGCGCCTCGGGACGGACCTCGTTGAGCTTGGCGAGCACGTCGAGGCCGTTGCCGTCGCTCAGCCGCATATCGATCACGGCAAAATCCGGAGCGTCGCGCTCGATGGCCGCAATGCCGTCGGCCACCGTCTCGGCGGTGGCGACGCGGTAACCCCGGGCCTCCATGGCCCTGGCCAGACGGGTGAGGACCGGCCGGTCGTCATCGACGATGAGAAGCGTTGCACCGACTGTGTTGATCCCAGCGGTGCCGGGGGTAGGGGAAACATGGTCGAGCATGGTTTTCGTGCCTCCACGTCTGTCTACGCAGCCTGTCGCGATCGGTTCACACGCCGACGCGACAATTCAGCGGCTCAGAGCGGGAACACGGGCTCCATCGGCGTCTTCAGCGCCATCACGCCGCGCTCGAAGGCCAGCCGCGGCCAGGAGACGACGACGCGGGCGCCGCACTCGGGCAACGGCGCGTTGCCCATCGACAGCACCGCGCCGGAGCGTTCCAGCAGCGTCTTGGCGATGAACAGACCAAGCCCCATGCCCGAGCCCGCCTCGGATTTGGCCCTGCGGCCCGCGGCGCGCGTCGTCACATAGGGCTCGCCGATGCGCGCGAGGACCTCGCCGGAAAACCCCGGGCCATCGTCGCTGATCGACACCCAGACATGATCCTCGTCCCATGAGGCGTCGATGCGGACTTCGGCGATGGCGAAATCGACGGCGTTCTCGACCAGGTTGCCAAGACCATAGAGCAAGCCAGGATTGCGCCTGCAGACGGGCTCGGCACCCCTGCCCCGCGCCTCGACAACGATGGCGACGTCGAAGGGCCGGTACGGCCCGACCGTCTCCTCGATCAGCAAAGTGAGGCGCATGATCTCGAGCGGCCCGGCGGCCTCGTTGCCGAGCGAATTGAGCTTGCCGAGGATGCCGCGGCAGCGGTTCACCTGCTCGATGAGCAGCGCGATGTCTTCCGCAATCGGGCCTTCCTTCGGGCCGATCCGGTCCAGCTCCTTGGCGACGAGCGCGATGGTGGCCAGCGGCGTGCCGAGCTCATGGGCGGCGGCGGCGGCCAGCCCGTCGAGCTGGCTGAGATGCTGTTCACGCGCCAGCACCAACTCGGTGGCGGCGAGCGCCTGGGCGAGAAGGCGTGCCTCCTCGGCAACGCGCCACGCATAGACGCCGATGAAGCCGACGCCGAGCAGGATCGCCACCCAGATGCCGGCCCGGTAAATCAGCGGGATCTCGATGGTCGCACCCGGCATCCAGGGCAGCGGCAGGTGAACGAAGGCCAGCATCGTGGCGCAGCCAATCGCCAGGACGCCGAGCAGCACCGTGCGCCACGGCGCCAGGGCCGTGGCCGAGATCATCACCGGGGCGAGGACCAGCATGGCGAAGGGGTTCTCGAGGCCCCCAGTGAGGTAGAGGAGCAGCGCCAGCTGCAGGATGTCGAAGCCGAGCAGGGCCGCGGCGGCGGTTTCGTCGATGCGATGGCTTACGGGAAAGCGTGAGCGCAACAGCAGGTTGAGGGCCACCGAACTCGCAATGACCAGCCCGCAGGCGACGAGCGGGAGCGGAAAGCCGAAGCCGAAGCGCACGGCCAGCACGGCGGCGCTCTGGCCGATGACGGCGAGCCAGCGCAGCTGCACCAGGGTGTCGAGGCGCAGGCGGCCGCCGCTGCGGCTCGGATCGAAGCTCAGGGTCTCGGGCATGCGTCCTTCATAGGATGATCGGAGCCCGGGAGTCAGCCCCGCATTGACGCAAGGAATGCGGATGCCTGCCAGGCGATGCGACAAAGTCGTCAGCTTGCGGAACAGTTGACTTAAATTTAAGCATGAAATCAGGCTTTGGGGAGAAAACTGCTGCCGGGCGCGTCACTTTCACGTCACAGAGCAGCGAAATCGAAGCCTTCTTTCACCTTCGGATGATTGTATCGATCGGGACCGTACCCTAAGTTCGGTGCCGCTTTCGCAGTGCAATATGGCGCCATGGTTCCGGGCGCCGGAGGACCGAAGATGCAGCTCCCCTACTATATGTGGTACGAGGCGGCGCACGCGTTGATGGCTCCGGCTCGGGCGTTGTCTGGCTCGACGAAGGCTTTCTACGACAACCCGATGAACCCGCTGTCGAAGACGCCCCTCGGGCGCTCGATGTCGGCGAACTGTGAGCTTTTCGAGCGAACCACGCGGCGCTACGGCAAGCCCGTGTTCGACCTTCCGACGACGCTCGTCGGCGGCGAGCGCGTTGCGGTGCTCGAGCGAGTGGTATGGGAGCGGCCCTTCTGCCAGCTGTTACATTTCGACCGGGCGCTGGGCGAAATGCGGGCGCGCCAGCCCAAGCTGCTGATCGTGGCGCCGATGTCGGGCCATTACGCGACACTGCTGCGCGGCACCGTGGAGGCGTTCCTGCCGACCCATGAGGTGTTCATCACCGACTGGGTCGACGCACGCCTCGTGCCGCTGTCCGAGGGTCGTTTCGACCTCGACGATTACATCGACTACGTCATCGGCATGCTGAAGCTGCTGGGACCCGACGTGCATGTCATGGCCGTATGCCAGCCCTCCGTGCCGGTGATCGCCGCCATTGCGCGCATGGAGGCCGGCAACGACCCGCACACGCCGCGCTCGATGACGCTGATGGGTGGACCGATCGACACCAGGATCAGCCGGACCGAGGTCAACAAGCTCGCCGAGAAGCGCGGGATCGAGTGGTTCAAGCGTAACTGCATCCACAAGGTGCCGTTGCCCAACGTCGGCTTCATGCGCGACGTCTATCCGGGCTTTTTCCAGCTCGCCGGCTTCATGGCGATGAACATCGACCGCCACCTTGAGGCGCACGGCGAGATGTTCCGGCACCTCGTGAAGGGCGACGGCGACTCGGCCGAGAAGCACCGCGATTTCTACGACGAATACCTGGCGGTCATGGACCTGACCGCCGAGTTCTACCTGCAGACCGTCGACAAGGTGTTCGTCAAGCACCAGCTGCCGCGCGGCGAGCTGATGCACCGCGACCAAAAGGTCGACCTGACCGCCATCCGCCGCTGCGGCCTGATGACCGTCGAGGGCGAGAATGACGATATCTCGGGCGTCGGCCAGACCCAGGCGGCGCACGGGCTCTGCCCGAACATCCCCGACGCGCTGCGCGCCCACTGGGTACAGCCGAAGGTGGGCCACTACGGCGTGTTCAACGGCTCGCGCTTCCGCGCCGAGATCGCGCCGCGCATTGCCGATTTCATCGCCACTTGCGAGCACCTCGCCCGCAAGCCGGCGCGGGCCGGCGGCAAGAGCGGGTCGTCGGTGGTGGCGTTCGGTGGCGGCCGCAAGGTGGCCAGCCGTCCCGCAGAGGACTGAGGCAGAACCGGCCCTCCGGCCCGTGACGTCGGAGGTGATGGCACGGGTGAAGTCTCAGGTGACAAGGGGCGCAGGTTCACGCACGCTGCTGGCATGATTCCCGGTTTCCGCCTCGGCCGCGGCGCCCCGAAGCCGCCCCCCGATCCGGCCCATATCATGGTCCGGCACGCCGGCACGGCGTATCGGGTGGCGGTGCGGCGGATGGCGGCGGCGCGCCGGTTCACCCTGCGGGTGAGCGCTGCCACCGGCGGCATTGTCCTGACGCTGCCGAAACGGGCGGATTTTTCCTCGGCGGTCGACTTCGCCTCCCGGCATGGCGGTTGGATCGCGGCGCGCATGGCGCGCCTGCCCGACACGGTGACGCTGGAGCCGGGCGCCGTGATCCCGTTCCGCGGCATCAATCACCGCATCGAGCACCGGCCGGACGCCCGCGGCACGGTGTGGAGCGAGACGGAGCGCGACGGCAGCCCGATCCTCGTCGTCGCCGGCGCCGAGGAGCACGTCCACCGCCGGCTGCTCGACTTCCTCAGGCGCGAGGCCAAGCGTGATCTGGATGCCGCCGTGCTGCGGCATACGGCAACGCTCGGCGTGCGGGCGGTGAAGATCACGCTACGCGATACGCGCAGCCGCTGGGGATCGTGCTCGGCCACCGGGCGGCTCAGTTTCTCGTGGCGGATGATCCTGGCACCGCCCTTCGTGCTCGACTATCTGGCTGGCCACGAGGTGGCGCATTTGCGCGAGCTCAACCACTCGCACCGGTTCTGGCGCCTGGTCGAGCGCCTGTGCCCGCGCACCGACGAGGCCGAGGCCTGGCTGAAGCGCCACGGCGCCTCGCTGCACCGCTACCGCTAGATGGCCCGGGCGCACCCCGCGCCGTTCTGCGAACGCTCGACAGGCCGGGACCGGCGGTCTACACCGCCTGCGACTTCCCCACCGAGCATTACCCCATGCTGCTGCGTCCCGACACGCTGGCCCTGACGGTCGTCCTGGCGCTTCTGACCGCGCTCGGGCCGCTATCGACGGACATGTATCTGCCGTCCCTGCCGGCCATCGCCCGGGCGCTGGACGCCGATACGGCCCGGACGCAGCTGACCCTGTCGCTGTTCCTCGTGGGCTTCGCCGCCGGGCAGCTGATCTGGGGACCGCTCTCGGACAGGTTCGGGCGCCGTCCCGTGCTGCTCACCGGGCTGGCGATCTTCATCGTGGCGACCGGTGCCTGCGCGCTGGCGCCAAGCATCGACTGGTTGATCGCCATGCGGGCCCTGCAGGCCTTCGGCGGGTCCGGGCCGATCGTGCTCGGGCGGGCGATCGTCCGCGACCTCTACGAGGGGCCGCGCGCCGGCCGCGAACTGGCGCGGATGGGCACCATCATGGGCCTGGTGCCGGCCATCGCCCCTATCCTGGGAGGGGTGCTGCAGGCCTTTTTCGGCTGGCGCGCCAGTTTCGTGTTCACGATTGCCGGCGCGGTGGCACTGGGCGCGGTCGTGATCGCCTCGCTGCCGGAGACGGCGCGCAGCATCGGCACTGGGTCGGTGTCGCCGCGCGGCATCTTCCGCAGTTTCGCCAGCCTGTCGCACCACCGCTCGTTCCGGACCTACGCGGGGCTTTCGGCACTGGCCTATTCGGGCCTGTTCGCATTCATTTCCGGCTCGTCCTTCGTCCTGCAGGGCTATTACGGCCTGGGCGAGGTGGCGTTCGGGTTCAGCTTCAGCTTCGGCGTGCTGGGCTTCATCACCGGAACGCTGCTGGCACGGCGGCTCGCGGGCACCCGCGGCCTCGACGGCACGATCCAGGTCGGCGTCGCCTGCCTGGCTGCTGGCGGATTGCTGATGATGGCCTGTGTCGCCCTGGGGCTGTTCGGTCCGTTCGGCGTGATCGTGCCGATGGCGCTTTACGGCGTCGGGGTCGGGCTCACCATGCCGCAGGCGCTGGCGGCGGCGATGCAGCCGTTCCCCGACCGGGCGGGAGCAGCTTCCTCCCTCGTCGGCGTCGTGCAGATGTCGCTGGCAGCCGGTGTCGGCGCCGTGCTCGGACTGGTTCTGGAGGGCCGGGCGCTGCCGCTGCCGATCGCCGTGGCGACGCTCGGGATCGCGGCCTTCGTGCTGTTCCACGCCACGCACCGCATCCGCGCTGCCGGCGCATGAGCGCTCCGATCAGCCGCCGAACAGCCGCTCCAGCATGCTGCGCTCGGACGGAGGTGGTGGCGCCGCCCGCGACGGGCCGGGGCCGACACTGCCGGGAGGGCGCGGCACACCGGGATCGGGAGCGACACGACGCGGCGGCAGCGGCACCGGTGCGGCCGGCGCTGAGCCTGCGCCAATCGGGGTGATGACCAACGGCCCGGCGCCGGTGGCGCGGGTCGGAGCGGGCGGCGGCGGCGGCGACGGATTGCCAGGATCGCCTCCCTGCAGCGATGCCATCGGCACCTCAGCCGCTGGCGGTGCGGCCCGCCAGCCGCCGCCGGGCAGCGCCACGACCGGCGTGCCGGCAAGGGCCTGCTTCATGAACCGGCTCCAGATTTCGACCGGCAGGTTGCTGCCCGAGGTGCGCTTCGTCGGCGTGCCATCGTCATTGCCGAGCCAGACGCCGGCCACCAGGCTGCCGGTGTAGCCGACGAACCAGGCGTCGCGGTGATCCTGCGACGTGCCGGTCTTGCCGGCCGCGTCCCAGCCCGGCAGTTCCGCCTTGCGGGCCGTTCCGGTGAGCAGCGTTTCGCGCAGCATGGCGTTCATCATCGCCAGCGGGCCAGGCTCGATCACCCGGCCGAGACCACCGCCTGTGCGGCGATAGATCGATTCGCCCTCGCTCGTCTTCACCTGAGTGATGACGTAGGGCAGCACGCCGATGCCGCCATTGGCGAAGCTTGCATAGGCGGCGATCAGCTCGATGGGGGCCACCTCGGATGTGCCCAGCGCGATCGAGGCGTTGGGCGCGAGCGTGGACTGGATGCCCAGCCGCTGCGCGGTCTTCACCACCGCCTTGGCACCGACCTCGACGGTCAGCCGCACCGAGACCGTGTTGATCGAGTTTGCGAGCGCCGTGCGCAGCGTCACCGGCCCGCGATAGTCCCGGGTGGAGTTTTCCGGCTGCCAGCCGCGAATGTTGATGGGCGCATCGTCACGCACACTGTCAGGCGTCAGTCCCCGCTCCAGCGCCGTCAGGAACACGAAGGGCTTGAAGGCGGAGCCGGGCTGCCGCCGCGCCGTGGTGGCGCGGTTGAACTGGCTCTCCGAGTAGT
This sequence comes from Methylobacteriaceae bacterium, assembly GCA_040380755.1. GTDB lineage: Bacteria > Pseudomonadota > Alphaproteobacteria > Rhizobiales > Beijerinckiaceae > Alsobacter. Next base: position 9,862 of record JBEIIL010000028.1, on the reverse strand, counting down.
TGCGGCCGCCAACCAGGGCGCGCACCGCCCCGTCGGGCTGCATGGCCACCATGGCGCCCTGGCTGACGCCGAACTTCTCGCCCTTGAGCACGAGTTCGTCGACCAGCGCCCGCTCGGCCGCAGCCTGCAGACCGGAGTCGAGCGTGGTGCGGACGACGATGTCCTTGTCGATGGTGCCGATGAAATCGTCGAGGACGTCCATGACATAGTCGGCCGCGTAGTTGGCAGAGCCCGCCCCGCCCTGGCGCGCTGCCTCGGGCGGGTTCATCAGCGCGATCTTGGCCATTGCCTCGGTGACGAAGCCCTCGCGCGCCATGGCGGCGATGACGAGCTGGCCGCGGGCCTGGGCGGCATCGGGATTGCGGTTGGGCGCAAGGCGCGAGGGCGCCTGCACGAGGCCGGCGAGGATGGCCGCCTCCGACAGGGTCACGGCGCGGGCGCTCTTGGAGAAATATCTCTGCGCCGCCGCCTCGACGCCGTAGGCGCCGGAGCCGAAATAGACCCGGTTGAGATAGAGCTCGAGGATCTGGTCCTTGCTGTAGTTGCGCTCGAGCCACATGGCCAGGATCGCCTCCTGGATCTTGCGCGAAGCCGTGCGCTCCTGGGTCAGGAACAGGTTCTTGGCGAGCTGCTGGGTGAGCGTCGAGCCGCCCTGCATGGGCGCGCCGGAGCGGGTGAGGTTGCGCACCACCGCCCGGGCGATGCCAATCGGGTCGATGCCCAGATGGCTGTAGAAGCGATGATCCTCGATCGCCACGAAGGCCGACGGCAGATAGGGCGGCAGCTCGCGCAGCGTGATGGTGCGGCCGCCGGTCTCGCCGCGGTTGGCCAGCAGCGTCCCATCGGATGCCAGGATGGCGATGTTGGGCGGCCGCTTGGGCACCGCCAGGCTGTCGATCGGCGGCAGCTTGGAGGCGTGGTAGGCGAACAGGCACCCGAGCCCGATGACGGCCCAGACGCCGAGCACCAGGCCCCAGTAGACGAGGCCGCCGAGCAGCAAGCCCCGACGCCGACGCGGTGCCTTGCCGTCTCGCCCGCCGCCCTTGCCGGACGTCCGGCCTGAGTCCTGTCGCGCCATGCTGCTGGTGCGCGGCGGTGCCGCGTCCTCGCCGGCGGGCGGCGACGCGCGCCCGGTGTCGCGGCTGGCATCGGCACGCACCCTCCGCCCTGCGGCGATGGGGTCATGCGCGGGGGTCACCGGCGGCTCGAAGGTCGGATCACGCCGGCCTTTCGGCCGGCCCGCCGGATCCGGTCCGCCGGTCCAGCCGGGGCGGTCGTCGCGGGTCAGGCGCAGGTCGAGCGACTTGCGCCGTTCCGCTGGGTCCTCGAAGGCCGGCTCGCGCCGCTCCGGGGCCCGATCGCGCCGCCCATTCACCATGATCCGTCCACTGCCCCCGCCGGTGTGCAGCGCAACCGGCCACAGCCGGCGGCGCCACGACGCAGCATCAAGACGCTAAATGCGGCAGATTGAGGAGCGGTTAAGGTTTCCGGCCGGTCACGCCGCTTCGGGCTGCGGAGCATCGGCCGGCGGATCGATGATCACGATCGGGGCCGGAGCGGGCGCCAGCACGCGGCACAGCCGGGCGATCGTCGCCTTGAGCTCCAGCCGGTGCACGACCATGTCGACCATGCCGTGTGCCTTCAGGTATTCGGCGCGCTGGAAGCCCTCGGGCAGCTTCTCGCGGATGGTCTGCTCGATGACGCGCGGCCCGGCAAAACCGACCAGGGCGCCCGGCTCGGCGATGTGGACGTCGCCCAGCATGGCGTAGGAGGCGGTGACGCCGCCGGTCGTCGGATTGGTCAGCACAACGATGTAGGGCAGGCGCGCGGCGCGCAGGCGCTGTACCGCCACCGTTGTGCGCGGCATCTGCATCAGGGAGAACATCCCCTCCTGCATCCGCGCCCCGCCCGAGGCGGCAAACATGACGAAGGGCGTGCGCCGGTCCAGCGCGGTCTCGAGCCCGCGGATCACCGCCTCGCCGGCCGCCATGCCGAGCGATCCGCCCATGAACTCGAAATCCTGGACGCCGATGGTGAGCGCCTGGCCCTCGACCTTGCCGACGGCGATCTTCACCGCGTCGGGGCTGCCGGTCTTGGTGCGGGCATCCTTCAGGCGGTCGACATAGCGCTTCTCGTCACGGAACTTCAGCGGATCGAGTGGCACCTCCGGAAGCGCGATGTCCTCGTAGGCGCCCTCGTCGAACATGCTCTTCAGCCGCGCCACCGGCGCCATGCGCATGTGGAAACCGGACCCGGGGATGACGAACTGGTTGGCCTCCACATCCTTGTGGAACACCAGCTGGCCGGATTCCGGGCACTTGATCCAGAGGTTCTCCGGCGTGTCGCGGCGCAGGAAGGAGCGGATCTTCGGACGCACGACGTTCGAGATCCAGTTCATCGGGCTCGTGTCCATGATCCCCTCCGGTGGCGGTCGGTTCAGGCGTGGGAGCGTGCGACGCGACGGACGCCGGCAGCAATGTCGCGAACCAGGCTGCAGACGGCCTCGACGGTGCCGTCGGTGGCACGGTCCTGCGGCCCGAGCGAGGCCTTCAGCGCGTCGATCAGTGCCGTGCCAACCACAACCCCGTCCGCGTGGCGGGCAATGGCCTCGGCCGACGCGGCGGTCTTGACGCCGAAGCCCACTGCCACGGGCAGGTCGGTGTGGCGCTTGATCCGGTCCACCGCCTCGCCGACGCGGTCGTAATTCGGGATCGCCGCGCCGGTGATGCCGGTGATGGAGACGTAGTAGACAAAGCCCGACGTGTGGGCGAGCACGGTCGGCAGCCGGCGGTCGTCCGTGGTCGGCGTGGCGAGCCGGATGAAGTTCAGGCCGGCGGCCAGCGCCGGCTTGCACAGCTCGTCATCCTCCTCGGGCGGAAGATCGACGATGATCAGGCCATCGACACCCGCCGCGCGGGCATCCACGAGGAAACGCTCGACGCCATAGATGTAGATCGGGTTGTAGTAGCCCATCAGGATGATGGGCGTGTCGGCGTCGCCGGAGCGGAAATCGGCGACGAGGCCGAGCGTGCGGCGCAGGGTCTGGCCGGCGCGCAGCGCCCGCAGGCCGGCGGCCTGGATCGACGGACCATCGGCCATCGGGTCGGTGACCGGCATGCCGAGCTCGATCAGGTCGGCGCCGGCTCCCGGCAGGGCCGACACCAGCGCAAGCGAGGTCGCCGGATCGGGATCGCCGGCCATCACGAAGGTGACGAGAGCGGCCCGGCCCTCAGCCTTGCAGGCGGCGAAGCGGCGGTCGATGCGGGTGTCGCTCACAGTTGGGCCTCGAGATGTTCGGCCACCGTGAAGATGTCCTTGTCGCCGCGGCCGCACAGATTGACGATCATCAGGTGGTCGCTGGGCAAGGTCGGCGCCAGCTCGCAGACCTTGGCGATGGCGTGGGCGGGCTCGAGCGCCGGAATGATGCCCTCGAGCTTGGACAGCAGCTGGAAGGCGGCCAGGGCCTCGTCATCGGTGGCGGACAGGTAGGTGACGCGCTTCATATCGTGCAGCCAGGAGTGCTCCGGCCCGATGCCCGGATAGTCGAGCCCGGCGGAGATCGAGTGGGCGTCCTGGATCTGGCCGTCGTCGTCCATCAACAGATAGGTGCGGTTGCCGTGCAGCACGCCGGGGCGGCCGCCGCTCAGCGAGGCGGCGTGCAGACCCGACGACAGCCCGTGGCCCGACGCCTCGACGCCGTAGATGGCGACGCCCGGATCGTCGAGGAAGGGATGAAACAGGCCGATCGCGTTGGAGCCGCCGCCGATGGCGGCGATGAGCGAATCCGGCAGACGCCCTTCCCGCTCCAGCATCTGGGCGCGCGCCTCGCGGCCGATCACACTCTGGAAATCACGCACCATCGCCGGATAGGGATGGGGACCCGCCACGGTTCCGATGCAGTAGAACGTGTCGGCGACGTTGGTGACCCAGTCGCGCAGCGCCTCGTTCATCGCGTCCTTGAGCGTCTTCGAGCCGGACTGGACGGGGATGACCTCGGCGCCGAGCATGTTCATGCGGAAGACGTTGGGCTTCTGCCGCTCGACGTCGACTGCACCCATGTAGACGATGCACTGCAGGCCAAAGCGGGCGCAGAGCGTGGCCGTGGCGACGCCGTGCTGGCCGGCGCCGGTCTCGGCGATGATGCGGGTCTTGCCCATGCGCCGCGCCAGCAGGATCTGGCCCAGCACGTTGTTCACCTTGTGGGCGCCGGTGTGATTCAGCTCGTCGCGCTTCAGGTAGATCTTGGCGCCACCCAGATGCTCGGTGAGCCGCTCGGCGTAATAAAGCGGGCTGGGACGGCCAACATAATGGGTGAGGTATTCGCCCATCTCGTACTGGAAGCCGGGGTCGTTGCGGGCGACGCCATAGGCGGCCTCGAGCTCAAGGATCAACGGCATCAGCGTTTCGGCGACGAAACGTCCGCCGTAAATGCCGAAATGTCCGGTCTCGTCGGGACCGCTGCGGAACGAGTTGGGGGTTGGGATCGTGGTCACGCTCTTGTCCTCGTCAACCGCCGTGGCGGCGCTGTCATTCTGCGGCACTGGCCGCCGCAACCGCGCCGCGCGCGGCCGCAACGAAAGCGGCCATGCGGACCGGATCCTTGTCGCCCGGGGCACGCTCGACACCCGACGAGACGTCAACTCCCGACAGGCCGGTGATGGCCAGCGCGCGGGCCACCGAGGCGGCGTCGAGGCCTCCTGACAGCATGGCCGGCCGGGGAAGGTCAAGGCCTGCGAGCAGCGACCAGTCGAACGCGACGCCGTTGCCACCGGGCAGCGCCGCACCCTTTGGCGGCTTGGTGTCGAACAGCAGCCGGTCAGACACCTCGAAATAGGGATCGATGGTGGCCAGGTCGGCGGCGTCGGCAATGCCGAGCACCTTCATCACCGGCAGCCCGGTCCGCGTCCGCACGGCCGCGACACGCTCGGGCGTCTCGGCCCCGTGCAGCTGCCAGAGATCGGGCCGCACGGCCGAGTGGATCGCATCCAGGGTGGCATCATCGGCATCGACGGTCAGCGCCACCACGGTGGCCCGCCCGGCGGCGCGGGACGCCAGCGCGGCGGCCGTCTCGAGCGAGACGTTGCGCGGCGAGCGCGGGAAAAACACCAGCCCGACCATGTCGGCGCCTGCCGCCAGCGCAGCATCGAGCGTGTCCTGGGTCGAGAGCCCGCAGATCTTCACGAGGACGGTCATATGGCTTCCTTCGCATGCAGGGCGGACGGAGTCCATGTGCGGGCCCGCGCAGTGCGGAGCCCGCGCGCCGGCTAGAGGCGGAAGTCCTCGCCCAGATAGAGGCGCCGAACCTCCTCGCTGGCGATGATCTCGTCGGGCTTGCCCTCCATCAGGACGCGGCCGGAATGGATGATGTAGGCGCGATCGATGAGGCCCAGCGTCTCGCGGACATTGTGATCGGTGATCAGTACGCCGATGCCACGTGCGGTGAGATGGCGCACCAGCGCCTGGATGTCGCCGACGGCAATCGGGTCGATGCCGGCGAAGGGCTCGTCCAGCAGCATGAAGGACGGGCGGCCAGCGAGCGCGCGGGCGATCTCGCAGCGGCGGCGCTCACCGCCCGACAGCGCGATCGAGGGCGACTGGCGCAGGCGCTTGATGTCGAACTCCTCGAGGAGGTTGTCGAGCTCGCTCTCGCGCCGGGCGCGGTCCGGCTCGACGACCTCGAGCACGGCGCGGATGTTGTCCTCGACATTGAGGCCGCGGAAGATCGACGCCTCCTGGGGCAGATAGCCGATGCCCAGCCGGGCGCGCCGGTACATGGGCAGCCGCGTGACGTCATGTCCGTCCAGCGAGATGCGACCACGGTCGGGCGCCACCAGCCCGGTAATCATGTAGAAGACCGTCGTCTTGCCGGCGCCGTTGGGGCCGAGCAGGCCGACCGCCTCGCCGTTGCGGACCGCCAGCCCGGCATCCTGCACCACCTGCCGGCCGCGATAGCTCTTGGCGAGCCCAGTGACCGCCAGCACGCCCGGGCCGCCGAGATCCGGGGCTTCGGTCGCGGGTTCCAACGGCGTCGCCACGGTCGGACGGGAGAAGAATTTCAAGGACGATCCCCGGTGCAGGCCAGGCCGCGGGTCCAGCCCGGCCTGCCCGCCGGGCCGATGCTGTAGCGGAGCGGCTCCGACAGGGCAACCGGCGCGCGCATCGGGTCGGGCAGCCGGACCCGAAGCAGGCCGCCATCCTGGTCGTCAGCTCTTGGGTTTCTCCGGCTTCTGGCCCTTCTTGGTCTGCGGCTCGTCGCCGCCCGGCACGAAGAAGCCGCGGACGCGCCCGCCCTCCACCACTGCCACGCCGCTCTCGGTGTTGTAGACGAGCTTGTCGCCCTTGGTGATGTTCTCACCCTGGCTCAGGGCGACATTGCCGGTGAGGATGATGCGGTTGCTGGCCCGATCGAAAACGCCCTCATTGCCGGTGGCGACCTGGTCCTTGCTGATCACCGTGACGCCACCCTTCGCCTCGACCCGGCGCAGCGCACTGTTGGCCTCGGGCGCATCGGCGTTGGCCTGTGACGCGGCGGCGGCCTTCTCCTTCTCGGACTGCCGCTCGAAGAACACGATCATGGTGGCGGCCTTGATGGTGGTGTCACCCTGGATGGCCACCACATTGCCGGAATAGACGGCGCGCTGCTCCTTGTTGAACACTTCGAGGCGGTCCGCATCGATGCGGATCGGCTCCTTCGAGTTGCTGCCGAACCCCGGCACGCCCAGCGGCTTTGCCTTCTGGGCGAGGGCGGCAGACGGCAGGGCCAAAGCGAGAAGCAGCGCAGCGAGCATGCGGTTCATGGCGAGACCTTCGGGGCGGGCGGGGTAGCGGGAGGCAGGCCGGCAGCGGCGGGGACAGGCCGGGCGTCCGGGTTCAGGACTGTGCGGACACGGCCGCGGAACACCACGTGCTGGCCGCTGTCCAGCATGTCGACGCCCTCGGCGTCGATGGTGCCGCCGGTGAAGCGGACCGTGACGGGATCGTTGCTCATCACCGTGCCGGCCTTGAACTCGACGATCGCAGACGACAAACGTGCATCATAGCCGCTGTCCGACGTGATCTTGACGTCGTCCTTCAGGCGGATCTGCTCGGTCTGCGTGTTGTAGATCCCATCCGAAGCCTCGACCGTCGCCATGCCGCGCTCCTGCAGGGCGATGCGGGCGCGGATGTCCTTCAGTTCGATGATGGTCGGGTTCTTGATGTCCTGGGCCGCCCAGCGGGCCGTAACCTCATAGGGCCGTGCGTCCTTCTTGAAGCCGCTGAGCTTGGGCAGCTCCATCGTCACCTTGGTGCCGTTCATGCTCACCGGCCCCACGGTCAGGCCGGCCGGCAGCGTGCGGAACGGCTCGACGAAGGCGATGAAGGCCACGGCGGCGACGACAACGATGGCTCCCACGGGGATCGCGCGGCGCAGCAGCCGGACGCGCGACGAGTGGCGCAGCGCGGCGCTGTAGCGCGCCGTGGCGTCGTCATCCCGTCCAAACCGGTCCGACCCGACCGCCATGCCGCCCGTGTTCCCCGTTGCACCTGCCCGGCTGGACCATGCCGGCATGGCGAAGTTGTGTCGTGCAGTGTAGGCGAGGTTCAGCTGTGCGCGAAGATGTCGGTTTCGCCCCATCCCGCCAGATCGAGCCGGGCGCGAGCCGGCAGAAACGTAAAGCAGGCCTGGGCCAGATCGGCGCGGCCGTCACGCACCAGAAGCGCCTCGAGCTTGGCCTTGAGGGCGTGCAGATGCAGCACGTCGGAGGCCGCATAGGCCAGCTGCGCCTCGGTCAGCGCCTCGGCCGCCCAGTCGGAGGACTGCTGCTGCTTGGACAGGTCGATGCCGAGGAGCTCGCGGGTCAGGTCCTTGAGGCCGTGGCGGTCGGTGTAGGTCCGCACCAGCCGCGAGGCGATCTTGGTGCACCAGACCGGGCCCGGCATGACGCCGAGCGCATGCTCGATCACCGCGAGGTCGAACCGGGCGAAGTGGAACAGCTTGACCACCGCCGGATCGGCCATCAGCCGCGCCAGATTGGGCGCATGCACCGGCCGTCCGGCCGGGACCTGCACGACATCGGCCGTGCCGTCACCGGCCGACAGCTGCACGACGCACAACCTGTCACGCAAAGGGTTGAGGCCGAGCGTCTCGGTGTCGATGGCGACCACCGGTCCAAAACGGGCGTCGGCGGGCAGGTCGCCCCGGTGCAGGCGGATGGTCATGCGCGGTCCGTCGGAATCAGCCACCCGTTGGCGACCGTCTCCGGCGGGTAACAGAAAAGGCGCAGGGCGGCCACAGCTTTCCGCTTGCGTGCCGGCCCTTGCCGCGGTTCAGCGCAGCCCCAAGAAGCCCAGGACCGCCAGCACCACCACCACCAGTCCGACCAGATAAATGACGCCGTTCATCGCTGCACCTCTCTGCGTGTGTTGCGACAACGGCACATCGGGGCGGATCGTTCCACAGCGATGCCCCAGGCAGCATCGGCCCTCTGGCATTGACGGCGCCGGCGCTTATGTGAAGCTCAACCGCGGCCTGACGGACGGATCCGATGCCCACAGACACCGAGTACCGGGGGCTGCGCCCTCTCCCCGCCCTGATCTTCGGCTCGCGCTGGCTGCAGCTGCCGCTGTATCTGGGGCTGATCCTCGCCCAGTGCGTCTACGTCTTCAAATTCATGAAGGAGCTGATCCACCTCGTCAGCGAGGCGGCGACCTTCAGCGAGCAGCAGATCATGCTGATCGTGCTGGGCCTGATCGACGTGGTGATGATCTCCAACCTGCTGGTGATGGTGATCGTCGGCGGCTACGAGACCTTCGTGTCACGGCTGCGGCTCACCGGTCATCCCGACCAGCCGGAATGGCTGAGCCACGTCAACGCCAGCGTGCTGAAGATCAAGCTGGCGATGGCGATCATCGGCATCTCGTCGATCCATCTGCTGCGGACCTTCATCGAGGCGGGCAATCTCGGATCGCCCAAGGCGGCCTACACGGAGGCCGGTATCCTGTGGCAGACGGTGATCCACACGGTGTTCATCGCATCGGCGATCGGCATCGCCTATGTGGACCGGCTGTCGATCGGCACCGTGGCGATGGGCAAGCAGGAGCATTGAGCGGCTGAACGGACGGCGGCGGTTTGCCACCCCGGAGCGGAGACCTGCGTCGCCGCGGGCCAGTTTCGTTGACCTGCGCCCCCTGCAATGCGAGAACGCTGACATCAGCAACAGCACGGAAGGGGCGGGCGGCCAACACGGCGCGCGGGCCCCGGAGACAAGGTGTTCGAACTTCTGATCGCCGTCTTTCTGATCGCCCTCAACGGGCTTTTCTCGCTGTCTGAACTCGCCATCGTGTCGGCCCGTCGCAGCCGCCTGAAATCCCTGGCGGAGTCCGGCCGTCCGGGCGCCAACACGGCGCTGGCGCTGGCCGATGATCCGGGCCGGTTCCTGTCGACGGTGCAGATCGGCATCACGCTTGTCGGCATCCTGGCGGGCGCCTTCTCGGGCGCGGCGCTCGGCGCCCAGATGGCCTCCATCATCCGCGATACAAGCGGCCTGTCGTCTGGCGCGTCCGAGACGCTCGGCTATGTCATCGTCCTCGGCCTCATCACCTATCTGTCGGTGGTGGTCGGCGAGCTTGTGCCGAAGAACCTCGCCCTGAAGAACGCCGAGGGCATCGCCTGCGCGGTCGCGCCGCTGATGAGCCTGCTGTCGAAGGTGGCGGCGCCGGTTGTGTGGATCCTCGACGCGTCCACGCAGGTGATCTTCCGGTTGTTCGGCACGCATTCCGAATCCTCCAGCGCGGTGACCCAGGAGGAGATCCGCACCATCGTCGCCGAGGCGCAGTCGGCCGGCGTGATCGAGGGCGACGAGCAGGCGATGATCTCGGGCGT
>JBEIIL010000027.1:0-34713 GCA_040380755.1 Methylobacteriaceae bacterium | reverse complement strand
GATGATTTCGAGGAGCGGATGCTCGGGTAAGGCCGATGGCAAAAGTTGCGAGAATTTGCGATAGTCACATGTCGAGGCAGCCTCGCCGTCCGCACTTCATTGCGGAATGGGCCGACCGACGCGGCATGAAACAGGTTGACGTAGCGCGTGAAACTGGAGCCGATAAAAGCGTCGTTTCACGCTGGTTTAATGGGACTTCGCCAGGTGCGGAATGGCAATCAAGCCTAGCTCAGTTGTTTCAGTGCGAGCCAGGCGCACTCTTCAGACCTCCCGCCGATGACTGGTTTTCCCGGTTCATTGCAAATCGGGACGCCGCGGAAATTGAACGGATCAAAGCGACTCTCGAAACCGATTTTCCGCGAAAGCAGGCAAAGCTTTAGGCACGGCAGAAAAACGACAGTTTGTAGCTGCGCCTGACTGCCTCACTCCCCATCCGCCGCCTGCGGTGTGTCGCCCGCGTCAGCCGAGGACGGCTTGCGCGATGGCCAGCCTGGTTCGTCCCAGCGCGGTGGTCGCCGCCGACAGGCTTCGCAAGCCGGAGCCCGGCAGCGGCGCGATATGGGCCGGATTGCCGACGGCATCACCGCACAGGCTGACCTCGCGCCCTGACAGGCGGCCTTGCATGCGCCACCATGGCGCCGAGGTTCACCATCGCCGCTGCGACACGTGAATTGAATGTCGCTGGCGAAAATCGTCTGGCACCGAAGCCCTTCCGCACGCCCCTGCTTTTCACCCTGCGCCAGCGGTCCACGGCGCCCCACCTGCTGCCCGGTTGAGCACGGCGGCCCGAGGGGCTAGACCTCGCTGGGAAGGAGCGTCCCATGCCGTCCGCCTCGTTCGACCTTCCGACCCGGCTCGATGCGCTGCGCCGGCGCGATGCTGCCGTGGCGGTGATCGGGCTTGGCTATGTCGGCCTGCCGCTGGCGCGGTCCGCCGCCGAGGCGGGCTTCCGGGTAGTCGGGATCGACATTGATCCGACCAAGATCCAGGCCTTTGCCGAGGGGCGGAGCTATATCCGGCAGCATCCCTATGAGGGTTTCGCGCCGCTGATCGCCGCCGGCCGGTTCCGGGCCACGCTCGACATGGCGGCGGTGGCCGACTGTGCGGCGGTGCTGATCTGCGTGCCGACGCCGCTGACCCGGCAGCGCGAGCCGGACCTGCGCTTCGTCGCCCGGACCGCGACCGCGATGGCGCCGCATCTGCGGCCGGGCCATCTCGTCGTGCTGGAGTCGACGACCTATCCGGGGACGACCCGGGAGGTGCTGGCGCCGATCCTCGAGGCCGGCGGGCTGAAGAGCGGCCGCGACCTGTTCCTCGCCTACAGCCCCGAGCGCGAGGACCCGGGCAATGTCGCATTCGACACCGGCTCCATCCCCAAGGTCGTAGGGGCCGATGGCGACGACGCGCTGGCGCTGGCGCTGGCGCTCTACGACCAGTTCGTGGCCCGCACCGTTCCAGTGTCGGGACTGGATACGGCCGAGGCGGTGAAGATCACCGAGAACATCTTCCGGGCGGTGAACATCGCCCTCGTGAACGAGCTCAAGGTTGTGTACGCGGCCATGGGCATCGACATCTGGGAGGTGATCGAGGCGGCCAAGACCAAGCCGTTCGGGTTCATGCCGTTCTATCCGGGGCCGGGGCTCGGCGGCCACTGCATCCCGATCGACCCGTTCTACCTCACCTGGAAGGCGCGCGAGTTCGAGGTTCCGACCCGCTTCGTCGAGCTCGCCGGCGAGATCAACACCGCAATGCCGCGGCACGTCGTCGGACGGGTCGCCGAGGAACTCGACGCGCGTTTCGGCAAGGGGCTGAACGGCGCCCGGGTCCTGGTGGTGGGCGTCGCCTACAAGAAAAACGTCGACGACATGCGCGAAAGCCCGGCGCTGCGGCTGATCGAGCTGCTGGAGGAGCGCGGCGCGACGGTGTCGTTCCACGATCCCCTCGTGCCGACCCTGCCGCCGACGCGGGCGCATGGCGGCTTGACCGGACGGCAGTCGGAGCCGCTGGACGAAGCGACGCTTGCCGGGGCCGATGTGGTGCTGGTGGCCACCGACCATGACGGCACCGACTGGGCGCTGGTGCAGCGCCATGCGGCCCTGGTGGTGGACACCCGCAACGCTCTGGCGCGGGCCGGCGCAACGGGCCCCAACGTCGCCAAGGCCTGACCCCGCGGGCTGGACGCTGCGGCGCTGGCGGCTTGCCCGCGGGCCGCGGTCGTGGGATCGACAGAGGAATGCCCCTGCCCGATCGCCCGACTCGGCGGCAGGCAGGAGCAACGGAGCCGCGTCGGACATCCATGGACCTGCTGTTCGTTCACAACAATTGCCCGGGACAGTTCCGGCACATGATCCGCCACTTCCATCAGGAGGGCGGGCACCGGCTGTTCGGAATCGGCGCCAAGACCTGCCCGGGCATGGCCGAGCTGACGCTGGCGCGCTACGAGGTGTCGGGCAGCCCGCCGGCGGGCGTCCACAGCTTCGCCGGCCGGTTCGAGGGCGAGAGTCGGCGCGCCGAGGGGGTCGGGCGGGCGCTGGGGGCGCTGCGCCAGGCGCACGGCATCAATCCGGCGATCATCGTCGTGCATCCGGGCTGGGGCGAGAACCTGCCGCTGCGCGAGGCCTTTCCGCGGGCGCGGATCACCACCTATTGCGAGTTCTACTACCGGACGTCGGGCTCCGACGTCGGGTTCGACCCGGAATTCGCCAAGCCGCTGGGCGTGCTGGCCAAGACCCGAACCGTGGCGAAGAATGCGTCGACCTTGCTGGCGCTGGCCCAGACCGACGCAGGACTGTCGCCGACGCAGTGGCAGAAGTCCCAGTATCCGGCGCTGTTCCACGACCTGATCTCGGTGGTGCACGAGGGGGTCGACACCGAGGTGGTGGTGCCGACGCCGGCGGAGCCGGTCGAGATCGCCGGCCATGTGCTGACGCCGGCCGACGAGATCATCACCTATGTGGGCCGCAACCTGGAGCCCTACCGCGGCTACCACATCATGATGCGGGCGCTGCCGAAGATCATGCGCGAACGGCCGCACGCCAAGGTGGTAATTGTTGGAGCCAATGGCGTGTCCTACGGGGCGGCGGCGCCGGACGGCAAGAGCTGGAAGGACATCTTCCTCGACGAGGTCCGCGACCAGATCGACCTGTCGCGGGTGATCTATGCCGAGACCTTGCCTTACGGGCTGTTCCTGCGCCTGTTTCGCCTGTCGCGCGTGCACATGTACCTGACCTATCCGTTCGTGCTGTCGTGGTCGATGCTCGAGGCCATGGCCAGCGAATGCCTGGTGGTCGGCTCGGCGACGCCGCCAGTGGAGGAGGTGCTGCGGCACGGCGAGAACGGGCTGCTGGTGCCGTTCTTCGACGTCGAGGCCTGGGCCGACACGGTCGTGGCCGCCGCGGCCGAGCCGGAGCGCTACCGCGCTTTGCGCAAGGCGGCGCGCCAGACCGTGGTCGAGCGCTATGACCTCAAGACCATCTGCCTGCCGCGCCAGATCGAGGTGGTGCGGGGCGCGCTGTAGCGGCTTCCCAAAGCGTCCCGTTTCGGCGAAAAATGCCGGTGGTCGAGACCGGAGTTCGCCGATGCGAAGGGCTGTCAGCGTCGAACAGCTGGACGCCCTTCGTTCGGCACAACCTGTCTGCCTCGCAACCGGAGGTCCTGCCGATCGAGAGTCCGCACCGGTTCGAGCTGACCATCAACCTGTCGACCGCCAAGGCGCTGGGCATCACCATGCCGACGGCGCTGGTGGCGCAGGCTGACGAGGTGTTCGAGTGAGGCTCTGCTCCGCGGCCTTGCGCTCCGACTGCCAGGAGCAGGCGTGACCGACGGTGCGCTTCCGGGTCCGCCGGCGCTTCCCCGCGGCTCGGGTTCGGGCCACAGTGGCGTCGTGACCGATGATGCGTCGGATACCGGTTCCCCTTCCCGCGGCTTCGCGTCGGCTTTGCGCCGCCGTCTGCCGATGGGCCTCGCCCGGCGGCTGACAGCCGCCTTTGTCGGGCTGGTCACCGTTGTGCTGGTGGTGAACGGCGCCATCAATCTCGTGTTTTCCTATGAGGAAGCCACCACCGCGGCGGTTCAGGTACAGGCCGAAAAGGCACAGGCCGCGGCCGAGCGGGTGGTGCAGTTCATCGACGGCATCGAGAGCCAGATGGGCTGGACGACGCGGGCCGAGTGGTCCCGCGTCGGCCTCGACCAGCGGCGCTACGATTTCATCCGGCTGCTGCGGCAGGCTCCGGCGATCACCGAGCTCATCCAGCTCGATGGCGACGGCAAGGAGCAGCTGCGCCTGTCGCGGCTGGAGCCGGACGTCGTCGGCAGCGGCAAGGATTATTCCGACGACCCGCGGTTCCTCAAGGCCGTCGCCAACAAGGTCTGGTACGGGCCGGTCTACTTCCGCCGCGGCTCGGAGCCCTACATGACGCTGGCCATCGCCCATGCCGGGCGCAAGCCCGGGGTGACCGTCGCCAGCGTCAACCTGAAGCTGATCTGGGACGTCATCACGGCGATCCGCGTCGGCCAGGGCGGGCATGCCTTCGTCACGGATGCGGGCGGCAAGCTGGTGGCGCATCCCGACATGAGCCTGGTGCTGCGCGGCACCGACCTGTCGCAGCAGCCCCAGGTTGCCGGCGCGATCCAGCGCGGTGGCGGCCAGGGACGCAGCGTCCCCGGCACGCTGCGGGGACTGGACGGGGCGTCGGTGCTGTCGGCGCATGCGCCGATCCCCAAGCTCGGCTGGTTCGTCTTCGTCGAGCTGCCCACCCGCGAGGCGCTGGCGCCGGTCTGGACCTCGCTGATGCAGACGCTGGCGCTGCTGGGGCTCGGCGTGCTGTCCGCCGTCTTTCTCGGCGCCTGGATCGCCGGCCGCCTTGTGGGACCTCTCAAGGCCCTGCAGGCCGGCGCCCTCAGGCTCGGCCAGGGCGATCTCACCCAGCGCATTTCGGTGCGCACCGGCGACGAGATCGGCACGCTGGCCGACCGCTTCAACCAGATGGCGAGCCAGATCCAGGACAGCTACGAGACACTGGAGGCCAAGGTCGACGACCGAACCCGTGATCTCAATCTGGCGTTGCAGCAGCAGACTGCCACCGCCGACGTGCTCAAGGTGATCAGCCGGTCGGCTTTTGACCTGAAGACGGTCCTCACCACCCTGATCGACACCGCCTTGGGACTGTGCGATGGCGCGCTTGGTTCGATTTTCCTGATCAAGGATAACGCCCTCGAGGCCGCCGCCTTCCACAGCAATGTGCCACCGGCGCTGCGCGCCCATCTCGAGGCGACCCGATACGCGATGGAGAGCGATCGTCCCATGGCGGAGACGGTGCGTCTGGGGCGCATCATGCAAATTGCGGACTTCGCCAATGATCCGCGCATGCGCGAAAACGAAATCCTGACGAAGGCCCAATTCGGCTCGATGCTCTATGTGCCGCTGATGCGCGACGGGACGCCGCTCGGCTGTTTTGCCATGGCGCGGGAGCAGGCGATCCCCTTCGGAGACCGCGAGATCGAGGTTGTGAAAACCTTTGTCGACCAGGCCGTCATCGCCATCGAGAATGTCCGGCTGTTCGAGCAGGTCCAGGCGCGGACGCGCGAGCTCACACAGTCGCTCGATGATCTGCGCGCCGCGCAGGACCGCCTCGTCCAGTCCGAGAAGCTGGCCTCGCTGGGCGCGCTCACGGCCGGCATTGCCCATGAGATCAAGAACCCACTGAATTTCATCAACAATTTCGCCGATCTGTCGGGCGAACTGGTGACCGAGCTCGAGGAAGCCCTCGACAAGGCCGGGCCGACCCTCGATCCCGCGGTGCGCGAGGATGTGGCGGGGCTGGCCGCCATGCTGAAGGGCAATCTCGAGAAGGTCGTCCAGCACGGCCGGCGCGCCGACTCGATCGTCAAGAACATGCTGCTGCACTCGCGCGAGGGCGGCGGCGAGCGCCGCGCCGTCGACCTGAACGCGACGGTTGAGGAAGCGCTGAACCTCGCCTATCACGGGGCGAGGGCCGAGAAGCCGGGCTTCAACATCACGCTCGCGCGGGACTATGACCCGGCGGCCGGCACGGTCGAGATCTTTCCCCAAGAGTTCACCCGTGTCCTCCTCAACCTTGTCGGCAATGGCTTCCACGCCGCCCACAAGAAGCGCCTCGAGGGAACCGAGCCCGGTTTCGAGCCGACCCTGGCGGTTTCGACACGAGCCGGGGCCGAAGCGGTGACGATTACGGTGCGCGACAACGGCACCGGGATCCCCGACGCCGTAAAGGCACGAATGTTCGAGCCGTTCTTTACCACCAAGCCGGCGGGCGAAGGCACCGGCCTCGGCCTGTCCCTGTCGCACGACATCATCGTGAAGCAGCACGGCGGCACATTGGCCGTCGACACCCGCCCGGGAGCCTACACCGCCTTCACGGTGACGCTGCCGCGCGGTGGCGCTGCCGGGAGGCGCCCATGACCGACGTGACACCTGTCCTGATCCTTGTCGTCGACGACGAGCCGGACGTTTCGATGCTGTTTCGCCAGCAGTTCCGCCGCGACCTCAAGGCCGGCCGGTTCGAGATGAATTTCGCGCTGTCGGCCCAGGAGGCACTGGAGTGCCTGGCTGCCGCGGACAGCCGCCGGCTGATCCTGATCCTGTCGGACATCAACATGCCGGGCATGACTGGGCTGGAGCTTCTGCCACGCGTCAAGGCGGTGCGGCCCGACCTGCCGGTGATCATGATTACCGCGTATGGCGACCCTGATACCAGGCGCAAGGCCGAGGCCGGTGGCGCCGACGGGCTGCTGGTCAAGCCGATCGACTTTGCCGCGCTGCGGTCGGAGATCGACACGCGGCTCGGCGGCCGCGAGGCGGCGACGTGACGGCGCGCATTCTCGTTGTCGACGACGAGCCGGACCTTGAGTCGCTTTTGACGCAGAAGTTCCGCCGCGAGATCCGCGCGGGGGACTTTTCGTTCCTGTTCGCACGGGACGGGGTCGAGGCGCTGGAGATCATCGCGGCGACGCCGGATCTCGACCTCGTGCTCAGCGATATCAACATGCCGCGGATGGACGGGCTGACGCTGCTGGCGCGCGTCCAGGAAGCGCACGACACCCTGTCGACCGTGGTGGTGTCGGCCTATGGCGACCTCGCCAATATCCGCACCGCCATGAACCGCGGCGCCTTCGACTTCCTGACCAAGCCGATCGACTTTGCCGATCTTGAGGCCACCATTGCCCGCACGGTGCGGCACGTGGCCGAACAGCGCAACGGCCGGAAGCGCCGGGCCGAGGCCGAGCGCGCCCATGCCTCGCTGGCGCGGTTTTTTTCGCCGGGCCTCGCCGCCGAACTGGCCGATGCCTCCGGCGGCCTCTCGCTCGCCGGCAAGCGGCAGGAGATCTCGGTGCTGTTCACCGACATTGCCGACTTCACCGGCTTGGTCGAAACGCTCGACCCCGCCGTGCTGGGCGAGCTGCTGAACGGCTATTTCTCGGCGCTGACGACCATCGTGTTCGCGCACGGCGGGACTGTTGCCAAGGTGATGGGCGACGCCCTGCATGTGTTGTTCAACGCGCCGCAGGACCAGCCCGACCACGCCGCGCGGGCCATCGCCTGCGCGCTGGCGCTCGACGCGAAGGCCGAGGCGCTGCGGGCCGACTGGGCATCGCGCGGCGTGTCGCTCGGCGTGACACGGATCGGCGTGCATGCCGGGCCGGCGCTGGTGGGGAACTTCGGCGGCGATGCCTTCTTCGACTACACGGCCCATGGCGACACGATCAACACCGCCGCGCGCCTCGAACGGGCCAACAAGGCGCTGGGAACCCGCATCTGCACCAGCGAGGCGGTCGCCATGCAGGTCGAGGGGTTTCTGGGCAGACCCGTCGGTGACCTGATGCTGCGCGGCCGTAGCGAAGCGCTGCGCAGCTTCGAGCCGCTGGCCGAGGACAGTGCGGACACGGACGCCTACCGGGCGGCCTTCGACAGGCTCGCCTGCCGTGACCCCCAGGCGCTGCCGGCCTTCGCGGCGCTGGTCGGCGCGCGGGCCGAGGATCCGCTGGCGCATTTCCACCTGCGGCGCCTGCTCAACGGTCAGACCGGAGCGGTCGTCGACCTGACGGATTGAGCGCAGATCCTGCGCGGTCTGCCACGGGGCGTGAGCATCGCCCTCTCCGCCCGACTGCAAGGCAATCGCCACGCAACGCTGCGTTCACCATCCGGCCGCGCAATTCGGCGTAGATCCCGGGCTTTAGGCCGGCTGAAACCGATGCGCCGTCATGCTCTGCAGCTGACGACCGGCCCCGACGACCGGGCCCGGGCGGCATCAGGGCATCGCGGCGATGCGAACGGGATCCTTTCGACGGACCGGGCTGGCGGCCGGCCTCCTCGCGCTGGCACTCGCCGCGCAGGTGCCGGGCCATGCGCCGCCCGCGGCCGCCGTGCCGACCGCAAAGGTTCCCGACCGGGTCGCCGCTGTCCCCGATCTGTCTCCGCCCCCCACCCTTGCGCCGGCGGAAGCCGAGCCCTCGACAGCGCTCATCCTGCCGGACTGGTCGCTCCGGGGCGCCATCGACCTGCCGCAAAGCCCCTCCCCGTTTGGCACGACCGCCATGCGGGTGGCCAGTCACCCGGCATCGCAGCACTGGAGCGAGGCGCAGGACAGGGCCGTCGCCGCTCTCTCGGCGCTGCGCACCTGCCTGGCCGACCCTGCCGCCTGCCACGGCGGCGCCGTGCCGGCGTGGCGCGCCATGATGACGGAAGCGGCCACAGCATCGCCCGAGCGGCGGCTGCGGCTCGTCAACCGCGGCGTCAACCTGATGCTGACCTACCGCAGCGACCAGGCCCATCATGGGGTCGACGAACACTGGGCCGGCCCGCTGGAGACCCTCGTCGACGCGGCCGGCGACTGCGAGGACTACGCCATCGTGAAACTGTGGTCGCTCACCTTGCTGGGCGTTGACCCCGACACGATGGCCATCATCGTCGTGTATGACGCTCCCCGGCGCGGCCACCATGCCGTTCTTGCCGTGGCCGCCGAGAGCGGCTTACTGGCGCTCGACAGCAACCACGCGATCGTTGCCCCGCTGTCGGCGACACCCTACCGGCCGGTTTTTGCCTCTGGCCCGGCCGGCCAGGCGGTCTTTGCCCCGGCGATCCAGTCCGCAGGGCTGCGCGGCACCGTGAACTGACCGTAACGGTCCCGCCGCGGAACCGACCTATGGTGGCCCACCGCAGCGCCGTCGGAGACAAGCCATGACCGCTTCATCCCTCGCGCCCCACCCGTTGCCGCGGCCTGCCAGCTATGGCCGCAAAGTGGGGCTGGTCCTGCAGGGCGGTGGGGCGCTGGGCAGCTACCAGGCCGGCGTCTATGCGGGGCTGGCGGAATCCGACTATCTGCCGGACTGGGTCTGCGGCATCTCCATCGGCGCCATCAACGCCGCGCTGATCGCCGGCAACGCCCCGGCGGACCGGGTGGCGCGGCTGCGGGCCTTCTGGGAGGAGATCACGACCCCCTACGGCTTTGGCGTGCTCGACCGGCAGCTGGGCGCGACCATGGCGCTGCTGCGCGGCCAGGCCGGGTTCTTCCAGCCGCAGACGCCGACGGCCTGGTGGACCGGCAAGCCGACGAGCTGGTACGACACCTCCGCGCTGCGGACGACGCTCGAGCGGTTCGTGGATTTCGACCGCATCAATGCCCAGGAAACGGCGTTCAGCGTGGCGGCGGTCAATGTCCGGACCGGGAGTTTCGCCTATTTCGACAACCGCCACACGGTCATCCGGCCCGAGCACGTGATGGCCAGTGGCGCGCTGCCGCCAGGCTTCCCGGCTGTCGAAATCGACGGCGAGCACTATTGGGACGGTGGCCTCGTTTCCAATACGCCGCTGGAATACATGCTCGAATACATCCCGCGCCGCAGCCGGCTGGTGTTCCAGGTGGATGTGTTCCCGGCGCATGGCCCGCTGCCGAAGACGCTCGATGGCATCAGCGAGCGCGACAAGGACATCCGCTATTCGAGCCGAACCCGGGCTGGAACCGACAAGTACCGGACGCTGCATGACCTGCGCCATACCGTGAATGCCTTGATCGAGAAGCTGCCACCCGACCTGCGGGCGACGCAGGAGGCCGAGACCCTCTATGCGTTCGGCTGCGTCACCACCATGGACGTGGTCGAGCTGATCCACCGGCCGCCAGCGCCTGAAGGGCAATGCAAGGACTACGAGTTCAGCCGGTCGACCATGGAGACACGCTGGGCGGCCGGACTGGCGGATGCGCTGGCAACCCTTGCGGCCTCGCCCTGGCTGGAGCCGATGCCACCGGAGGTCGGACTGCGGACCTTCGACGTGATGGCCCCGGCGGTTTCGGGCTGACGCCCCGGGATCGATCTGGCACGGGCGCCCGCTACAACGCCTGACGGGGTGCCCGGCGTTCGGCCACCCCCGTGCGGCGCTGTTGACGCCCCGGCGCCCATCGTCCAAACACCCTGCTTCGCCGGGGCCAGCCCCCGGCCAGAAGGCGCCAGGCATGTTCAACGACAAGGTCATTCTCATCACCGGCGGCACGGGGTCGTTCGGCAAGGAATTTGCCCGCACCGTCCTGCGCGACTTCACACCCCGCAAGGTGGTGATCCTGTCGCGCGACGAGCTCAAGCAGTACGAGATGGCGCAGGAGTTCACCGCGCCGCAGATGCGCTTCCTGATCGGCGATGTGCGGGAGCGCGACCGGCTGATCCGGGCCTTCGACGGCGTCGACTATGTCATCCACGCCGCGGCGCTCAAGCATGTGCCGATTGCCGAGTACAATCCGCTCGAGTGCATCAAGACCAACATCCACGGCGCCGAGAACGTCATTCACGCGGCGCTGGAGACCGGCGTCGCCAAGGTCATCGCGCTCTCGACCGACAAGGCCGCCAACCCGATCAACCTCTACGGCGCCACCAAGCTCGCTTCCGACAAGCTGTTCGTTGCCGCCAACAACATGGTGGGGTCGCGCAAAACCCGGTTTTCGGTGGTGCGCTACGGCAATGTGGTGGGGTCGCGCGGCTCGGTCGTGCCATTCTTCCGGCGCCTCGTTGCCGACGGCTCCGCCAGCCTGCCGATCACCGATCCGCGCATGACCCGGTTCTGGATCACGCTGCCGCAGGGTGTCGATTTCGTGATGCAGGCGTTCCGGCGCATGCATGGTGGCGAAATCTTCGTGCCGAAGATCCCCTCGTCGCGCATCACCGACCTTGCCGAGGCGATCGCTCCGGGACTGCCGCACGAGATCGTCGGCATCCGGCCGGGCGAAAAGCTGCACGAAATCATGTGCCCGCTCGACGACAGCCACCTGACCCTGGGATTCGACGACCATTTCGTCATCCGCCCGACGATCAGCTTTGTCAGCAACCCTGACTACGCGACCAACGCGCTGGGCGAAACCGGGGCGTCGGTTCACCAGGATTTCGAGTACAATTCGGGGACGAATCCGGTGGTTCTCAGCGTCGAGGAGATCCGGACGCTGCTCGCGGAGACGCCATGATCCCGTATGGCCGCCAGGACGTTTCGGACGAAGACGTCGCCGCCGTCGTTGCGACGCTGCGGTCCGATTTTCTCACCCAGGGACCGGCGATCGCCTCGTTCGAGCGCTGCGTCGCCGCCTATGTGGGAGTTCCCCACGCGGTGGCGGTCTGCAATGCCACGGCGGCGCTGCATCTCGCCGCGCTGGCGCTGGAACTCGGACCGGACGACTGCCTGTGGACCGTTCCCAACACCTTCCTGGCAACCGCCAACGCGGCGCGCTATTGCGGTGCGGACGTTGATTTCGTCGACACCGACCCGCGCACCTACTGCATGTCTGTCGAGGCGCTGGCCGCCAAGCTCGCGGTGGCCGAGCGCGACGGCAAGCTGCCGAAGATCGTCTCGCCGGTGCATTTCGCCGGGCAATCCTGCGACATGCCAGCCATCAAGGCGCTGTCGGACCGCTATGGTTTTCGCATCGTCGAAGACGCCTCGCACGCCATCGGCGCCGACTATCGCAACGGCAAGGTGGGCGACTGCCGCTACTCCGACATCTGCGTGTTCTCGTTCCACCCGGTGAAGATCGTCACCTCCGGCGAAGGCGGGATGCTGACGACGAAAGACCGCGAGCTGGCGACACGGCTGCAGGAGCTGCGCACCAGCGGCATGACGCGCGATCCGGCCCGGATGGTCGGCGAGAGCGAGGGCCCCTGGTACTACGAGATGGTGCATCTGGGCCTGAACTACCGCATGACCGACATGCAGGCGGCGCTCGGCGAGAGCCAGATGGCACGCATCGACGCCTTCGTCGGCCGCCGCCGTGCGCTGGCGGCGCGCTATGACGCGGCGCTGGCCGGACTGCCGCTGACGGTACCGTTCCAGGACCCGGACGGCCAGTCGGCGTTCCACCTCTACCCGATCCACCTGCAGCTCGACCGGCTGACACAGGGGCGGCGGGCGGTGTTCGAGACGCTGCGGGCACGCGGAATCGGCGTCAATGTGCACTACATTCCCGTGCATCTGCAGCCCTATTACCGCCGGCTCGGCTTCAAGCCCGGCGACTGCCCGCAGGCCGAGACCTATTATGCCGGCGCCATCACCATCCCGCTGTTCGCCCGGATGACCGACGCGGAGCACGCCACGGTGGTGGAGACCGTCCGCGACACGGTGCTGGCGGCGGCGGCCTGACAGGGCGATGACCACCGCACGGCTCGCACTTGGCACCGTCCAGTTCGGCCTGGCCTACGGGGTCAGCCATGGCGGCCAGGTTGCGGCGGACGAGGCCGGGCGGATCCTCGCACTGGCTCAGTCGCACGGCATCGACCTGATCGACACGGCGGCAGCCTATGGCGACAGCGAGGCGGTGCTGGGCACCCTGCCCGGCTCGCAGGATTTTGGCGTCGTCACCAAGACCATCCCGCTGCGCAAGCGGGTGCTGGAGGCCGGCGATGTCGCCACGGTCGCCGACGGACTGGAGCGGTCACTGGCCAGGCTGCGGCGCGACCGGGTCGACGTTGTGCTCGTCCACGATGCCGGCGACCTGCTGGCAGAGGGGGGAGACCGTCTCTGGGCCGTCCTTGAGGCCGCCCAGGCCCGTGGCCAGGTCGGCCGCATCGGCGTCTCCGTCTATGACGGGGCCGAGGCGGATGCGGTCAGGGCCCGGTTTCCTGTCACGGTTGTGCAACTGCCGCTTAGTGCTCTCGACCAGCGCCCCGCGACCGATGGCACGCTCGACCGGCTGGCTGCGGCCGGCATCGAGCTGCATGTCCGTTCCGTGTTCCTGCAAGGCCTGTTGCTGATGACGGCGGCGGAGGTGCCGGACAGACTGGCGGCTGCCCGCCCAAATCTGGCGCAGTGGCGGGCCGCCTGCGAGGCGGCCGGCGCGTCGCCAGTTGCCGCCGCTCTGGCCTATCCGGCCTCGCTTGCAAGCGTCGCGCGGATCGTCGTCGGCGTGCACTCGACCCGCCATCTGGCCGAGATCATCGCCGGCCTCGAGGCGGCGCCGTCGTTGGACTGGGGCCGGTTGGCCTGCAACGACCCGGCCGTTGTCGATCCGCGGCGCTGGCCGGCAGGCTGACAGGGAGCGTGATGATGATCCTCGGCGTGCTGCAGGCCCGCGTCTCGTCCAGCCGGCTCCCCGGCAAGGTTCTGGCGCCAATCCTCGGCCGGGCGATGATCCTGCGCCAGATCGAGCGCCTGTCCCGCTGCCGGCGGCTCGACCGACTCGTGGTGGCAACCAGCACCGATCCGTCCGACGACGCGTTGGCGGAGCTCTGTGCCGCCGAGGGAATCGCCGTGTCGCGCGGCTCCCTCGACGATGTGCTCGCGCGTGTGCTGGCCGCGGCGCGCCCCTCCGCGCCCGACTGGCTGGTGCGGCTGACCGGCGACTGCCCGCTGGCCGACCCGGCCGTGATCGACCGGGTGATCGACGAAACGATGGCAGCGGATGTCGACTACGGCACCAATGCGGTGGAACCGACCTGGCCGGACGGGCTCGATGTCGAGGTCGTGCGCATGGCCGTGCTGGAGGCGATCGCTGCCGAGCCGCGGACCACGGCCGAGCGCGAGCATGTGACGCTGGCCATCCACCGCCGCCCGGACCGGTTCCGGCTGCTTCACGTCAAGGGTGAGGCGGACCTGTCGCATTTGCGCTGGACGGTGGACGAGCCGCGCGACCTCGACCTCGTACGGAGAATCTACGCGGCGCTCTATCCCGTTGATCCGGCGTTCGATACTGCCGCCATTCTCACACTGCTCGCGCGGCAGCCCGCGCTTGTGACCCTGAACAGGGACATCGTCCGCAACGAGGGACTGGCCAAATCCCTGGCCGCGGAACGGCCGGCGGATTAAGCCCCGGTCCGGTTTTGCGTCCGTCCCTCCCTCCGGTCCATTGTCGCCGCACATGACCAGCCCATCGCTGTCCCGCGACGACACCGCAGCCCCCGTCTCCTCGCCGCGCCTGGTTGCGCTCGACGGGCTGCGAGGCGTGTTTGCGCTGGGCGTGATGGCGTTCCACTACCTGATGTGGATGGCGCCGCCCGAAGCGCAGCCGGCTCGTGCCCTTGTCCTGGCGGTCGGGCTCTACTGCGTCGACGGCTTCTTCGTCATAAGCGGCCTGAGCCTGACCGTTGCGTCGGGCGGAACGGACTGGACCCGACCGCGGCAGTGGCTGGCCTATGCGGTGCGGCGCTTCGCCAGGCTCTGGCCGCTCTACGCGGCGGCGACGCTGCTCGCCGCGACGGTCCTGGTGCACAACGGCGTGCCGGCGTCGTTCGGGCTGCTGCGGCTCGTCCTGGTGAACCTGACCCTGATGTTTGGCTGGATCGATCCGTCACGTGCCATCCCGGTCGGCGGCTGGTCGCTGGCCATCGAGGTGGTGCTCTACTGCCTGTTTCCGGTCATCCTGCTGGCTGCGCGGGATCGCCGATGGGTAGTGCCGGCAGCGCTGGCCGCATCGGTGGCGGCCATGGTCGCGGGTGCCGCCATGATCGACCCGGCGCGGTCGCTGGCCGACCAGTGGCCGCTTTACGTCCGCTGGTGGCAGCATGCGGCCTTCTTCGTCGCCGGCATCGCCCTGGGGCGGATGGTGCCCCGGCTGGCTGCGCTCTCCGGAGCTGGCGCGTTGGCGCTGCTTGCCGCCGGGCTAATCCTCGCGGCGGCCAGCGCCGTGGTGTGGGGCAGCGGTGACAGCGTCAGCCTGGTGACGCCGGCGCCACGCCTCGCCTTCCTTGCCGCGCTGACACTGATGGCCGCGGCGGCGACCCGGCCCGGATTGGGCGCAGCACTGCCCGACAGCACGGCCGCGCTGCTCGGCCAGGCCTCCTATCCGGTCTACCTGCTGCACCCCTTGGTGTTCGAGGCGGTTCGTGGCATCACAGAACCGGGTCCGGCGCTGGTCGCTGCGGCCATTCCCGTCGTGATCGTGGCCAGCCTGGCCGTGCATCGCGGACTTGAACTGCCCCTGATCAGGGCCGGTGCGCGTCTTGCCCGGCGGATCACGGCCCGGGACCGGCCTGTTGCGGCCGCGCCCCTGCCAACCCGGAAGGTTTGATGATGTCGCAGCGCTACGCCCGTTCCGAAGAGCTTCTCGAACGCGCCCTTCGGACCATCCCGCTCGGCTCGCAGACCTTCTCGAAGTCGAAGACGCAGTATCCGCACGGGGTCTCGCCCTATTTCATTACCCGCGGCAAGGGCGGCCATGTCTGGGACGCGGACGGCAACGAATATGTCGACTTCATCAGCTCGCTGGCAGCGGTGACGCTCGGCCATGGCGATCCGGACGTGCAGGCCGCCGTGGCGGCGCAACTCGAGGACGGGGTGATCTTCTCCCTCCCCCACCCGCTGGAGATGGAGGTCGCCGAGCGGCTGGTCGCCATGGTGCCGTGCGCCGAGAAGGTGCGGTTCGGCAAGAACGGCTCCGACGCCACGTCCGGCGCGGTGCGGATCGCGCGCGCCTTCACCGGCCGCGACCATGTCGCGGTGTGCGGCTATCACGGCTGGCAGGACTGGTATATTGGCGCCACGGCGCGCAATCGCGGCGTGCCGCAGGCGGTGCGCGACCTCACCCACACCTTCCCGTTCAACGACCTGCCGGCGCTCGAGGCGCTGCTGGCCAGCCATCCCGGCGGGTTTGCCGCGGTGATGATGGAGCCGATGAATGTCGGCGACCCGGCGCCCGGCTACCTGCAGGCCGTGAAGGAGCTCGCCCATCGGCACGGCGCGCTGCTGATCTTCGACGAGACCATCACGGGCTTCCGTTTCGCCAATGGCGGCGCGCAGGCGCTGTTTGGGGTGATGCCGGACCTTGCGACCTTCGGCAAGGGCATCGCCAATGGCTATCCGCTGGCCGCCGTGGCCGGCCGAGCCGACGTGATGGCCGAAATGGAGGAGGTATTCTTCTCCTTCACGATGGGCGGCGAGACATTGTCGCTGGCCGCGGCAAAGGCCACGCTCGACAAGCTGGTGCGCGAGCCGGTGACCGCGACCCTGGCGACCCGCGGCCAGGAGGCGCTGGACCGCACCGCCGCACTGATCGCCGCCAACGACCTCGGCGACGTGCTGTCGGTCTCGGGCCACCCGTCCTGGGGCTTCCTGAATATGCGCGAGGCCGGCGGCTACTCGGCCTTCGAGATCAAGACCCTGTTCCTGCAGGAGGTGTTCGCGCGTGGCGTGCTGACTCTGGGGACGCACAACCTTTGCTATGCTCACGGGTCGGCGGACATCGACCGGCTGATCACCGTCTACGGCGAGGTGTTCCCGATCCTCGCCGATGCCATCCGCAACCGGGGTCTGAAGCAGATGCTGAAATGCGAGCCGCTTCAGCCGCTTTTCCGCGTTCGGTGAGGATCTGATTCACCCCAGCAGGGGGACGATCTCGGCGAGCACCGCGACCCTGCGCACGCCGGGCGGCCAGTCGCGCAGGTCGAGCCCGCCGGGCGGCAGCAGCCCGCAAACGGTGACGCCGGCGGCCAGAGCCGCCTGGGCGCCGTGGGGACTGTCCTCGACCGCGATGCTGGCGGTGGCGGCAGCCCCGGTCAGCTCCAGCGCCTTCAGGTAGGGATCGGGAAACGGCTTGCCGCGGCTGCAGTCCTGCGCGGTCACCAGCACGTCGACGAGACCGGGCAGCTCTGCCGTGAGCCAGGCCGCAACCCGCGGTCGTGCATTGGAGGTGACGACGGCGGTCGCCCAGCGGGTAGCGCGCGCTGCCTCGAGCAGGCTGCGGGCACCCGGCATTGGCCGCACCGCCGCGAAGGCGGTGTCGAGCGCGGCACCATAGCGCTCCAGCAGCGCCGTCGGATCGCCCGGAATGCCATGGTCCCGGCACAGGATGGCGACGACTTCGGCCAAAGGCGGCCCGTTCAGGCGGTCGAACTCCGCCTGCGTGGGCTCGTGGCCATGGTCGGCCAGAAAGGCCGCATAGGCCGTCCACATCACGCCGAGGCTGTCGGCGAGCGTGCCGTCGAGGTCGAGCAGCAGCCCGCGCCGGGGACTCACGCCGCATCCTTGCGGCAGACATAAAGCCGGTTCTGGCCGAAGCCGCCGAAACCGGCGAGGCCTGCAGCGCCGTCCACGCCAGCCGCAGCGGCGGCAATCTGCAGCTGCGCGGCGGCGTCGACCAGCGGGTGGCCGTAGTCGACCGTGCCGCCATTGATCATCGGCACCAGCACATAGAGCAGCAGGTCGTGCAGGCTGACGATGTCCTCCTCGGCCAGCAGGGTGAAGCCGGCCGCTGCCAGCCCGGCCAGCACCGCGGGACGGTCGAAGAAGTGGTTGAAGGCCGCCGGCGCCCGGCGCGGCAGGCCGGCGAGCGCGCGCAGGTCGTTCTGGCGGGCGTGGGCCTGCGTCTCGTTCTCGATCATCACCAGATGGCCGCCGCGCGGCAGCAGTCCGGCAATCGACGCGAAGGCCGAAACCTGCAGCGCGGTCGTGTTGAGGTTGATCAGGCAGCGGTCGGTGAACACCACGTCGAAGCCTTCGGCCGGCAGGTCGAGCCGCAGCACGTCGCCTCGGGCGAAGGACAGCCTGTCGGTCCCGAGCCCCGCCTCGGCGCGCAGGGCCTCGGCGGCCTCGACCATGGCGGGAACATAGTCGATCCCCGTGATGCGGGCCTGCGGCAAGGCGCGGGCCAGGTGCAGCGCGTTCTGGCCGTTGCCGCAGCCGATCTCGAGGATGCGGGTCGCGCCGGTGGCCACCAGCGGGGCGATCACCCGTTCGAGCGCCGCCAGCTCGATGCGCTTGACGGTCGGCGTCTTGGTGGTGGCGCGCAGGCCGGTGCCGTAGGCTGCCGCCCACTCGTCCCAGTGGCGTCGGATCGCGTCGAGTTCCATGGCGTGTCCCTGGTTGCCCGCGTCCCCTACCGCGCCGGGCCGGAGCGTGCAAATTGGCCGCCAACCCGCGACACTGGGGCGATGACCTTGCCGATTCCACTTGCCGGGCCGCTCACCATCGTCGATGAGGGCCCTGCGCCGCCGTTGCCGCCGGATGTGGCGCAGATGGTCGACGCGATCTGGGCCGCCGAGCTGGCCCGGCGCCCGCACGCCTTCGACGGTCCGATGTTCAGCGTCACCCGCCGCGACGGAATGGTGATCGCAGGCCAGTGGACGACCTACCGCCGGTTCATGGTACAGCGTCGACAACCTGGACTTGCAGAAACGATTGGCGTTCGCCCGCTGGCGGTGACCGGCGTGCTGCGCTGCCGCGACGGGATCGTGCTGGGACGGCGCGGCGACGGCGTCACCCAGGCGGCCGGTGCGTTCGAGCTGGCGCCGGCCGGCGGTATCGCCGCCGAGGCTGTTGGACCCGACGGCAAGATCGATCCCGTCCTGCAGGCGCTGGCCGAACTGGCCGAGGAGGTCGGCCTCGCTGCTACCGCCATCACGGCCGCGACGCCGCTGGGATTGGCGGAGGATGACGACAGCGGAGTCGTCGACATCATCGTCGGACTGTGGACCCCGGCCCGGTTCAGCGAGATCGCGCTGATCCACGCGCAGGCGACGACCACCGAGTACGCTACGCTGGCGCTGGTGCCGCCTGATGGGGTGGAGGCGTTCCTGGCCTTTCCGCCCGGCGTGGTCGACCGGCTGAGCGCGACGCTGCTGCGCTGCCGCTGGGTGTGGGACGCCGTTCCCCCCGCGTAAACCCGTGCCGGCTTTGACCGCGGCCCGGCCGATGCTGTACGAACCGGCCAATCCCGCGCCGCGGCAGCCGGAGCCACGCCATGTCCGACACGAAGAGCTTTGTCATCGACGGTCATCGCATCGGCCGCGACCAGGTGCCGTTCGTGATCGCCGAGATGTCGGGCAATCACAACCAGTCGCTGGACCGCGCCTTCGCCATCGTCGACGCGGCCGCCGCCGCCGGGGCGCATGCCATCAAGCTGCAGACCTACACGGCCGATACCATCACCATCGACCTGCACCGCGGCGAGTTCACCATCCAGGATGGCGGCAGCCTGTGGGCTGGCCGCAACCTCTACGACCTATACAAGCAGGCCCACACGCCGTGGGAGTGGCATGCGCCGATCATGGAGCGGGCGCGGATGCACGGGTTGACCGTGTTCTCGACGCCGTTCGACGAGACCGCGGTCGATTTCCTCGAGACGCTCGGCGTGCCGGCCTACAAGATCGCGTCGTTCGAGAACGTCCACATCCCACTGATCCGCAAGGCGGCCGCGACCGGCAAGCCGCTGATCATGTCGACCGGCATGGCCAGCATCGCCGAACTCGACGGGGCCGTGCGCGCCGCGCGCGATGCCGGGTGCCGGGATCTGGTTTTGCTGAAGTGCACGTCGACCTATCCGGCGACGCCCGAAAACACCAATCTGGCGACGATTCCGCACCTGCGCGACCTGTTTGGCTGCGAGGTCGGGTTGTCGGACCACACCATGGGCACCGGCGTCTCGGTGGCGGCGGTCGCGCTCGGCGCCACCGTCATCGAGAAGCATTTCTGCCTGTCGCGGGCCGAGGGCGGTGTCGACGCGGCGTTCTCGCTGGAGCCGGCCGAGCTCAAGGCGCTGGTCGAGGAGACCGGCCGGGCCCAGGCGGCGATGGGCGTCGTCCGCTACGGGCCGACCGAGGCCGAAAAGGCCTCGCTGGTGTTCCGCCGCTCGCTCTATGTCGTCGCCGACATGAAGGCCGGCGATGCTTTCACGCCGCAGACGGTTCGGGCCATCCGGCCGGGCCTCGGCCTGCCGCCGCGGGAGCTCGACACGGTGCTGGGCAAGCGCGCCCGGGTGGATGTGGCCCGCGGCACCCCGGTCAGCTGGGACCTGATCGGGTGAGGCTGACGGCCCGCCGGATCATCGCCTGCCTCGACAGCGCCGGACGCCGCCAGCTCGGCCTGCTGTTGCTGCTGTCGGTCGGCACCGCGCTCGCCGAGGTGGTGGGTGTCGGCTCCATCGTGCCGTTCCTCACCGTGCTGACAGTGCCGGAAAGCGCCGCCCCCGACCTGCCGCTCGGCCGCTTGCAGGCGGCGCTCGGCATCAGTGCGTGGCGGGATTTCATGCTGGTGCTGGGTGCCACGGCCTTCGCCGCCTTTCTGGTGGCCAACCTGATGAATGTGGCGCTGGCCTTTGCCACCCAGCGATTCACCTGGCATCAGGGCCAGCGCATCGCAGAACGGCTGTTCGAGGGCTGGCTGGCCCTGCCCTGGCTCGATTTCATGCGCCGCAACAACGCCGAGCGGCTGAACCTGCTGTTCACCGAGACCATCCGGGTGGTCGGCAACGTGCTGGTGCCGGCGGTGACGCTGGTCGCCCGCGGCCTTGCGGCGATCCTGATCCTCGCTTTGCTGGTGTTCATCGACCCGGCGGTGGCGGTGTTTGCCGGGGTGGTGTTCGCCGGCGCCTACGGGGTGCTGTACGCGGTGCTGCATCGGCGCATGCTGGCCTGGAGCCGCGAGGCACTGGCGGCACGCGCCCAGGCCCAGCAGGTGGCGGGCGAGGCCCTCGGTGGCTTCAAGGCGCTGGTGTTCAGCGGCGGCGAACCGGAGGCAGTGGAGCGTTTCCGGGTGCTGTCGCAGCGTATTGCCGCCATCGAGGCGCGCAACCAGATCGTCGCGATCCTGCCCCGCTACGTGCTGGAGACGGTGGGGTTCGGAACGCTGTTCATCGTCATCCTGGCACGGCTGATGGGCGGCGGCAGCGTCGCCGAGGTGCTGCCGCTGGCCGGCGCCTACGCGTTTGCCGGCGCCCGGCTGTTGCCGGCGCTGCAGCAGGCCTATGCGGCCGCCACGCTGCTGCGCGGCAGCCGGCCGTCGCTGGATCTGATTGCAAACGAGCTCGCCGGTGCCGCGACGCTGCCGGCCTCGGTGGCCGCTGAGCCGTGGGACGGCGCCGGCCACATCGCCCTGCGCGGCGTCGGCTTCCGCTACCCCGGCGCGGATGCCGCCACGCTGGACGGCATCGATCTCGACGTGCCGCCCGGCTGCTGCATCGCCATTGTCGGCCGCAGTGGGGCGGGCAAGAGTACGCTCGTCGACCTGCTCACCGGGATCATCCCGGCGACGCAGGGGAGCGTCACGGTCGACGGGCAGGAGCTGGTCGCCGCCACGCGGGCGCGCTGGATGGGCGCCGTCGGCTATGTGGCGCAGGATACGTTCCTGGTTGACGCCGGTATCGGCCGCAACATCGCGCTCGGGTTGCCCGGTGGCGCCAGCCCCGAGGCGGTGCGCGCGGCAGCGGTGCAGGCTCAGATCGCCGGCTGGATCGAGGCCCAGCCTGCCGGCTATGACACGCCGGTGGGCGAGCGCGGGGCCGGCCTCTCGGGCGGCCAGCGCCAGCGCATCGGCCTCGCCCGTGCGCTGGTCCGGCAGCCGCGCCTGCTGATCCTCGACGAGCCGACCAGCGCGCTGGACGAGACGACCGAGGCCGAGGTGGGGCGCTCGCTGGCGGCGCTCAAGGGCCGCATGACGCTGGTGATCGTCACCCACCGCCCCGCTTTGCTCGGGCTGGCCGACCGGACCTACATGCTGGAGGCAGGCCGCCTGGTCGCGCAGGAGACACGCGGATGATCCGCAAGATCGGCTTCTGGTTCGACTATGACCAGACCTGGACGTTCACGGCCCTCTACCACGCGCTTGCCGAGCGCTATCCGGGCCTGTCGACCTGCGGTTTCGTAATGAACGACCGCTACTGGGACCACGCGGTGCAGAACCTGCCGCCAGGCACCCGGCTGGAGCGGTTCTACGCCCACTACACGACGGCGATCGCCTCGACGCCGAGCTCGGAGGAGCTGGCGGCGTTCCGTCCGTGGGACGAGCGGCTCAAGCTGGCGCGCATCGCCTACAGCGACCGGCATCTGCTGGCGCTCAACCATGACCAGATCATCGCCGCGCTGATCCACCTGCGCCGGGTGTTCGCCGAGTTCCTCGATGCCGAGCGGCCTGACGTGTTCGTCTTCAACTGCATCGCCAGCCAGTTCGCGCATCTGTTCTACGAGATGTTGAAGGAGCGCGGGATCCAAGTGGTGGTGCCAAGCTTTGTCGGCATCGGCGAGCTGATCTATCTTGCCGACAACCCATTCCTCGACTGCCCGGATGTCTGGGCGACCTATACGGCGTTCAAGACGGGCGAGGACCAGCCCAGCGAGACCGAGGCCGGCTTCGCGCGCCGGTTCTGCGAGACGATCACGGCCGGGCGGCCGGCCTACACCAACAACGCCATTTCCACCGAGCAGCGGAAGTTCGCGCTGCCGGGGCCGGCGGCGGCGATCCGCTTCCTGCAGAATCACATGCGCTATTACCGCACCGATCCGACCCTGCCGGGGCTGGTCGAGCGCCTCGTCGCGCCGCTCCGGTTGCGGCTGCGCCGGCGGCGGAGCCGGCAGTACATCGGTGGCCCGGCGCTGGCCCAGGACAAGCCGTTCCTGTATTTCCCGCTGCAGTTCGAGCCCGAGATTGCCACGCTGGTGATCTCGGCCGTCGACCAGCGCAGCATCATCGACCTCATCGCAAGGCGGATCCCGATCACCTGGCGGCTGCTGCTGAAGGAGCATCCGGCGATGGCCGGGCAGCGCGACCCGGCCTTCTACCGCGACGTGCTGGCGCGTCACCCCAATGTGGCGTTCATCGACGCCGCAGTGCCGTCGCTGGCGCTGGTCCGCGATGCGCAGGCGGTGTTCACGCTGAACGGGACCGTCGCCATCGAGGCGGCGGCGCTCGGCAAGCCGGTGATCACCCAGGCGCTGTCGCGCTTCGGCGGGCTGGGGCTGATCCCGCGCATGATCGATCCGTTCGCGTTTCCCGCGCTGCTCGACGAGGCGCTGGCGGCGCCGCCGCGGCGCGAGGACGTGGAACGCGCGCTCGCCGCCTTCGCCCGCCATTGCTATGTGTTCCGCTTCTCCGAGCCGCTGGCGGCACCCGCCGTCCTCGCCGACGACAACATCAAGGCCATGCGCGATGCCATCGTCCAGCATCTCGGGCGCGACTGAGGTCCGGCTTCCCAGGTACGGACCCGACATCGGGCTCGCGCTGCAGCCGTTCCACCTCGCCCAGCTGATCTGCGAGGCCGACCCTGCGCGCGGCATGACCGTCGTGGCGCGGGATGCCGCACGCTGGGCGCCGCTGCTGGCCTGCCGGCCGGACCTTGCATTTGTCCCGGTCGAGGACCGGGCCGCCGTCCTCGCCGGCGCCCAGGGACGCCGGGACCCGTTCACGGTGGTGCACGCAGTGCCGTGGAACCGCACGGCCCTGCGGCTCGAGCGCGCCGCCCTGCGGGCTGGTGGGCAGGTGACGCTGATCGAGGACGGGGTCGGCTGCTACCGCAAGCTGCAGGTCCTCACGTTGAAGCAGCGGCTGCGGCAGCTGGCCTACCGGGTGGTCGACGGCACCCATTACGCCGAGCACGTTGCCGGGCGGACCGGCGAGCGCAATGTGCGGCTGGTCAGCCTGGTGCCCGAACAGGCGGCCGCCCGACCGCGGCCGCGGGGCCTCGACGTTGAACCCTTCCGCGCCCTGCTGCCGCAGCTCGCGGCGCCATTCGCGGATTTCGCCCGCTGGCGGGGCCATCCGGTGTTTTTCGACACGAACGACGTCGACAGCGGCTGGCTGAGCCTCGCCGACAAGGTTGCGCTGCTGCGCGAGCTGCTGCCGCCCGGGCCGATGGTCTATTTCCGCCATCCGTTCCAGACGACCAGCCTGGTCGGCCATATCGCGGGGCTCGTCGACCTCACCGACGAGGCCAGGGGCTGGAACGAGATGGCGACCTTCGTGATCGCACCGGAGCGGATCGTCTCGGCCTTCTCGAGCGCGGCCATCACGCTGCGGCACCTGTTCGGCCTGCCTGTCGCCCACACCACGCTGCACGAGGCGTTTCTGGCGCGGACGGGCGCACCGGGCTACGCCATCGGGCCCGACATGGCGGCGCTGATCGCATGAAGATCCTGCTGCCAACCCTGTATGGCAATCTGGGCGGCTCGACACGGGTGCTGCTGGCCGCGGCCGAGGCGCTGAGGGCCGAACACGAGGTCCATGTCCGGGCACCCCGGCCCGAGGCCGACAGCCGGACCGGCCCGGCCCTGCCGGGCGATGCCATCGACACGCCTGCGCGCAAGCTCGCCGCCATGCCCCGCCTGGGCTGGTGCGTGCTGCGCGAGGTGGCGTTCCTGCGGCGCCTGCGGCCGGACCTGATCCACGTCCACGACGAGATCGCCCTTTATGTCTGGGGCACGGCCGGACGCATCGCCGGTGTCCCCGTGTTGTGGCATGTCCACATGCGCGAGGGCGTCGGCCGGAGGCGGGCGCTGCGCGACAGGCTGAGCAGCGCCAAGCTGTTCATCTCGCGGCACAGTGTGGGCGAGGGCCAGACCAAGCCCCATGCGGTGATCCGCAACCCGGTGACACCGCCGGCGCTGGCCCTGCACCCGACCGACGGACGGCTGCGGCTGGCCGTGATCGGCACCCTCTCCGACCGCAAGAACCAGGCGCTGGCAGTGGAAACCGTCGCTGCGCTCGCGGCCCGCGGGCGACCGGCGAGCCTCGACCTCTATGGCGAGAGCCTCGACCGGCGGATCGGCGACCGGCTGCAGGCGCTGGCAAGCGAGCACGGCGTCGCCCGGCAGGTGCGCCGCCACGGCCATACGCCGCTCGGTGACGCGCTGGCGGCAACCGACGTGCTGCTGGCGCCCTCAACCTATGAGAATCAGCCGCTCATCGTTCTGGAGGCGCTCGCAGCCGGCATCCCGGTTGTGGCCAGCGACATTCCAGCCCATCGTGAGATTGCCGCGCTGCTCAACACGACGGCCCTGACGCTGTGCCCTGCTGACGCCGGGGCCTTTGCCGACGCAGCTGCGGCGGCACGTCCCGACCCGGCGGTGGTCAAGACCGTGGCGCGGGCCTTCGGGCCACGGCGCTTCGGACTGGAGCTGCGCGATTTCGTCGCCGGCCTCGCCACGAAGGGCGTTGTCACGCCGCGCTGAGCCAGCGTGGCCTCACGCCTTGGCGGCTTCCCGTGCCACGAGCTTGGGCGAGAAGATCGGCTCCCCACCTTCCGGCTTGCGGAACCAGATGTTCGTCGGACCATGCGCCTCGAACACCATGCGGCCGGGATTGACGGCGAGCGCTGCCGGCGACTTGCCGAAACAGGCGACGAAATCGGCCCAGTGGTCGTTCAGCGGCGCGCCGATGAAGCTCTCGATCAGCTGGACGTCGACGCCAGAGCGCCGGCCCCACTCGCACAGCGCAAGGCCGGCATCCGGATAAAAGCGCCAATTGTCCGTGGGATAGCGATGATAGGGGCCGTTCGATGGGACGTTGATGTAGAGCACGCCGTCAGGCTTCAGCACCCGGATCGCCTCGGCGAAGGTCAGCCAGAACATCTGGCTGTGCTCGAAGCAGGACGACGAGACCACATAGTCGAACCGGTCGTCCTCGAAGGGAAAGCGGTAGGGATCGGTCAGGATGACATCGACGCCTTTGCCGGCGGCAAAATCCAGCCCCACATAGGAAAAGCCTTCGGGGCAGAACTGCCGCAGCGAGCCGTTCAGGTCCTGCGAGCCGATGTCGAGGATGGTGCCGGCGCCGCGCGGCGCCGCATAGCGCTTCAGGAACAGCGAGCCATGCAGGGCGGCGGAGCGGTGCATCGGGCGAATCCTTGCCGAGGGTTCACTGATGCTAGCGCCCCCGGGCGCCGCCCGCACCCCTCGCCTTGCCGACCCCTTGGCCGGCCTGTAGGCAAGGGCCATGACGCCGCGCGAGCCCGGTGGCCGGGTCGACCGGCCGATCATCCTGCACCTGATCTCCAGCCTGCATATCGGCGGCGCCGAGCGGATGCTGGTGCGGCTCGTGGCGGCCACTTGCGACCGCTTCGACCACCGGATCGCCAGCATGATTGCCGGAGGCTCCCTCACGCCGGATGCGCGCGAGGCGGGGGCGGAGGTGGTCGAACTGGGGCTGCCACGGTCGTTGACCGCGGTGGCCGGCCTCGGACGGTTGCGACGTCTGGTGGCATCGACGCGGCCGGCGGTGTTGCAGGCGTGGATGTACCACGCCCACCTCGCCGCCGTGGCGGCGCTGCCGCTGACTGGCACGCGTCCGGCGCTGGCCTGGAATGTCCGCCACACGCTGGAATCGCTGGGCGACGAGACGCTGCTCACCCGCGCCGCCATTCTGGCTGGCGTTCCGCTGGCGCCTTTCGCCGACGCGATTGTCTACAACGCCCAGCGCTCGGCGCAGCGCCATGCGGCGATCGGCTATCCGGCCGGCAAGGCGCTGGTCATTCCCAACGGGTTCGATCTCGATGCCTTCCGGCCGGACCCGGACGCGCGCGCCTGGCTGCGGGCCGAGCATGGTCTGGCGCCGGACACGCCGATCGTAGGCCGCGTCGCCCGCAACCACCCGATGAAGGATCACGCCTGCCTGTTCGGCGCCTTCGCCCGGATCGCCGAAGCGGTTCCCACCGCGCGGCTGGCTGTCGTCGGCAGCGGCATGGTCGGCGATGACGCGGCTTTGGCAGGGCTGGCGGCCGCGGCCGGTGTGTCGGAGAAGGTTCTGTGGCTTGGCCCGCGGCGCGACATCGAACGGCTGACCGCCGGGTTCGACGTGGCGCTGTCCACCTCCAGCCGCGGCGAGGGTTTTCCCAACGTCATGGGCGAGGCAATGGCGTGCGGCGTGCCGATGGTGGCCACCGATGTCGGCGACGCGGCCGCGATCCTCGACGACTCGGCGCGGATCGTGCCGCCGGGCGACGCGGCCGGACTGGCGGCCATCGTCGTCCGGCTGCTACAAGCCAGGCCTAACGCGCGCGACGCGCTAGGCGTTCGGGACAGGCAGAGGGCGCTTGCGCGGTTCACGATTGCCGCCGTCGGCGATGCCTATGCGGCGCTTTGGAACCGCCTGATGCGGCCCGAGGCCGATGCCCCAGGCCGCGGCTCGCCTCACTCGACATAGGTCCAGCGGCCGGGGCGGTCGCAGCGCTGACGGCCGCCGACCGCCGTCATGGCGCAGGGCTTGCCGTTGGGGTCGTTCTTGGCCTGCTGGCCGCCACCATTCGGGTTCTGGTTGATCGGCAGCTTCTTCGCGGTCGGGCTGCTCAGGACCGGAGTATGGCCGGGGTCGGACGGGCTGCCATCGCCGCCGCCGCCGCCGCCGCCACCTCCTCCACCGCCGCCATTGCCGGCGGACTGCGCCATCGCGCTACCGCCGATCGCAACTGTCAGTGCAACGGCCAGGATGATGCTCTTGATAGACATGGGTCTCTCCTTCGGTTTGAGGGCCGCCGCATTGCCGGGGCCGATGGAGAGAGCCTGATCCTTCCGGGCTCCGGTCGCCGTGCGAGGCCGCACAGGCCCTGGCGGAGGCTGACGCCACCGTCCGGATGGGTTAGAGCAGGCCAATGTGCGGGATCGCAGGGTTTGCAACCGGTCGCCCGGGGCCTCCCGAGGCTGCGGAGGCTGTGGCCGACGCCATGGCCCGGGCGCTCGCCCACCGCGGGCCAGACGCCCATTGCGTCCATGCCGAGCCAGACGGTCGGCTGGCCTTTGGCCATCGCCGGCTGGCCATTGTCGACCTGAGCGCCGCCGGGCTGCAGCCGATGGCGTCAGCCGACGGGCGCTGGCTCGTTTGCTACAATGGCGAGATCTACAACCACTCCGCCCTGCGGGTGCCCCTCTTGCAGGAGGGCGTGGCCTTCCGCGGCCATTCCGACACCGAGGTGATGCTGGAGTGGATCGCCCGGTGGGGGCTGGACGCCTTTCTCGACGCCGCAGAGGGCATGTTCGCCATCGCCTTGTGGGACCGGCGCGACGGCAGGCTGACGCTGGTTCGCGACCGCTTCGGCATCAAGCCGCTGTACTGGACGATAGCGGAGGACCGGCTGGGCTTCGGCTCCGAGCTCAAGGCGCTGCGCGCCCTGCCCGGGTTCGTGCCACGCATCGACCGGGGGGCGGCCTCGGCCATGCTGCGCTTTGGCGCGGTGCCGGCACCCGGCTGCATTCTGGCGGGCGTTCACATGCTCCTTCCCGGGCATGTGCTCGACTGGCGGCCGGGCGAAGAACCGGCAGTGCGGCCGTTCTGGTCAGCGGAGGTGGCGTTGCGGGCCTCGGCCGCGACACCGCTCGAGGGTGATGATGACGCGCTGATCACGCTGGTTGAAGACGACATCCGGCGGTCGATCGGCCAGGAAATGATCGCCGACGTGCCCACCGGCTGCTTCCTGTCCGGCGGGGTGGATTCGTCGCTCGTCACGGCCCTGATGCGGCAGCTCGTCGGTGCACCGATCCACAGCTTCACCGTGGGCTTCGACCAGCCGGGCTATGACGAATCGGCCTACGCCGCCGCGGTTGCGGCCCATCTCGGCACGACCCACCACGCAATCCAGGTGGGTCCGAAAGACGCCGCTGAGGTCCTGTCCACCCTCGCGACCCAGTTCGATGAACCTGTCGCCGACATGGCGGCGATTCCCACGCATCTCGTGTCACGGTTGGCGCGCGAGACCGTCACGGTGGCGCTATCGGGCGACGGTGGCGACGAGCTGTTTGGCGGGTATAACCGCTACTCCCAGGCCGAGGCGCTGGTGGCGCGGCTCGGGGGCCTTCCCGACAAAGTGCGGCAGGCCGGCGCGGCAATGCTGAGGGCCGCCCCTGCCCCGCTCCTCAACGCCGCCGGCCGCCTGCTGCGGCAGCCAGCCGGACGGACCGGCAGCCGCGCCCGCCGCCTGGCCCAGGCGCTCGAGGCCGGCTCGCGCCTCGACGTCTACCGCAGCCTTGTCGAGCTGTGGCCCGACGCAGGCGGTATTGCGGGCTCTACCGCGGAACCTCCCGGCATCTGGACGCTTGCCGATGCTGATCTGGCCGGCCTCCCGGGGATGCTGCCGTTCCAGCTCGCCGATGCCCACACCTATTTGCCCGACGTGCTGCTGGCGAAGATGGATCGGGCCAGCATGGCCTGCGGGCTGGAGGTTCGCGTTCCGCTGCTCAACCATCGGCTCGCCACCCTGGCCTGGCGGCTGCCCGAGCATCTGAAGCGGCGCGACGGGCGTGGGAAATGGCTGCTGCGCCAGGTGCTGGCGCGCCATGTCCCCGACACGCTCGTCGACAGGCCCAAGCAGGGGTTCGGCGTGCCCATGGGCCTATGGCTGCGCGGGCCCCTGCGCGACTGGGCCGAGCCGTTGCTGACGGCTCCCGCCCTCGAGGCAGCAGGTTTCGTGCGGCCCGACATGGTCCTGTCACGCTGGCGGTCGCACCTTGCCGGCGAGGCGGACTGGAGCCACCCGCTGTGGGCGGTGCTGGTCCTGCAGGACTGGTGGCGGCACTGGGCTTCGACCCCAAGCGTGACCTGAGATATTTTCGACATAATCATGAAATCGAACAGAAATTCGTCCCAGAATGGCTGTGTCAAAGGGGCCACACGGTAAGGGTGAGTCAACCACGTCGAGGCTCCGGACTTGGTTTCCGAGGCCCTAAGGTGATACTGCGCATTCGAAGAGGCCGGACCGAGTGGTAAGAATGCGCCTTCTGGCGATGCTGATGGCGACAGTGGCCCTTGCGGGCTGCTCCGCCATTCCCAATGTTGGTCCCAGCACGGATGACGTCGCACAGCAGGCCGGCTCAACGCCGGCCGACGCGCGCTATGAATTTGTCGATATCGACGCGTCGGTTGTGGATGTGCTGCGGCGGCGCGCTCCCGACAGCTTCCGCACGAATTTCGGGGATTACCGGCCCTCCGTCGAGCCGAAGATCGGCATCGGCGACTATGTGTCGGTGACCGTGTGGGAAGCCGGCGCCGGCGGGCTGTTCTCGGCCCCGCTGATGACCGACCGGTTCTCGACCGGTTCCAAAAGCGCGACCATTCCTGACCAGGCGGTGGGCCGTGACGGCGCCATCTCGGTGCCGTATGCCGGGCGCGTGCGCGTCCTCGGCCGCAGCACTGCGGAGGTGCAGCTCGTTGTCGAGAAGGCACTCGAGGGCAAGGCCATCCAGCCGCAGGTGCTCGTCAACGTCACCCGCCCGATCAGCAACACCGCAACGGTCGGTGGCGAGGTGACGCAGGGCGCCCGCGTCCCGCTCTCCATGAAGGGCGACCGGCTGCTCGACGTGGTGGCGACGGCCGGCGGCATCCGCGCCCCGGTCAACGAGACCTTCGTCCAGCTGGCGCGCGGTGAGCGCACCGCCCGCGTGGCACTGTCGCGCGTGGTCTCCGACCCGCGGGAGAACATCTTCATCCGACCCGGCGATGTTCTGACGCTGGTTCGCGAGCCGCAGGTGTTCATCGCCTACGGGGCCACGGGCCGCAACGCCGAGGTGCCGTTCGACGCTGACGGCATCACCCTGTCGCAGGCGCTGGCCAAGGCCGGCGGCCTGATCGATTCCCGGTCCGACCCTGCGGGCGTGTTCATCTTCCGCTACGAGCCGGAGGGCGTCGCCCGGCAGCTGCGCCCGAACAGCTCCCTGATCGAGCGCGGACGCATGACGCCCGTCGTCTACCGGCTGAACCTGCGCGACGCCAACAACCTGTTTGTTGCCCAGAACTTCCGGATTTTCAGCAAGGACGTCATCTACGTCTCCAATGCCTCGCTGACGGATGTGCAGAAGGTGCTGCAGATCTTCAACATGGTGGCGTCGCCTGCTGCGACCGGGGCAAGCATCTATACCGGGTTCAAGTAGGCCTCGACCCGGGCCCAAAGTTCGTCTGCCGAGAGCTGAGGCACACCTAGCCCTTGCCCTGTGGTTGCTGCAGTCCGCCATTGGTCGTTCGATCCGATTCCCATTCTGTCGATCATGATCTGATCCGATCCTTGAAACCGGTGTCTTTTTCCGCCACGAAGAGCGCGCTGAACGGCGCAGAGGGGGCGTGAATGACGGCCATCATCCCGGTGATCATGTGCGGCGGTGCTGGCACGCGGTTGTGGCCGGCCTCGCGCGAGACCATGCCGAAGCAGTTCATGCCGCTGATCGGCGCGCTGTCGACCTTCCAGGCGTCGATGCAGCGGGTGTCGGATCCGGCCGTGTTCGGGCGGCCCATCGTGATCGCCGCCAACGACGTGCGGTTCATCGCCGCCGAACAGTTGCAGGCCATCGGCATCGACGCAGAGATCGTGCTGGAGCCCGAACGGCGGGATTCAGCGGCCGCCGTGGCGGTCGCGACGGAAGTGGTCGCACGGCGCGCACCGGATGCGGTGGCGCTGGTGATGGCCGCCGACCATGTCGTGACGGACCCGGCCGCCTTCGTGGCCGCCTGCGTGGCGGCCGCCGAAGCAGCCCGCAAGGGGTTCATCATGACGCTTGGCGTCACGCCAACCGGGCCGAACACCGGCTTTGGCTACATTAAGCCCGGCGCAGCCATTGCCGGAACGTCCGGCTTCAAGGTCGACCGTTTCGTCGAGAAGCCGGATCTTGCAACTGCCCGGCGCTATGTCGACGAGGGCTATCTGTGGAACGGCGGGAACTTCCTGTTCCAGGCCGAAGCCATGCGGACCGAGTTTCGCACCCACGCGCCGGCCATTCTCGAGGCTGCATCGGCGGCGCTTGATGCGGCAGCAGCGGATCTGGATTTCGTCCGGCTTGACGCTGCGGCTTTCGGGCAGGCGCCGAAGACGTCCGTCGACTACGCCATCATGGAAAAGACAGCGCATGCCGGCATTGTGGCGATGGACTGTGGCTGGTCCGACGTCGGCACCTGGGGCGCCGTGTGGGACGTGATGGACCGCGACGGCGCCGGCAACGCAGTGCGCGGCCGGGCGGCGCTGGTGGACGCGCGCAACTGTCTCGTGCACAGCGAAGAGGTCATCACCGGCGTGGTCGGACTCGACGATGTGGTCGTGGTCTCGACCAAGGACGCCGTCCTCGTGACCTCGCGCGACCGGTCGGGCGGCGTGAAGGAACTGGTAGCAGCGTTGCGCGCCTCCGGCGAGGCTGAAGCTGACGCGCATCTTCGGGTTCACCGGCCGTGGGGCTGGTACCAGCGCATCGAGATCGGCCCGCGTTTCCAGGTGAAGCGGATCCTGGTCAAACCAGGCGCGCGGCTGTCTCTGCAAAAGCACGTGCACCGGGCCGAGCACTGGGTCGTCGTGCACGGGACTGCCGAGGTCACGGTCGACGAGCGCACCTGGCTGATGAAGGAAAACGAGGCAGCCTATATCCCGCTTGGGGCCGTCCACCGGCTTGCCAACCCCGGCAAGATCCCCGTCGAGATGATCGAGGTGCAGGTCGGCAGCTATACGGGCGAAGATGACATCATCCGGATCGAGGACATCTACGGTCGGTGATCAATTCAACGGGTTGATTTTCTGACTATATAAGTTAAACGGCCGGGCATGAAGGTTTTCGATCAGGCGATCCCAGCCGTAAAGCTCATCCGCCCGACGCGGTTTGGCGATGATCGTGGCTGGTTCTCCGAAACGTACCGGGCAGACGTTCTGGCGGCGGCCGGCGTGACGGATGCTTTGGTGCAAGACAACCAGTCCTTCTCGGCTCAGGCTGGGACGGTCCGGGGACTGCATTTTCAGGTTGCCCCGTTCGCCCAGGCCAAGCTGGTGCGGGTGCTGCAGGGCTCGATCCTCGACGTGGCAGTGGACCTGCGACGCTCCTCGCCGACCTATGGCCAGCATGTGGCGGTGCGGCTCGACGCCGACAAGGGTGAGCAGCTGTTTGTCCCGTTCGGCTTCGCGCACGGGTTCTGCACGCTGGAGCCCGATACGATGATCGCCTACAAGGTGTCCGCCTATTACAGCCGCGAGTGCGACCGGGGCGTACGCTGGGACGATCCGGCCTTCGGGATCGCCTGGCCGGTGACGGCAGCAACGGCCGTGCTGTCTGACAAGGACAGGGTTGCACCGCTGCTGGCCAATCTTGGACCTGCTTTCGACTGAGCGGAAGCAGGGCCCGCGATTGATCGTCAGGTCTTGTTCAACCCCGCCCTTCCAGCCTGAGGAGAGTTGCATGCGGATCCTGGTTACTGGCGGCTGTGGATTCATCGGCTCGGCGCTCGTGCTGTTGCTGGTTCGCGAGCTCGGCCACGAGGTGCTGACGGTCGACGCCATGACGTATGCGGCCAACCCGGCCTCGCTGGCACCGCTGGCGGGCGACAGCCGGCACTGGCTGGTGGAGGCCGACATCTGCGATGGGCCGCGCATGCGCGCGCTGGTCGCCGATTTTGCGCCCGACGCGGTGATGCATCTGGCGGCCGAGAGCCATGTGGACCGATCGATCACCGATCCGGGCGCGTTCGTGCGGACGAATGTGCTTGGCACCCAGGCGATGCTGGATGCGGCCCGGGGCTACTGGGAAGGGCTGCCCGCGGACAGGAAGGCGGCGTTCCGGTTCCTGCATGTGTCGACCGACGAGGTCTACGGTTCGCTGGGCGCGGAGGGCTTCTTCACCGAGGACAGCCGCTATGATCCGCGCTCGCCCTATTCAGCCTCGAAGGCGGCGTCCGATCACCTGGCGCGCGCCTGGCACGAGACCTATGGGCTGCCGGTGCTGGTGTCGAACTGCTCGAACAATTACGGACCGCGCCAGTTCCCCGAGAAGCTGATCCCGCTGATGATTTTGAACGCGCTCGCCGGCAAGCCGCTGCCGGTCTATGGCGACGGGCTGAACGTGCGCGACTGGATTCATGTGGAGGACCATGCCCGCTCGCTCGTGGCCATTCTGACGCGTGGACGGGTGGGCGAGACCTATCTGGTCGGCTCGCGCTCCGAGCGCACCAACATGCAGGTCGTCAAGGCGCTCTGCGCCGCCTTCGACGCGCTGCGGCCGGAGGCGGGACCGCACGAGCGGCTCATCACCTTCGTGGCCGACCGACCCGGCCATGACCGGCGCTATGCGATCGACCCCGCAAAGGTCGAGCGAGAAACGGGCTGGACCCCGCGCCACGGCTTCGAGGCAGCCCTGCAGGAGACTGTGGCCTGGTACCTGGCCAATGAATCCTGGTGGGGGCCGATCCGCTCCGGCGTCTACCAGGGCCAGCGTCTCGGCCTCGTGGCCGCCGGCTGATGACCGATCCCTTGCAGATCCTGGTCCTGGGCGGCGCCGGTCAGGTCGGCACTGAATTGGTGCGGCACGCCTGGCCGGCTGGTGTCACGGTTCACGCACCGACGCGGTCCGAACGCGACATTACCGACGAGGCAGCGGTGACGGCGATGCTGGACGCGCGTCCCTACGCCGCAGTGATCAACACGGCCGCCTATACGGCGGTGGACAAGGCCGAGGCGGATGTGGCGGCGGCCTGGCGGCTGAACGCGCTGGCGCCGGCAATCCTTGCGGCCGAAACGGCGCGGCGCAACATCGCGCTGGTGCATGTCTCGACCGACTATGTGTTCGACG
>JBEIIL010000026.1:0-34909 GCA_040380755.1 Methylobacteriaceae bacterium | reverse complement strand
GCGGCGCCCCGGCGTACATTGCGGCTGGTTGGGTGACGGACGACATCCGGGGGCCGCGGCCTTCGACGGGGGCGCCGGCCGTCCCACACGGGACGGCCGGCGCGGGACGATCAGGATCCGGCCACTTCCT
Source organism: Methylobacteriaceae bacterium (assembly GCA_040380755.1). Classification (GTDB taxonomy): domain Bacteria; phylum Pseudomonadota; class Alphaproteobacteria; order Rhizobiales; family Beijerinckiaceae; genus Alsobacter. Next base: position 34,779 of record JBEIIL010000026.1, on the reverse strand, counting down.
TGATCCGGGCGATCATCTCGTCGATGGCCTTGTCGACCGGGATCTTCTCGTTGACCACGCGGTTCACCGCCTTGGCCCAGACGTTCTCGTTGTTGAGGATCGTGAACTTCCAGTTCTTGGTGATCTCGAACGTCACGGTGCCGGCCTTGAACTGGTTGTACACGGCCCGGCGATGCGGGTCGGCCTGCCAGAACGGGCTTTCCATGCTGGCGGACGTCACTGGGAACCAGCGGCCGAGCGAGCCTTCAACATATGGGCGCAGGTTCTCTTCCTGCATCAGGAAGCTGACGAACTCCTTCGCGCGTGCCTTGTTCTTGGCGTTCTCGAAGATCACGCCGGTCTTCACGGCAGCCCGGTAGGTGAAGGTCGTGCCGTCGGGCTTCTTGGGGAAGCCGGCGGTCGCGATCAGCTCCTCGTAGTTCTTCTTGGCCTGGGCGCGCTGCTCGGCGGTGAGCGCCGCATTGTTGCTGTCGTCGAGCCACTTGGCGGCGATCGAGATCGTCGCGTTGTGGGTCATCACCGTCGTCTTGTTGTGGAAGGCGACATTGTTGTCGGGGTCCTTCCAGCTGGTCGCCGACGGCGGCACGCAGCCCTTGCCGTAGGGCTCGGTGTAGTCGGTGAGCGCGCCGATCAGGCCGGTCTTCACCTTGGGATCGTCGACGAGCAGCTTGCCCTCGTCATCGACCAGCTTGACGTTGTAGGCGTCCATGAAGGTCAGGAACGAATAGAAGCTGTCGGTCGAGTCGACGCCCATCGGCTGGCCGATGCCGAAGTTGCGCGAACCGGTGGCGCGGCGGTTGCCCGGCTGCACCTTCTCGCACCAGAACGACCAGTAGGCCTTCCACTCGGTGGGAATGTCCTTATCGGTGAATCCCGCCTGTTGCAGCATATCCTTCCAGTACTGGATATGAATGGTCTGCTGCTTCATCGGATAGGCGTAGTAGGCACGCTTCTTCGCCTTGTCGTTCCACAGATAGGTGGTCTCGATCGTGTTCTTGGCGAAGGTGGTCTTGATCGGGTTGATGATGTCGGAGATGTCCTCGAGGCGACCCTCGAACGCCCACTTCCCGGTGGTCTGGAAGTCATAGGTGTCGGAGTAGGCAACGTCCGGAACGGTGCCGGAATCGAGCGCCGCGACGGTCTTGGGGATCATGTCCTGGATCGCGTACTGCGACAGGTCGACCTTGACCTTGGTCTTGGCCTCGAACTTGCGAATGGCCTCGAACAGTGCGTCGTCCTCGGCCTTGTAGAAGCCCTTCACCCACCAGACGGTGAGCTGTTCCTGGGCCATCGCCTGGCCACTGGCCAACAGCGCAAATGCGGAGATAGCTCCGAGCAGTGCCTTCTTCATCAACGTCCTCCCTTTGGGCGATCCTCAAGCCGGGATCGTTCCGAGCCGTCTGTGCGCGGCCATGCGGTTCGGACAGGTCCGGCGTGGCCCATGGCTCCGCCTCCGTCCTCCTCCGGCTTGAGGCACTCTATGCGCCACGCCACCGGCAAGTCCAGTACGTGTCCCGCCCCCGTTAGCGTACCGAGCGGGTATTTCGCAAATCTAATCCGATTTAACGGCCTTTTTCCTCGTGCGCTTCTGTGCTGATATCGCCGAAAGGCCCCAACAGCGGGCAGACAGGGAGGGTGGCGATGGATCAGACAATCACCGAACGGCTGGGCCGGTGCTACACCGGCGTCGTCCACGACGTGATGCGGGCGATGGGCCTGCGCGATTTCACCCTGCCGGCCGAACTGCGGCCGCTGTTTCCCGAGCGCCGGCTGGCGGGACCGGCCTTCACCGTCGATGGCCGCGTCGACCCCCGTGCCGACCCCCACGAGACGCTGCTGGCCTGGACAGGCCTGCTCTCGCGCTGCCCGCCCGGCCATATCTGGGTGTCCCAGCCCAACGACCGGGTGGTGGCCCATATGGGTGAACTCTCGGCCGAGACCCTCAAGGACAAGGGCGTGCTCGGCTGCATCGCCGACGGCTATGTCCGCGACGTCGACTTTCTCATCGCTATGGGCTTCCAGACCTGGTCGCGCGGCTTCACACCGCGCGACATTGTCGGCTACTGGCTGCCCCGCGCCATCGATGTCGACATCCGGATCGGTGACGTCATCATCGCGCCGGGCGACTATATGCTCGCCGATCGCGACGGCTGCCTGCGCGTGCCCAAGGCCGTCGTCGAGGACGTGATCGCCCGGGCCGAGACGGCCATCAGCACGGAAAACAAGGTGCGGACCGCCATTCTGGCGGGGACCGATCCGCAAAAGGCCTATCTCGAATTTGGCAAGTTCTGAGATGGACGACCCGCGGCTGATCCTGCTCGATCCGCGCGACACGGTGCTCGTCGCGCGCCGCCGCCTGCGCGCCGGCGACACGCTGCAGGTCGCCGGCGCAACCGTGACGCTCGCATCCGACCTGCCGCTGGGCCACAAGGTCGCGCGCCGCGCCATGGCGCCCGGCGACACGGTGGTGAAGTACGGCGCTCCGATCGGCGTCGCCACGGTGGCGATCGCTTCGGGCGCCCACGTGCATGTCCACAACGTCGTCAGCGCCTACACGCCGACCTATACGCTCGACGCCCACAAGCCACCGGAGACAGCACAGTGACCATGCAGGGCTATCCGCGTGCCGACGGCCGCAAGGGCCTGCGCAACCTGGTGGCGGTCGGCTACCTCGTCGAATGCGCCCATCATGTCGCCCGTGAGATCGCCCTGCCGCTGCGCGAGGAGGGCGTGCATGTCGTCGGCTTTCCCGGCTGCTACCCGAATGACTATGCCCAGCGGATGATGGAGGCGCTCTGCACCCATCCCAATGTCGGCGCCGTGCTGCTGGTGTCGCTGGGTTGCGAGGCCTTCAACAAATACGGGCTGGAGCGCGCCGTGCGCGATTCCGGCCGGCCGGTGAAGACACTCACCATCCAGGCCACCGGCGGCACCCGCGCATCCATTGCCGAGGGCCGCGCCTGGGTGGCGGAGCAGCAGGCCCTGCTGGCGCAGGCCCCCACGGTGCCGATGGCGGTGTCCGAACTGGTCGTCGGCACGGTCTGCGGCGGCTCCGACGGCACATCCGGCATCACCGGCAACCCGGCCGCCGGGCGCGCCTTCGACCGGCTGGTCGCCGAGGGCGCCGCCTGCATCTTCGAGGAGACGGGTGAGCTGATCGGCTGTGAGCACATCATGGCGGCCCGCGCGCTGACGCCGGAGCTCGGGCTTGAGCTGGAGGCCAGCGTCGCCAAGGCGGCCCGCTACTACGCCACGCTGGGCTACGGGTCCTTCGCGCCGGGCAATGCCGATGGCGGGCTCACAACCATCGAGGAGAAGTCGATGGGCGCCTACGCCAAGTCGGGCGCCTCGCCGATCAGCGGCTTGCTCAAGCCCGGCGACGTTCCGCCGCGCGGCGGCCTGTACCTGCTCGATGTCGTCCCCGACGGCGAGGTCCGGTTTGGCTTTCCCAACATCAACGACAATGCCGAGATCGCCGAGCTGATCGCCTGCGGCAGCCATGTGGTGCTGTTCGTCACCGGGCGCGGCTCCGTCGTCGGCTCCGCCATCGCCCCGGTGGTGAAGATCTGCGCCAACCCCGAGACGTTCCGGCGGATGAGCGACGACATGGATGTCGATGCCGGCCGCATCCTGGAGACCGGCGCCTCGCTCGATGCCGTCGGTGACGAGATCGTCGACTGCATCATTGGCCTCGGCCAGGGCCGGCGGACCCGGTCGGAGGAGCTCGGCCACCAGGAGTTCATCCTGACCTACAAGAGCTTCGAGCCGATTGGCCCCGCCTGCCTGCCCGCCGGCTGAAACCGGTGCCGGCTCGACCGGAGCCGGTTGACCCGGCCGCCGGCAGGCTTCTAGCTTCCGCAGCAACGCATGCCCGGGAGCCAACATGACCGACCGTACCAATCTGCGCATCGACGGCCCGCGTCTGTGGGACAGCCTGATGCAGATGGCGGCGATCGGCGCGACGCCGAAGGGCGGATGCAACCGGCTGACTCTGACGGACCTGGACCGGCAGGCGCGCGACCTCTTCGCCGGCTGGTGCGAGACGGCGGGTTGCACCGTCGGAGTCGACGCCATGGGCAACATGTTCGCCCGACGCCCCGGATCCGATCCGTCGCTGCCACCGGTCCTCATGGGCAGCCACCTCGACACCCAGCCGACCGGCGGCAAGTTCGACGGTCCGCTCGGCGTGCTCGGCGCGCTGGAGGTGGTGCGCACCCTCAACGACCTCGGCATTCGCACCCGCCACCCCATCGAGGTGGTGAACTGGACCAACGAGGAGGGTTCGCGCTTCGCCCCCGCCATGCTGTCCTCCGGCGTCTTCGCCGGGATCTACGACCGCGACTGGGCCTTCGCGCTGACCGATGACGAGGGGCTGACGCTCGGCGGCGAGTTGCAGCGCATCGGCTACCGGGGCCCCGAAGCCGTCGGCGGCCGTCCGGTGCGCGCCTATTTCGAACTGCACATCGAGCAGGGCCCGATCCTCGAGGACGAGGGTTGCGATGTCGGCGTCGTCACTCACGGGCAGGGCCAGTGCTGGTACGAGATCACCCTGACGGGGTTCGAGAGCCATGCCGGCTCGACGCCGATGCCGCGCCGCCGCGACGCCCTGCTCGGCGCGGCCCGCATCGTCGAGGCGGTCAATCGCATCGCCCTGGCCTACCCGCCGCTGGCAGTCGCAACCGTCGGCCTGATCCGCTCCGAGCCGAACTCGCGCAACGTGATCCCCGGTCATGTGTTTGTGACGGCCGAGATCCGCCACCCGGACGTCTCCACGCTGGCCGCCATGGACACCGAACTGCGCGATGCGGTTGCGGCGGCAGCACGCAAGGGCGGGCTGGACGTCAAGCTCGAGCAGATCTTCGACAGCCCGCCGGTGGCCTTCGATCCGGCCTGCGTTGCCGCCGTCAGGGGCGCGGCCGAGCGGCTCGGCTACCGGCACCGCAACATCGTCGCCGGTGCCGGCCATGATGCCTGCAACATGGCGCGGATCGCTCCGGCGGCGATGATCTTCACACCCTGCGTCGACGGCATCAGCCACAACGAGGCCGAATCGATTTCGCCTGCGTGGGCGACGGCTGGGACGGATGTTCTCCTGCAGGCGGTGGTCGAGACCGCCGGCATCGCCGACTAAGGCGTCAGTTCAGCGTCAGCGCCGTCACCAGCGGCTCGGCAGCGAATGCCCAGTCGGCGACGCAGAGCAGGATCGCGCCGATCACGCCGCCAAACACGAAACCGGCCATCGTCGTGATGGTGATGTGGGCGGCGGAGAAGGGGGCGGTGGCGGTCATGGCGGTGGTTCCCGGCAGGCGCGTCGTGATGACCACACCATGCCGCCGGGGAAGGCCACCGGATGTGCGCCCGCGCACAGGCCGATCCGGTCAGGCGCCGGCCCGCGCCCGGGCCGGCCGCGGGCGCAGACGCTGCCACACCCGATAGCCCAGCAGGACCGCCAGCACCCCGCCGTAGATCATCGGCCAGGTGATGTCTCGCTTCACCAGCCACCAGTAGTGGACGACGCCAAGGATCGCGACCGGATAGACGAGCTGGTGGAGGCGGCTCCACGCCGTGCCGCCGAGGCGCAGGACCCAGCCGCGGGTCGACGTGACCGCCAGCGGCAGCATCAGCAGCAGTGACGCGAAGCCGACGGTGACGAACGGACGCTTCCAGATGTCCTTCACGATCGCGGCGGCGTCGAGATTCATGTCGAACGCCACATAGGCGGCCATGTGCAGGGCGCCATAGAAAAAGGCGAACAGCCCCAGCATCCTGCGGAACTTGATGGCGCCGTTCCACCCACTCAGCCGCCGCAGCGGCGTGATGGCGAGCGTCAGCAGCAGGAAATGCAGCGTCCAGTCGCCGGTGACATGCTCGATCGTCTCGGCCGGATTGGCGCCCAGCGCCTCCGGATCGATGAACACGCCATGCAGCAGCCGTCCTGCCGGCACCAGCGCCGCCAGGAACACCACCGGCTTGGCAAGCCGCACGGGGTCGCGCCACCAGGGCGCGGACCGTGCGGCGGGGCGGCGCGCCGCCGTGGCTGACGACGCCATCAGTAGTTCTTTTTCAGGTCCATGCCGGCATAGAGCGATGCGACCTGCTCGGCATAGCCGTTGAACGGCTCGGTCTGCCGGCTGGCAAACAGCGCCGGCAGCGGCCGCTCGCTCTTCTGGCTCCAGCGCGGATGATCCACCGCCGGGTTGACGTTGGAGTAGAAGCCGTATTCGCCCGGGATCGCCTTCATCCAGGCCGATTTCGGCTGTTCGGCGACAAACTCGATCTTGACGATCGATTTGCCGCTCTTGAAGCCGTATTTCCACGGCACGACGATGCGCACCGGCGCGCCGTTCTGGTTGGGCAGCGTCTCGCCATACAGGCCGACGGTCAGTAGCGTCAGCGGGTGCATGGCCTCGTCGATGCGCAGGCCCTCCACATAGGGCCAGTCGATCACGTTGAGCCGTGTGCCCGGCATCGTCTCCTTCTGCACCGCCGAGGTGAACTTCACGTATTTGGCGGCGCTTGTCGGGTTGACCAAGGCGGCGAGCTTGTTGAACTCCAGCCCTACCCAGGGGATCACCATCGACCAGGCTTCGACGCAGCGCAGCCGGTAGATCCGCTCTTCCAGCGGCATCTTGAGGACCTCCTCGATGCCGATGGTGCGGGGCGTTTCCACCAGTCCGCCGATCTCGATCGTCCAGGGGCGCGTCACCAGGGCGTCGGCCGACGCCATCGGATCGTATTTCCCGGTGCCGAACTCGTAGAAATTGTTGTAGCCGGTCACCAGCTTGCGCGCCGTCGGCGGGTCCTTGACCACATAGGCGGGATTGCGCGGTGCATCGAGCTTGTCGGCGATGCTTGCCGCGGCGGCGTCCCCGGCGCTGCCTGCCACGCCGGCTGCCGCGGCGGCGGCCAGGAAGCTGCGGCGGTTGAGATATGTCGCCTGCGGGGTGATCTCGGACGGCGGGATCGGCGGAATCGGGGTCGGCATGGCCGGGCTCCTGGGTCGGGCGGTGCGGGCAGGCACGAGGCCTTGCCCGCCTTCGTGCCGGGGATTATGCCTTTCGTTACACGTGCAGGTCGATCACGATCGCGCGTGCTAGGCAGGTGCGATCCATTACGGGTCCTGAGGCCCCCTGGTTTTCCCGGGCCCGGTCAGCTGGCCAGAAAGGCCTCGACGGCAGCGCGGCGCGGGATCGGCGTCACCGCTCCGTAGCCCAGCGTCGACAGCGCCGCCGCGGCGTTGGCGTAGGCGGCGGCGGCGAACGGATCGCCGCAGACGAGCCACTGCGCCAGGAAGGCGCCGTCGAACGTGTCGCCCGCCCCCGTCGCGTCGATGGCGTCGACCGGCCGCGCCGGCACCAGCCGCGTGTCGCCCGGCACCGCCACCATGGTGCCGTCCTTGCCCAGCGTCAGCGCGACGATCCGGCAGCCGATCCCCAGATAGTGGCTGCAGATCGCCTCGGGGGACTGCAGGCCGGTGAGCTGACGCGCATCGTCCAGTCCGGGTAGGGCGATGTCGCTCATGGCCAGCGCGGCATGGATCACCGCGCGCGCCCGCTCCAGCGGCCACAGGCGCAGCCGCAGATTGGTGTCGTAGCTCACCACCGTGCCGGCCTGCCGGGCCTGCGCCAGCGCGGCGAACACGGCATCGCAGGCCGACGCCGAGATCGCCTGGCTGATGCCCGAGACATGCAGCACGCGGGCGCTGGCGACGAGCCCGGCCGGCAGGTCGGCGGGACCGATCCGGCTGGCGGCCGAGCCGGCGCGGACATAGTCGAAGCGGTGGCCGTCGGCGCCGTGGCTGATGAAGTACAGACCGGTCGCTGCATCGGCGCGCCGCGCCACGGCGCTGTGGTCGATGCCCTCCGCGTCCCACAGACCGAGAATGCGGCCGGCGAAACTATCGCCGCCGAGCGCGGTGAACATGCCGGTGCGGGCGCCCTGGCGGGCCGCCGCGATGGCGGCGTTCGACGTGTCGCCGCCGACGCCAGGCAGGAAATGCGGACCGTCCGGACCTTCAACCTCGCTGAACTCCATCAACGGCTCGCCGATCGCGAGCAGGTCGAGGGTGTGCATAGGCGACGCTTCCCGTTTCAATCGGTTTGACTGCCTATTCTGATGACGCCTTGCCGTTTTCGCAAGCCGAGATGCCCAATTCCTGGCCAGTCAATTTCACATGCTGCGGCTGCATTGCACCCGGGACGGAAACGCGCTTGAGTAACAGCGCGCAGGCCGGCCGGTCCGAGGCAGCAACAGACGCGAGCGCACCGTCCACTTTCCAGGGGACTTCCATGATTTCGGTTCACCGTAGCACCCTCTTTGGGCTTGGCCTCGCCGCCCTGCTGATGGGCTTCACCGCCGCCTCGGCGAAGACCCTCGTCTATTGCTCCGAAGGCAGCCCCGAGAACTTCACCCCGGCGCTGAACACCACCGGAACCAGCTTTGACGCGGCCCGCCCGGTCTACAACCAGCTCGTCGAGTTCGAGCGCGGCACCACCAAGGTCGTGCCCGCGCTGGCCGAGAGCTGGGCCATGAGCGACGACGGCCTGACCATCACGTTCAAGCTGCGCAAGGGCGTGAAGTGGCATGCGGTCGGAGCCTTCAAGCCGACGCGCGACTTCAACGCCGATGACGTGCTGTTCTCGTTCAACCGGCAGTGGAAGCCCGACCATCTCTTCCACAAGGTCTCCGGCGGCAAGTACGACTACTTCGCCGACATGGACATGCCGAAGCTGCTCAAGAGCATCGAGAAGAAGGACGACCTGACCGTCGTCATGACGCTCAACGAGCCCAACGCGCCGATCATGGCCAACCTTGCCATGGACTTCGCCTCGATCCATTCGGCCGAATATGCCGAAACGCTGCAGAAGGCCGGCAGGCTCGAGCAGTTTGACCAGGTCCCGGTCGGCACCGGCCCGTTCTCCTTCGTCGCCTACCAGAAGGACGCGGTGATCCGCTTCAAGGCCAACAAGGATTATTTCGGCGAGAAGGTCCTGATCGACGACCTCGTCTACGCCATCACGCCCGACCCGACCGCCCGCTACTCCAAGCTGAAGGCGGGCGAGTGCCATTTCGTGCCGTATCCGCGTCCGGCCGACCTCGCCGAGATGCAGAAGGACCCGGCCCTCCAGGTCATCAGCCAGTCCGGCCTGAACATCGCCTACTGGGCCTTCAACGTTCAGAAGAAGCCTTTCGACGACAAGCGCGTGCGCCAGGCGTTCAACATCGCCATCGACAAGGCCACCATCATCCGCGACGTCTATCTGGGCGCTGGCCAGGCGGCCAAGAACCTGATCCCGCCGACGCTGTGGTCCTACAACGACGCGGTCAAGGACTACGCCTACGACCCCGAGAAGGCCAAGGCGCTGCTGAAGGAGGCCGGCGTCACCACGCCGATGGAGATCGACCTCTGGTACATGCCTGTCCAGCGCCCCTACAACCCGAATGCCAAGCGCATCGCCGAGATGATGCAGGCGGACCTGGCCAAGGTTGGCGTCACCGCCAAGCTGGTCACCTTCGAGTGGGGTGAATACCGCAAGCGCGCCCAGCAGGGCGAGCACACAACCGCCCAGCTTGGCTGGACCGGCGACAATGGCGACCCGGACAACTTCTTCTTCCTGCGCGGCTGCTCCGCTGCGCGACCGGGCGGCCAGAACCTGACGAAGTGGTGCAACAAGGAGTTCGACGACCGGCTGAAGAAGGCCGTGACCCTCGCCGACCCGGCGGCCCGCACCAAGCTCTACGAGGAAATGCAGGTCATCATGAAGGAGGACGCCCCCGACATGACGGTCGCGCACTCGGTCGTCTACGAGGTGATGCGCAAGGGCGTCACCGGCTACAAGCAGAGCCCGCTCGGCGGCCACAAGTTCGTCGGCGTCGACATCAACTGACGCGGTCTTTCGCAACCTGACGGGAAGGGGCGGCATCGCGCCGCCCCTTCTGCCTTTCCGGCCCGGGACCTGCCATGGTGATGTTCTTCCTGAAGCGGGCGGCGCTCACGGTGCCGACCTTCTTCGCCCTGATGTTCCTGACCTTCGTGGCGATCCGCCTTGTCCCCGGCGATCCCGTCGAGGTGCGCACCGGCGAGCGCGGCATCTCGCCCGAGCGCCTCGCCCAGTTCCGCGCCGAATACGGCCTCGACCAGCCTGTCTGGAAGCAGTTTGCCGACTATGTCTGGCAGCTGCTGCACGGCGATTTCGGCACCTCGATCGTCACCAACGAGCGGGTGCTGACCGAGTTCTTCCAGCTCTTTCCTGCCACCATCGAGCTGTCCTTCTTCGCCATGGTGTTTGCCATCGTCATCGGCATCCCCGCCGGCGTGGTGGCGGCGCTGAAGCGCGGCAGCCTGTTCGACCAGACGCTGATGGGCCTGTCGCTCACCGGCTTTTCCATGCCGATCTTCTGGTGGGGCCTGCTGCTCATCATGCTGGTGTCGGAGCGCCTCGGCTGGACGCCGGTCTCCGGGCGCATCGACCTCATCAAGTATTATTTCGAGCCCGTCACCGGCTTCATGCTGATCGATGCGCTTCTGTCAGGCCAGCCCGGCGCCTTCCGCTCCGCCCTTCACCATCTCGTCCTGCCCGGCATCGTGCTCGGCACAGTGCCGCTGGCGACGCTGGCGCGCATGACGCGCTCGTCGATGCTGGAGGTGCTGAGCGAGGACTATGTCCGCACCGCCCGCGCCAAGGGGCTGAGCCCCTTCCGCGTCGTTGGCCTGCACGCGCTGCGCAACGCGCTGATCCCGGTGGTGACCATCATCGGCCTGCAGGTCGGCTCGCTGATGGCCGGCGCCGTGCTCACCGAGACGATTTTCTCCTGGCCGGGTGTCGGCAAATGGCTGATCGAATCCATCGGCCGGCGTGACTACCCCGCCCTGCAGGGCGGCATCCTGCTGATTTCCGCCGTGGTGATCCTCGTCAACCTCACCGTCGACATGCTGTACGGCTCGATCAATCCGAGGATCCGTCATGGCCGCTGACATCGCCGACCACGCGGCGGAACCGGTCCTGCGTGCCGTGCCGGGCCCGCTTCGGTCGTTCTGGATCTCGTTCTCCGAGAACCGCGGCGCGGTGTTCGGCATGGCGGTGCTGGCCTTCATCGTCTTTCTGGCGGTGTTCGCCGACTGGATCGCCCCCTATTCGCCGATCGACCAGTTCCGCGACTTCACCAAGCTGCCGCCGGCCTGGGAACAGGGGGGCAACTGGAAGTTCCCGCTCGGCACCGACGCGCTGGGTCGCGACACGCTCTCCCGGCTGATCTACGGCGCCCGCGTGTCGCTGTTCATCGGCCTGGCCGTGATGGTGGTCTCCGTCCTGCTGGGCGTGACCCTCGGCCTCGTCGCGGCCTTCTCCGGCGGCCTCGTCGACACCGCCATCATGCGCATCATGGATCTCATCATCTCGGTCCCCGGTCTGGTGCTGGCCATCCTCATCGTGGCGGTGCTCGGCCCCAGCCTCGCCAACACCATCTGGGCCGTCACGGTGGTGTTCCTGCCGCGCTATGTCCGGCTGGTCCGCGCCTCCGCCATGGGCGAGATCGGCAAGGAATACGTCACCGCCGCCCGCGTTGCCGGCGTCCGCCGCCTGCGCCTGATGGTGATGACGGTGCTGCCGAACTGCCTGGCGCCGCTGATCGTGCAGGCGGCGCTGGGCGTGTCCGAAGCGATTCTGGAGGCCGCGGCCCTGGGCTTCCTCGGCCTCGGCGCCCAGCCGCCGATCCCCGAATGGGGCTCGATGCTGGCCGACAGCCGCGAGTTCATCCGCTCCAACCCGTGGATCGTGACGCTGCCCGGCCTTGCCATTCTGGTGACGGTGATTTCCATCAACCTGATGGGCGACGGACTGCGCGACGCCCTCGATCCCAAGCTCAAGCGGAGCTGAGCCGGTGAGCCTTCTCGAGATCCGCAACCTCTCCGTCAGCTTTGCCACCCGCGGCGGTGCCTTCAAGGCCGTCGACGGCGTCGACCTGACGGTGGACCAGAACGACGTCGTCGCCATCGTTGGCGAATCCGGATCCGGCAAGTCGGTCGCCATGCTGGCCGTCATGGGGCTGCTGCCCTGGACGGCGACGGTGACGGCGGACACGCTGAGCTTCGACGGCCGCGATCTGCTGGGGATGGGTGCGCGCGAGCGCCGCTCCATTGTCGGGCGCGACATCGCCATGATCTTCCAGGAGCCGATGACCTCGCTGAACCCGTGCTTCACGGTCGGGTTCCAGATCGGCGAAACGCTGAAGACCCATCTCGGGCTCGACAAGGCGGCACGCCAGCGCCGCTCGGCCGAGCTGCTCGCCGAGGTCGGCATCACCGATCCGGAGCGGCGCCTGTCCGCCTATCCGCACCAGCTCTCCGGCGGCATGAGCCAGCGCGTGATGATCGCCATGGCGATCGCCTGCCGGCCCCGCCTGCTGATCGCCGATGAGCCGACGACGGCGCTCGACGTCACCATCCAGGCGCAGATCCTCGATCTGTTGCTGCGGCTGCAACAGGAGACCGGGATGGGCCTCGTGCTCATCACCCATGACATGGGCGTGGTGGCCGAGACCGCCCACCGGGTCATCGTCCAGTATGCCGGCCAGCAGGTCGAGCAGAACGGCACGGTGGAGCTGTTCGACGATCCGCACCATCCCTACACGGCGGCGCTGCTGGCGGCGCTGCCCGAGCGCGCCACCGGCCGGGTGCTGCCGTCGATCCCGGGGGTCGTTCCCGGCCAGTTCGACCGTCCGCGCGGCTGCCAGTTTTCGCCGCGCTGCGCCTTCGCCACGGACCTCTGCCGCTCGACTCCGCCGCGTCCGGCATCGCAGGAGCTCGGCCTCGCGCTGTGCCATTACGCGCTGGTCGACGGCGTGCCCTCCAGCCGGGACGTTGCCGCATGACCGTTGTGCTCGAGGGCCGCAACCTCTCCCGCGACTACAGCGCCCGGCGCGGCATGTTCTCCCCGCCCGCCACTGTCAAGGCGCTGGCCGGCGTCTCGTTCGACCTTACGCCTGGCCGCACGCTGGCGGTGGTCGGCGAATCCGGCTCAGGCAAGTCGACACTGGCCCGGCTGGTGACGATGATCGAGGAGCCGACCACCGGGACGCTGCGCATCGATGGTGTCGATCTCGCCGGCGCCACCGATCAGGATCGCCGCCGGCTGCGCCGCGAGGTACAGATCGTGTTCCAGAACCCCTATGGGTCGCTCAATCCGCGCCAGACCATCGGTGCCGCGCTCGAGGAGCCGTTGCTGGTCAACACCGACATGCCGGCGGCGCCGCGCCGCGCCGCTGCGGCCGACATGATGGCCCGGGTCGGGCTGCGGCCGGAGTTCGCCGACCGCTACCCGCATATGTTCTCCGGCGGTCAGCGCCAGCGCATTGCCATTGCCCGCGCCCTGATGCTGCGCCCGAAGATCCTCGTCCTCGACGAGCCGGTGTCGGCGCTCGACGTGTCGATCCGCGCCCAGGTGCTGAACCTGCTGGCCGAGCTGCAGGAGGAGTTCCAGCTCGCCTATCTGTTCATCTCCCACGACCTGTCGGTCGTGCGCCACATCGCCGACGAGGTGATGGTGATCTATCTCGGCCATGCCGTGGAGATGGGACCGCGCGACGTCATCTTCGCCGCCCCGCAGCACCCCTACACGCGGGCGCTGCTGTCGGCGACGCCGGTGGCCGATCCCGGTGCAAAGAAGGAGCGGATCGTCCTGCAGGGCGAATTGCCGTCGCCGTTCGAGCCGCCGCCCGGCTGCCCGTTCAACCCGCGCTGTGCCCATGTGCTCGACCGCTGCCGGGTCGAAAACCCGCCCTTCGAGCGCAAGAGCGGGCGAAATGTCGCCTGCTGGGCCGTGGAGCCGGACTGACCATGTCCCGCCGCCCTGCCCGGGCCGCCGCGCCGCCGGCCGTGCCCAGCCTCGATGTCGAAACGCGGGTCCGCGATGACGACCACCAGTCGGTCCGGCTTTGGCTGCGGATGCTGTCGTGCACCAACATCATCGCCGGCGAACTGCGCCGCCGCCTGCACGAGGAGTTCGACTGCACGCTCTCGCGCTTCGACCTGATGGCGCAGCTGGAGCGCGGTCCCGACGGTCTCAGCATGTCGGAGCTGTCGCGCCGCATGATGGTGACCAACGCGGCCATCACCGGCCTCACTGACAGGCTGGTGCGCGACGGACACGTCGAGCGCGTCGGCGATGCCGCCGACAAGCGCGCCATCCGCGTCCGCCTCACCGCGGATGGCCGCACCTATTTCATCGCCATGGCGCGACGCCACGAGGAGTGGGTGGTCGAGCTGTTTGCCGGTCTCGACGACCGCCGCAAGGCGCAGCTGCGCGACCTCACCGGCGAGCTGAAGCGGCAGCTGCGCGGCGGATAGGGGTCATCGCTGCTGCGGACGCTGGATACGGATCCTTCGCCTTACTCCGGCACCACCGCGACGGCCTGGATCTCGATCAGCGCCTCGTCCTCGATCAGCCCCGCCACCTGCACGGCCGCCATGGCCGGATAGTGCCGCCCGATGATCTCCTTGTAGACGGCACCGATCTCCTTGCGGCGCGCGATGTAGTCGCGCTTGTCGATCAGGTACCAGGTCATCGAGGTGATGTGCTCGGGCCCGGCCTCGGCCTCGCGCAGCACCGCCATGATGTTGCGCAGAGTCTGCCGCGTCTGGCCGACGAGGTCGTGGTGCTCGAACCGGCACAGGCCGTTCCAGCCGATCTGCCCGCCGACGAACACGCTCCGGCCGCGCGCCGCAATGCCGTTGGCATAGCCGATCGGCCGCGCCCAGCCGGGCGGCTGCAGGATCGTGTGGCCGGATGATTTCAGCGGATCGCTCATGCGGTCCTCCCGTTGCGGGTTACGTCGCGCCCGACGATCACCTTCTGCACCTCGGTGGCGCCCTCGTAGATCCGCAGCGCCCGGATCTCGCGGTAGAGCCGCTCGACGATCTCGCCGCGCCGCACGCCTCTGCCGCCGAACAGCTGCACGGCCCGGTCGATCACGAACTGGGCGTTCTCGGTCGCCGTCATCTTCGCCATGGCGGCCTCGCGCGTGGTCGGCAGGCCCTGCACGTCGCGTCGCCAGGCCGCCCTGTAGGTCAGCAGCGCGGCGGCATCGATGGCGGTCGCCATCTCGCCGAGCGTCGCCTGGGTCAGCTGCAGGTCGCCGAGCGTGCCGCCGAACATCGACCGCGCCCGCACATGCGCGACTGTCTCGTCGAAGGCGCGGCGCGCGAAGCCCAGCGCGGCGGCCGCCACCGACGCCCGGAAGATGTCGAGCGTTCGCATCGCCAGCTTGAAGCCTTCGCCCGGTACGCCGATCAGCCGGTCGGCCGGAACCCGGCAGCCGGCGAAGCGCAGCCGTGCCAGCGGGTGCGGCGCCATCACGTCGATGCGCTCGGCAATCGCCAGGCCGGGCGTCGCCGCGTCGACGACGAACGCCGACAGGCCGCGGGTGCCGGGCGCCTCGCCGGTGCGGGCGAACACGCAGTAGAAATCGGCGATGCCGCCGTTGGAGATCCAGGTCTTCTCGCCGTCGAGCACGAAGGCGTCGCCGTCGCGCCGCGCCGTGGTCGCGATGGCGCCGACATCGGAGCCCGCATCGGGCTCCGACAGCGCGAAGGCGGCGATCCGCTTGCCCTCCACGACGGCCGGCAGGATTGCCGCCTTGAGCGCCTCCGGCGCCCCCAGCGTGATCGCGCCGGTGCCCAGCCCCTGCATGGCGAAGGCAAAGTCGGCGAGGCCGTCCGCATAGGCCAGCCGTTCGCGCGCCAGGCAGAGCAGCCGCGAGTCGAGGCCGTCTGCGGCGCCGCCATAGGCGGCCGGCACGCAGGGCCGCAGCATGCCGCCCGCACCGAGCCGGGCGACGAGCGTCCGGCAGGCCGCGTCGACATCGCCATGGTCCACCGCACCGAGCCCGTCTGCGGTGATCCAGGCGTCGAGCCCGGCCGCAAAGGCGCGGTGCCGGTCCTCGAAGAACGGCCAGGCCAGGTGGTCGGCCGAGGGCGAGGGCTGGAGCGCGTCCATCAATTGCCCTCGAACACGGGCTTCGCCTTGGCAGCGAAGGCCTCGAAGGCACGCCGGAAATCCTGGGTCATCATGCAGATCGCCTGGGCCTGCGCCTCGGCCTCGACCAGCTCCTCGATCCCCATGGCCCACTCGTGGTTGAGCATCGTCTTGGTCATCGCATGGCCGAACCACGGCCCGTCGGCGAGCGACCGTGCCAGCGCATGCGCCTTGGCGGGAAGGTCCTCGGGCGCATGCAGCGCGTTGAAGAAGCCCCAGGCCTCGCCCTCCGCCGCGCTCATCATCCGGCCGGTGTAGAGCAGCTCCGCCGCCCGGCCCTGGCCGATCACCCGTGGCAGCAGCCCGCAGGCGCCCATGTCGGCGCCCGCCAGCCCGACGCGGGTGAACAGGAAGGCGGTGCGTGCCGCCGGCGTGCCGAGCCGCATGTCGGACGCCAGCGCCAGCATGGCCCCGGCGCCGGTGCAGATCCCATCCACCGCCGCGATCACCGGCTGCGGCGCCCGCTTCATCGCCTTGACGGTGTCGCCGGTCATGCGCGTGAAGGCCAGCAGGTCGGGCATGCTCATGGCCAGCAGCGGCTCGATGATCTCGAACACGTCGCCGCCCGAGCAGAAATTGCCGCCGGCGCCGGTGAGAACGACCGTCCGCACGTCGTTCGCCTCCGGCAGCGCCCGGAACAGGTCGCGCAGCTCCGCATAGCTCTCGAAGGTCAGCGGGTTCTTCTTCTCCGGCCGGTTGCGCGTGATGGTGGCGACGCGCCCGTCCGCGTCTGTGCTCCAACCGAAATGCCGCGCCTGGTAGTCGCGCATCGGCCGCTTTTGTTCGCTCATCGCGCTCATGGGTTCCTCCCTAGCCGCTTGTCACTTCGCCGCCCGCCACGGCGATGGCCTGGCCGGTGATGGCCGAGGCCCCGGGGCCGCACAGCCACAGCACCGTATCTGCCACCTCCGCCACGGTGACGAGCCGCCCTTGCGGATTGGCCTTCGACAGCTCGGCGCGAGCGGCCTCGGCACTGCGGCCCGTCCGCGCCGTGATGGTCGCCACGGCGCCATCGAGCAGCGGCGTGTCGGTGAAGCCGGGGCACACGGCGTTGACGGTGACGCCGCTCTTCGCCGTCTCCAGCGCCAGCGCCCGCACCAGCCCGACAACGCCGTGCTTGGCCGCGCAATAGGCCGACACATAGGGATAGCCGATGAGCCCCGCCGTGCTCGCCACCGCCACCGCGCGGCCGCTGCCGCGTGCCGCCATGCCGGGCAGCACGGCCCGCAGGCAGGCGAACACGCCGGTGAGGTTGACCGCCAGCGTCGAGGCCCATAGCGCATCGTCGGTGCGGGCGAGCGGCGCGCTCGGCGCCGCCCCGGCCGCCGTGACCAGGATGCCGAGCGGCCCGCGTGCCGCCTCCGCCTTCGCCACCGCGGCCTGTACGGCGTCAGGGTCGGTGACGTCGAGCAGCAGCACGCCATGGCCGGTGCCGGCGAGACCGTCGCGCACCGCCTCTAGCGCATGGGCCCGACGACCGCTGAGCGTCACGACGGCACCTTCTGCCGCCAGCGCTGCAGCAATGCCGGCACCGATGCCGCTGCCGGCACCGGTGACCAACGCGTGCAGGCCTGCAACCCGGCCGCTCACGGCGTCTGCCCGGCGCGCGTCAGCGCCGTCTCGTACTGGCTCCGGCCGGACAGGTACTGCTTCGGCCAGGCGAGGCCCGGCACGCCGATCCGCGCCGCCTCGTGCAGCGTCCAGGCCGGATCGGCCAGGTGGGGCCGCGCCACCGCCACCAGGTCGGCGCGCCCGGCCGCGATCACCGAATTGGCCTGGTCGGCATCGGAGATCGCGCCGACCGCCACGGTGGCGATGCCGACCTCGTTGCGGATCCGGTCGCTGAACGGCGTCTGCCACAGCCGTCCGTAGACAGGCCGGTCGCCCTTCAGCGTCTGCCCGGTCGAGCAGTCGATGAGGTCGGCGCCCGCCTCCTTGAACAGCCGCGCGAAGGCAACGGCATCGTCGGCCGTGTTGCCGCCCGGATACCAGTCGGTGCACGACAGGCGCACGGACATCGGCCTTTCGGCGGGCCAGGCCTCCCGCACCGCCCGGAACACCGCCAACGGGAACCGGGCGCGGTTGGCATGCGACCCACCGTACGCGTCCGTCCGCCGGTTGGTGAGCGGCGACAGGAAGCTCGCCAGCAGATAGCCATGGGCGCAGTGCAGCTCCAGCACGTCGAACCCGGCCTGGGCGCCCAGCCGTGCTGCCCTGGCGAAAGATTCGCGCACCGCCTCCATGTCGGCCTCCGTCATCTCCCGCGGCACCTGTCCGTGCGGCAGGAACGGGATCGGCGAGGCCGAGATCAGCGGCCAGCCGTGCTCCAGCGGCTCGTCCATCCCCTCCCAGCCGAGCCGCGTTGCGCCCTTGCGTCCGGCATGGCCGAGCTGCAGGCCGGCTTTGGCGTCGGAATTGGCGTGGATGAACCCGGCGATACGGGCCAGCCCCTCGACCTGCTGGTCGTTCCACAGCCCGAGGCAGCCGTGGGTGATGCGGGCATCGGGCGACGGGCAGGTCATCTCGCCGAACACCAGCCCGGCGCCGCCCAGCGCCCGGGCGCCGAGATGCACCAGGTGGAAATCGCCGGCGACGCCGTCCTGGGCCGAATACATCGCCATCGGCGAGACGACGACGCGATTGTGCAGCGTCACGCCGCGCAGCGTCAGCGGCGTGAAGGCCGGCGGCACCGGGCGCGCCTCGGGCGCCGCCGGAACGCCGGTCCTGGCCGCGAACCAGCGCTCGTAGCCCTCCAGCCAGGCCGTGTCGCGCACCCGCAAATTCTCGTGGCTGATGCGCTGGGAGCGTGTCAGCAGCGAATACATGAACTGTTCGGGCGGCAGCGTGTCGCAGTAGCGCGTGCCGACCACCTCGAACCACTCCATGGCGTTGCGGGCGGCGTTCTGGATGCGCGCCACGTCGATGCGCCGGACCGCCTCGTAGGCGTCCAGCACGGCCGGGATCTTGTCGGCCGTGTCGCCCAGCGCCTGGAACTGCCGCGTCAGCTCGATCGCGTCCTCCAGCGCCAGCTTGGTGCCCGAGCCGATGGCGAAATGGGCGGTATGGGCGGCATCGCCCATCAGCACCACATGGCTGCGCCCGTTGTGGGTCGACCAGCGGTCGCACACCAGCCGGCCGAAGCTGAGCCAGGCCGAGCCGCGCAGGTGGCGCGCATTGGTCATCAGCCTTGCGCCGTCCAGCACCTCGGCAAACACCTCCTCGCAGAACGCGATCGAGCGGTCCTGGTCGGCATCGGCCAGGCCCGCGGCCTGGAACGCCTCCTCGGTGGTCTCGACGATGAACGTCGAGGTGTTCTCGTCGAACTTGTAGACATGCGCCTGGAACCAGCCATGCGCTGTCTTGCGGAAGTCGAAGGTGAAGGCCTCGAACGAGCGGTTGGTGCCCAGCCAGATATAGCGGTTCGGCCGGGTCGCCATGTCGGGGCGGAACACGTCCGCATAGGCGCTGCGCACCCTGGAGTTGACGCCATCGCTCGCCACCACCAGGTCGGCATCCGGGAAGTCGCGGTCGCCATTGGCCTCCGTGTCGAACACCAGCGCGACGCCGACGGCCTCGCAGCGCGCCTGGAGGATGTTCAGCAGCGTCTTGCGGCCGATCCCAACGAAGCCGTGGCCGGTCGTGCGCATCCGCCGGCCGTGGATCAGCACCTCGATGTCGTCCCAGTGGTTGAACGCCGCCTCGATGGCGGCGGCGCTCTCGGGATCCCACTGCCGCATGCCCACCATGGTGGCGTCGGAGAACACCACGCCCCAGCCGAACGTGTCGTAGGGCCGGTTGCGCTCCACCACGGTGATGTGGTGCGCCGGATCGAGCTTCTTCATCAGCAGGGCGAAGTAGAGCCCGGCCGGACCGCCGCCGATGCAGACGATGCGCATGTCGTGTCTCCCCCCGCGCGTTGCGCGTGTCGGTTTCAGCCCGGTGTTTCCCCGGCCGCAATCGCCCGCAGGGCGGTGCGCCGCAGCTTGCCGGTGTCGGTGCGTGGCAGCGCATCGACGAAGGCGATGGCGCGCGGATATTTGTAGGGCGAGATCTCTGCCTTGACGTGCTCCTGCAGCGCCTTGGCGAGAGCGTCGTCCGCGGTCTGGCCGTCGGCCAGCACCACGAAGGCCTTGACGATCTGGCCGCGCTCGGGATCGGGCTGGCCGACCACGCCGCACTCACGCACGGCCGGATGGGTCAGCAGCGCCGCCTCCACCTCGGGCCCGGCAATGTTGTAGCCGGCCGACACGATCATGTCGTCGGAGCGCGCCTGGTACCAGAAATAGCCGTCGGCATCACGCACATAGGTGTCGCCGGTAATGTTCCAGCCGTCCTGCACATAGACGCCCTGACGGTCATCGGCGAGGTAGCGGCAGCCGGTCGGCCCGCGCACCGCCAGCCGCCCCGGCGTGCCGTCCGGCACCGGCTGGCCATCCGCATTGATGACCTTGGCCTCGTAGCCCGGTACCGGCAGCCCGGTTGCGCCGGGTCGAACCGTGTCGGGCGTCGAGCCGATGAAGATGTGCAGCATCTCGGTGGCGCCGATGCCCTCGACAATGGGCAGGCCCGTGACCGCCTTCCAGGCGTCGAAGGTCGGCTTGGGCAGGGCCTCCCCGGCCGACACGCACAGCCGCAGGCTGGCGAGGTCGCGCCCCGGCGCCAGCCCGGCCATCACCCGATAGGCAGTCGGCGCGGTGAAGCAGATGCTGGCGCGGAACTGCTCGATGGCGTCCACGAGCTCGTGCGGACCGGCCTTCTCGAGCAGCACCGTCGACGCCCCGGCCCGCAGCGGAAACAGCACGAGCCCGCCCAGCCCGAAGGTGAAGGCGAGCGGCGGCGAGCCGATAAACCTGTCGTCCGCGATCGCCCGCACCATGTGGGCCGCATAGCCATCGCAGATCGCCAGCAGGTCGCGGTGGAAATGCAGCGTTCCCTTGGGCACGCCGGTCGTGCCGGAAGTGAAGCCGATCAGGCAGACATCGTCGGCCGCGGTGTCGCAGGGTGGAAAGCCGGGAGCGGCGGTAGCGGCCTGTACCTCGAGGCTGTCGGCACCCGCGCAGCCTATGGGCACGATGCGCTCTAGGACGGGGGCCGCCCGTTGTGCCGCTTCCAGTGCTTCCACCAGGCGGTGGTCGCACACCGCCAGCCGGATCTGCGCCTTCTCGATGACGCTGACGAGTTCGCGCGCGCGCATCAGCGGCATGGTCGCCACCACCACGCCGCCGGCGCGGATCACCGCCAGGGTTGTGGCCACCATCAGCGGTGTGTTGGGCGCGCGCAGCAGCACCCGGTTGCCCGGCACGAGCCCGTGAATCTCGACCAGCACCCGGGCGATGCGGTCGACGTTGTCCTGCAGCTCCGCATAGGTCCAGGATATGCCCGGCGCCAGGATGCAGGGCCGGTCGCCGCGGCCGGCCGCGACCTGGTCGTCGACGAAGGCGACCGAACAGTTCAGGCGCTCGGGATAGCGGAATTCGGGACGGTCCAGGAGCAGCTGCGGCCACTGCTCGGCGGGCGGCAGGTTGTCGCGCGCAAAGCTGTCCACATGGCCCGAACGCGTCATCATCGCAGCGGCCTCCGGTGCGTCCCCCCGCCGCGCGAAGCAGCACGCAGTCCGTGGAAACTGTTTAACATCTAAAATAATTCTGCCCGTGCGTGTCAAGGCCCTGCGCGGCAGGACAGCGGGTCGCAGGTACCCTGACTGTGCCTTGGTCCCGCCTTTCGGGGAATGGACAACGAGGGGATGTGGGCTTGCAATCGTTCTTTTGACATCCATATACCATCCTTATAGATGGTTAAGAGATGGAAAGTGTGAACACATTCCCCGATCCCCCGAGCCGAGGCGCGGACAGCGAGAAGATCACGATCAATCTCGGCTTCGTCGATCTCGGTCACGTCGACCTGTTGGTGCGGGACGGCTTCTATTCGAACCGGACCGATTTCATCCGAACCGCCATCCGCAACCAGCTCGACCGGCACGCCGACAGCCTCAAGCAGGCGATCGCGCGGCGCCGTCTCGATCTCGGACTGCGGCGCTACGGTCGCGAGGAGCTCGAGGCGGTTCAGGCCGCCGGCGAGGTCCTGCACATCCAGGTGCTGGGCCTCGTGGTGATCGGCGCCGACGTCACGCCCGAACTCGCCAGCGCGACGATCGCGTCGATTCAGGTTCTTGGCGCGTTGCAGGCGTCTGCGGCGGTCAAGACGGCCCTCGCCGACCGCATCCGCTGACTGCTTCCGGTGTCAACCCAGGACAAGACCAATGACCCTCCGTTTCAAGTCCGGCATCGCCGAGGCCACCCGGCTGACCCGCCAGGGCCGTCTCACGGAGGCGCTGGCCGCGCTGCGTGGCGCGGTGGCGGGAGCGGCACCCGGATCCGCGGACCGTGCTGGGGATCGTCCCGCCGAGCGATCTCCCGCGGGACGGTTCCGCTTTCCCGGCCGCCCGGCGGCCCCGGTCCGGCCGGGTGTCGTCCCACCGGTGCCCGAGGGCTCGCGGTTCGAGACGCGCAGCTACACGGGACCGGGCGGAACGCGGGCCTATCGGCTGTTCGTGCCCAGTCGCCCCGCCGCCGGCGGCATGCCCCTTCTGGTCATGCTGCATGGCTGCACCCAGACGCCCGATGATTTCGCCACTGGCACCCGCATGAACCTCCTCGCCGCGGAACTCGGCCTGGCCGTCGTCTATCCGGCCCAGTCCGATGCGGCCAATGCGTCGCTGTGCTGGAACTGGTTCAACGCCGGCAACCAGACGCGCGATCGCGGCGAGGCCGCCCTCATCGCCGGTATCGCCCGCGCGGCGATGGCAGAGGTGGCAGTCGCCGAGGGCCGCGTCTATGTCGCAGGCCTGTCGGCCGGCGGTGCGGCGGCCGCCATCATGGCGGCGGCCTATCCGGACCTGTTCGCCGCGGCCGGTGTCCACTCCGGACTGCCAGTCGGCGCGGCAAGGACGATGGCGAATGCCTTCTCGGCCATGAAGAAGGGCGCCGGCACCAACCTCAAGGCCGGGGCCGGCGTGCCCACCATCGTGTTCCATGGCGACGCCGACAGCACCGTCGCGCCGGTCAATGGCGCCCAGGTGATCGACCAGGCACTGGCCGGAGAGCCGCTGGACGCACGCGTCGAGCAGGGCACCAGCGCGTCGGGCGTCAGCTTCATCCGCACCATCCACGCCGCGAAGGGCGGCGTGTCCCGGCATGAGCACTGGCTCGTGCACGGGCTTGGCCATGCCTGGTCGGGCGGCAGTGCGGATGGCTCCTACACGGCCCCGCAGGGGCCCGACGCCAGCCGGGAAATGCTCCGGTTCTTCCTGTCGCACAGGACGCTGAAGCCCGGTTGACCAGCAGCTAGAACGTCCCCTGCACGAACAGCTGGACCGTTCCGACCCGGCCGCCAACGGCAAGCCCCGACCGTTGGCGGCCGGTGATGTCGATCTGCTGCCAGCTGACCATGCCCTCGAGGCCGACCTTGACGCCGGGGTTCGGCTCCCAGGTCGTATTGACGGCAATGCGATCGATGGCGATCTCCCCCGACACTGTCCGGGCCACTGGCAGGGACATCCGGTAGACGCTGGCAAAGGCATTGCTCGTGATCGTATCCGTCCACTGGTATTGGCCCGACACGACGCCCGACCAGCCGCGGGTCGGATCCTCGGCGAAGATCACGGCCCGCGTGGTGCGCTGGTCGAGCTGCGAGCCCAGATAGGTCGGCGCATTGATGGCGCCGGCCCACTGCCCCGTCAGGCTTGCGGTGCGACCGGCCAGCTGGGTTGTCCAGGTCGCGCCGACCAGCACCGCCTTGCCGGTGTTCCCGCTGGTGCTGCCCAGGCCATGCAGGGCGAAGGAGCCCTGCACGGTGAGGCTGTCGCCGTCGTAGAGCAGCCGCAGCACCGGGTCTGGGGTCTTGGATCCCGTTGCGCGCGTGGCGACGGAGGACTGCGACTGATCGAGCTGCGGGCGCTCGAACGACAGCGACACGCTCGTTGTGTCGGTCACCGGCAGATCAAAACCGAGCAGGCCGACTGTCCGGTTGGGCACCTGCGCCGAGTAGATGAAATCGTCCCCGGTCCAGAAGTCGAACCGCGAGCTCATCAGGCCGGCGGCAACCGGCCCGACCGTCAGCGACACCTCGCTCAGGCTGGGCGCGCTGGCCGGTTGCGCGTTGCTGCCCGTGCCCGAGACGACGGCAATCACCTCGACCCCGTTGTCGAGGGTCGATTTGGCACTGAAGGTCAGCGACCCGCTGAACTGCGGTGCAAAATTGCTCTTCGGCGCCACGCCGGCGATCTTCAGCAGCCTGTCGGCGTTCACGCCCGTCTGCTGCAGGCCGAACGTCAGCGTTCCCGATAAGGCCAGGCACAGCGAGGACTGCGGGATGAGAATGCCGGTGGTGTCGTCACCATCGTCATCATCATCGTCGTCGTCATCGCTGTCGGAATCGTCGTCGCTGCTGTCGTCGTCATCATCGGAGCTGTCAGCCGCGGCTTTGGACGGCTTGGCGGGCGCAGCCGCGGCCGCCTTGCCTGCCGCCGGCTTCGCCTTGGCGGATTTGCCTTTCGCGGGCGTGTCATCCGCCGTTGCCGGGCTTGGCCAGATCGGCCCGATGTCGGGAGGCGAGATGGTGCAGGATTTCAGGAAGGTCGGGCCCGTGCTGGTGTCGGCCGCCAACGCCTGCAGCGGCAACAGGATCGCAGCCATGCCGGCGACGGCCACTGTTGCGGCGGTGGACCGACGCCATGCCGCATGCTGCTGTCCGACAATCGCCACGGCCTTGCCCCTGTCCGCCGATGCGGGACCCGCCGCGGCGGACGGCGCAATCATCCCCAAGACACCCGCGGGAGTCGAGTCGGGACCGGCTGAACCGAAGCTGCCGCCGACAGGTTGGGAGTGGCTGTTGCACAAAGCCATCACCGTCCTGGCCAGCGCTAGGGAATCCGTCAGGGCCTGATCCGGCCGACGACCGTCCAGATCCCGTTGCGGCGATCCACCACGATCCCTTCGCCGGACGCCGGGAAGATCCCGGTCAACGCCGTGATATTGACCTGGTGGGTGGTGACGACGAGTGCGCCCGGGCCCCGCCAGGCGTCGAGCACCGCCAGGGCCGCCTTCGTTTGTGCCGGTCCATCGGCCGGCCGCCCGAAGAACGAATTGAAGGCCGGTTCGGCTTTTGCCCGGCCAGGAAACGCGATCGCGGCGGTCTCGGTGGTCCGGCACCATTGCGACACCAGCACAGCGTCCACCGCGATGCCACGGGTGCGAAAGGCATCGCCGATCCGACCGGCCTGCGCCCGGCCTTCCGAGTCGAGGTTGCGCTGGGTCGTACAGTCCCCCAGCCGCATGCCCTCAGGATCGCCGCCGCCCGGTGCATTGGCGTGCCGGAACAGAACGATGCCGCCCCGCGACAGCACCGTCCAGGCGGCCTCGACCCCTGAATCGGCACGGGCAGGTCCGGCTAGGGCTGCGAGGGCAACAGCCAGAACCGGCAGGCGTCGATGCAGCAGGCCGGCAGGGATCGTCACGCGCATAGGGCCTCCCAGATGGGGACAAGACGAAACCTAGTGTGCCGGCGCCTGGCTTGCAGGGGCGATCGACGGCGACACCCGGCCGCAGGTGTGCTGCTTCGCTCCAAGCCCGCGGCTTCGCCTCAAGGCCGCCAGCGCGGTTCAGACAGCGAAATAGTCCGGCCGCGGGATCGTCCACTGGTCGCCCCACACCTGGTTGCCGCCGTCCACCACCATGACCTCGCCGGTGATGAAGCTGCCGCTCGGGCCGATCAGGTAGGTCACCGCGTCGGCCACGTCGCGGGCCGTGCCGAACCGCTGCATCAGGTTCGACCGCGGCAGCTCGCGCCGGGCCTCTTCCGGATAGACATTCATACCCTCGGTCCAGATCGCACCCGGCGCCACGCAGTTGACGCGGATGCCGAGCGGCGCCCACTCGATCGCCACGGTCTTGGACAGATGGATCACCCCGGCCCGGGCCGCGCAGGTGTGAGCGACGCCCGGCATCCCACGCCCGACGACGGCGACGATGTTGACGATCGAGCCCGGCCCGCCATGGTCGCGCCAGCGCCTCGCGGCGGCCTGCATCATGTACCAGCTGCCGTTCAGATTGGTGTCGATGACGGCGTTCCAGCCCTTCACCGAAAAGTCGATCGCCGCCTGCGGAAACTGGCCGCCGGCGTTGTTGACCAGGTGGTCGACCCGGCCGAACCGCTCCCAGATCTCGCCATGCATGCGGTCGACATCCTCGGCGTCGCGGATCGTCGCCGGCCGGACCATGACCTCGGCGCCGATCTCACGCAGCAGCTCCGCCGTCGCCTCCAGGTTCTCGACCTTGCGACCGCAGATCGCCAGCCTGGCGCCGAGCCGCGCGCACTGGATGGCGATGGCCTTGCCAAGGCCGGTGCCGGCGCCCGAGACGAGGACCACCTGATCCTTGAGCAGGTCATCGCGGAAGGTGAGGGGGGCGGTGAGGCTGTCAGGCGCTGTCATGTCGAACTCCCTTCCGCTGCAATCCCGGCCGCCAGCGAGGCGGGGACCGGGATCGGCAGGTCCATCAGCATCTGCGCGAAGGCCTTGCCCTGCGGGTCGATCCGCAGCGACGCGATGCCGCCGCCGCCCAGGCAATCGTGCAGGACGAAATTCAGGGCGGACAGCCCCGGCAGCTCGAAGCGCTCGACCCGCGTCACACCCGTCTGGTGGAAAAACGCTGCCACCACGTCGGGCGTCAGCGCGGCGCGGATCCATGGCAGCGCCTCAGGCCGGCGGGCCATGATCCCGATATTGGCCGAGTTGCCCTTGTCGCCGCTGCGGCCGACAGCCAGAGCCACGAGAGGCACCGACGTGGTGGCCAGCCCCTCGGGACCGGCGGACGCACCCTCCGCAGGAAAGGTTGGGGGAGTGTCAGCGGTGCCCGGTTGTGCGGGTGCGGGACCCGGCACCGTGTCGGTCCAGCCGTCGAGCATGACGCTGGCGGGCGCCATGGTGGCCGGAACCAGAAAGGAGACGACCCGCAGCACCGGCTGCACGCCCGGTCGTCCTGCGTGAAGACCTGTCAGCCCCTGCGCCATGGCGGTGGCCGCCGGCACGATCTCGCGCGCCAGGACGCCGAGGGCGTCCTCCTCCGCGTGCCGGGCGCCGATCTTCAGCACGACCTCGCGGCTGCGGGCGGCAGCCTGCGCCGCGCCGGGCCCGTAGGTGGCCTCGCTGCCCAGCACCTCGATCGAGGTCTCGGAGAACGCCGCATGGCCCGCTTCGGCCATCAGCCGGCTGGCGCGCGACAGGATCGCCTCTCCGGTTCGCTCCGCCTTGGCGGCGGCATCCCGGCCGGCGATCGTTACCGTCCCGATCGTCCGGAAGCCGTCCGCAAAGGTGGCGCAGACCTTCAGCAGCCCTGTCGGCGGGCGGCCCTTCGCGCCGGACACACGGACACGGTCCGGCCCGTCCTGCACGAGGGTGACGCCGCGGAAATCGCAGGTAACGTCGGGCAGCAGATAGGCGGCCGGATCGCCGATCTCGTAGAGCAGCTGCTCGCCGACGCTGAGCGGCGTGACCAGCCCGCCGGTGCCCGGCGGCTTGGTCAGGACGAAGCTCCCGTCCGCCCGGCATTCGGCGATCGGAAAGCCCATGTCGTCCCAGCCCGGCACGGCCTCCCAGTCGGTGAACACGCCACCCGTCACCTGCGTGCCGCACTCCAGCAAATGGCCGGCGAGGCTGCCCGCAGCGAGGCGGTCGTGATCCGAGAGGCTCCACCCGAAGGCGTGCATCAGTGCGCCGAGCGTGACGGCCGAATCGACGCAGCGCCCGGTGATCACGATGTCGGCGCCGCGCGACAGCGCCTGCGCGATCGGTCCCGCGCCCAGATACGCATTCGCGCTGGTCAGCCGCGGCGGCAGCGGCAAGCCAGTCGCCATGTCGCGGAATTCGGCAGCCCGCAGCGCCTCGATCTGCGGCATGAGGTCGTCGCCGCTCACCACGGCGATGCGCGGCGACAGGCCCTGGGCGGCCGCCCGGCGCGCCAGTTCGGCCGCTGCTGCCTCGGGGTTCATGCCGCCGCCGTTCGAAATCACCTTGATCTTGCGCCCAAGGATGGCGGGGAGCAGCGGTGCCAAAACGTCGACGCAATCCGGCACATAGCCGAGCTCCGGCTTGCGGGCCCGGACGCGGGCCAGCAGCGCCAGGGTGATCTCGGCCAGATAGTCGAACACCAGGTAGTCGATGGTGCCGCGCTCGACGAGCTGGCGCGCACCGTGCGCGGTGTCGCCCCAGAACGCCGCGCCGCAGCCGATGCGGACGGTCCGTTCGGCCTCCGGGTTGGTTCGGCCTGTCATCGACTGGTCTGTGATGGGTTGGCCGGTCATGGGTTGGCCGATCATGGCTCGGATTGTTCCGGCCCGGCCCACCGTGGTGGCCGGCGGGCATTGAAGGCGGCGAAGCCCTCGACCGCATCGTCGGTGGCGGCCAGCAGCGGCAGCACACGCTGGGCGTAATCCACCGCATCGCCATAGGACATGTCGGCCATCGTGTTCAGCACCCGCCGCCCGAACCGCATCGCCGTGGGTGCGCCGCCGGCGAGCGCACCGACCAGACGGTCGACGGCGGCGTCGAGCTCCGCCGCCGGCACCGCTTCGCTGAGCGCGCCGATGCGCACCGCCTCGGCGGCCGTGATCGGCGCACCTGTCATGCACAACCGCAGCACATCGCGCCGCGACAAGACCCGCAGCATCGCCGGCAGGATCATCATCGGGAACAGGCCGAGCGTGATTTCCGGCGTGCCAAGCCGGGCGGTGTCGGTGCCGATGGCCATGTCGCAGGCACACACGAGGCCGAACCCGCCGCCCAGCGCGTGGCCGTTCACCCGCGCGATGGTCGCCACCGGGCAGGCATCGAGGGCCTTCAGCAGCAGCACGACCGGGTTGTCGAGGCGGTTGGGGTCAACCCGGAACGGCGCGCCATCCGCCTGGGGTTTGAGATTGCCGCCGGCACAGAACACCTTCGGGCCGGCACCGGTGATCACCACCGCGCGCACGCCCGGCCGGACACCGGCGTCCTCGACGCCCTCGCGCAGCGCCTGCACGACGCTGTCCGTCAGGGCGTTGCGCGATGCCTCGCCATCGATGGTGAGCCATAGCGCGGGACCACGCTGCTCGACGCGCACCTCGCTCATCGCTTCCCCCATTGAATGCCATTCATTTTTATCGGACTGTATCCGAAATCACCGGGGCAGCAAGCACCGACCAGGGAGGAACCATGTCCGAGGAACCGCTCCAGACTTCGCGCGACGGGGCCGTTGCCCTGATCCGCCTGAACCGCCCACGCCAGCTGAATGTGCTGGATGTCGCGCTCGGCGAGGCCTTTTTGGCTGCCGTCCAGGCGGTCGCGGCCGACCCTGCTGTCCGCGCGGTGGTGCTGTCGGGGGCAGGTCGGTCCTTCATGGCCGGAGGCGACCTGTCGACCTTCCACGCCGATCCCGACCATGCGCCCGCCATGGCGGCGCGCCTCATCGACATGTTCCACGCCGGCATCGCGACGATGCGCTCCATGGCCGCGCCGGTGATCGCCGCGGTGCAGGGTCCGGTCGCCGGCGGCGGCCTTTCGCTGGCGCTGGCCTGCGATCTCATCGTCGCCGCCGAGGATGCCAGCTTTCTGTCGGCCTACACCAAGATCGGCACATCACCGGACGGGGGCGCGACCTGGTCGCTGACCCGCGCGATCGGGGCACGGCGGGCGCTGGAGGCCATGCTGCTCAACGATCCCATCGACGCGCGCAACGCGCTGTCCATGGGTCTCGTCAACCGGGTCGTGCCGCGCGATGCGCTGGATGACGAGGCGCTGGCGCTCGCCCGCCGTATTGCGGCGGGTGCGTCGGGCGCCACCGCCGCGGTCAAGCGGCTGGTCCACGCTGCCGCCACCGCCAGCCTCGGCGACCAGCTCGCCGCCGAGAAGGTCTCCTTCGTCGAACGCGCGGGAACGGCAGACTTCCGCGAGGGGATCGCCGCCTTTGTCGAGCGCCGTCCGCCGCGGTTCGAGCCCTGAACCGGAGCCTATTTCCGCAGCAGTTCGCCGGCGATGATGAGCTTGCGGATCTCGGTGGTGCCAGCGCCGATCTCCAGCAGCTTCGACGCCCGGTAGAGCCGGTTGACCTCGGTCTCGCGCATATAGCCGGCGCCGCCGAAGATCTGGACCGCCTCGTTGATGACCCGCGAGCAGCCATCGGCGGCAAACATCAGCGCCGCCGCCGTCACCTTATGGATCTCGCCGCGGCCACCGTCGCCCTCCGCCAGATCGTTGGCCTGCGCCAGCGTGCGGTAGCAGAACGCCTTCATGGCCTCCACGGTGACATACATTTCGGCGAGCTTGCCCTGGACGAGCTGGAACTGGCCAATGGTGCGGCCGAACTGCTCGCGCGTCTTGGCATAGTCGATCGCCAGGTCCAGCGCTCGCTCGGCCATGCCGACATTGATCATCGCCACGATGGCGCGCTCGAGGTCGAGGCCGCTCATCACCACGCCGACGCCGGCATTCTCGTGGCCGACCATGTTGTGGGCCGGAACGCGGCAGTCGTCGAAGGTCAGCTCCGCCGTCGTCGAGCCGCGGAACCCCATCTTGTCCAGCTTCTGCGCCACCGCGAAGCCGGGCGTGCCCTTCTCGACCACGAAGGCCGAGATGCCCTTGGCGCCCTTCTCCTTGTCGGTCTTGGCGTAGACCAGCACGACGTCCGCCACCGGCCCGTTGGTGATGTAGAGCTTGCGGCCGTTGAGCACGTAATGATCGCCGTCCGCCCGCGCCGACGTCGCCATCGAGCCCAGCGCATCGGAGCCGGCGCCCGGTTCCGTCAGCGCCAGCGCGCCGATGTGGCTGCCGTCGCACAGGCCCGGCACGATGCGCCGCTGAAGTTCCGGCGAGGCATTGCGGGCGATGTTGTTGAGGCAGAGATTTTCGTGGGCCGCATAGGACAGCGCCACCGCCGGATTGTAGCGGGCCAGCCCCTGCGTGATCAGGCCTGAGGTGAAGAAGTCCGAGCCGCTGCCGCCCAGGCTTTCCGGCACGGTGACTCCGAGGAACCCCATGCGCGCCAGTGCCGGCATCACCTGCGGCGGCCACCACTCGTCATTGTCCATGCGCTGCTGCAGCGGCAGCAGCTCGCCCTTGGAGAAATCGGATGCAAGATCAAGGATCTGCTGGTGATCAGGCGTGAGATCAAAACGCGGTGACGCGCTGTTGCGAAGGCTCGTGTCGAGGGCGCCCACTGCAAGTCCTCCCGGATGTGCCGCCACCGCTTGGCGTGGTTGACAGCCTTCAGTGAACGATATTCATTATTGCAGTCTTGGCAAGCGCCCGCTCTCATCGACAGAGGCGCTCCGGGAGGGACGGATGACCAGGGACGGCGGCGATCGGGTCGCAGCGTGGGCATGCCCATGCCTGTGATCAGCCCCCAGCGGATGCAGGACAGGCGCGACTCGATCGTCGACGCGGCGCGTTCCGCGTTCGCCCAGAGCGGCTTTCAGGGCGCGTCCGTCGCTGACATCGCCCGTGCCGCGGGGGTCTCCGACGGCCTCGTCTATCGCTACTTCGCCAGCAAACGCGACCTGCTCAACGCCGTCCTCACGGAGTTTTACGAGCGGACAATGGCCGATCTCGAGACCATTGCGGCGCTCGAGGCTCCCTTCGAGGACACCCTGCGGGCCTTGATCCGGCGCCACCTCTCTGCCTTTCTGGCCGATGCCGACCTGTGCCGCCTGTTCATCGCCGAGGTCCGCACCGCGACCGACTACCGGGGGTCGTCCGTCCACACGCTGAACCGCCGCTACACGTCCATTCTCACGCGCCTCATTCAGGCTGCGGTGGCTGGCGGCCAAGTTCGTGCGGACATCGAGGTGCGGCTCGTGCGCGACGTGATCTTCGGCTCCGTCGAGCATCTGGCATGGTCAGCGGCCAATGGCCGCAGCCTTGACGTTGACCGGACAGCTGACAGCCTCCTGTCCCTGATCCTCCACGGGCTCGTCCGCCCCGCAACGGGGGATAGGCCGTGAGCCGGTTCCCGTTCGACACCCTCCTGGTCGCCAACCGCGGCGAGATCGCGCTGCGGATCATCCGCACGGCGCGGCGGCTCGGCCTGCGAACGGTGCTGGTCTCCCACGCGGACGATGCCGGGTCGCCGGCTAGTGCAGCGGCCGATCAGGTGATGGCCATCGCGGGCCGCACCGGTGTCGCCGCCTATCTCGATGCCGACCAGATTATCGCCGCAGCACAGCGCAGCGGCGCCTGCGCGATCCATCCGGGCTACGGCTTTCTGTCCGAGAACGCCGCCTTCGCGCGCGCCGTCGCCGCTGCCGGCATGGCCTTCGTCGGCCCGACGCCGGACGCGATCGACCTGATGGGCGACAAGGTGCGGGCCCGGGCCTTCGTCGCGCAGCACGGCTTTCCCGTGGCGCCCTCGGCCATCGAGGACGATGACCCTGCCACCTTTGTCGAGCGCGCCCACGCGCTCGGAGCGCCGCTGCTGGTCAAGCCGTCTGCCGGCGGTGGCGGCAAGGGCATGCGCATCGTCCGCGACATGACGCTGCTAGCGCGCGAGATCGCCCAGGCGCGCAGCGAGGGCGAGCGCTATTTCGGCGACGGCCGGCTCTATGTGGAACGCTTCATCGAGCAGCCGCGGCATATCGAGGTGCAGGTGCTGGGCGATGCCAGCGGCACGGTCGTGCATCTCGGTGAGCGCGAGTGCTCTGTCCAGCGCCGCTTCCAGAAGATCGTGGAGGAAACCCCCTCGCCGGCGCTGTCGCCGGCCCAGCGCGCTCAGATCTGCGAGACCGCGGCGGGCATCGCCCGCGCCGCGGGCTACCGCAACGCCGGCACTGTGGAGTTCATCTTCGACAATGGCGCCTTCTACTTCCTCGAGATGAACACCCGCCTGCAGGTCGAGCATCCCGTCACCGAAATGGTCACCGGGATCGATCTGGTCGAGGCGCAACTGCGGGTGGCAGCCGGCGAACCGTTGGGCTTCGCCCAAGACGATGTTCAGGCCTGCGGCCACGCCATCGAGCTCAGGCTCTACGCCGAATCGCCCTCCCGCGGTTTCACGCCGACGACCGGGCGGGTCCTCGCCCTGCGCCTGCCGGAGGGCGACGGCGTACGCGTCGATGTCGGCATCGCCCGTGGACAGCGCATCACCACCGCGTTCGATCCGATGCTCGCCAAGCTGATCGTCCACGGCGCAGACCGGACGGACGCGATTACCAGGGCAAGGCAGGCGCTTGCCGATTTCGCCCTGCTGGGCTGCGAGACCAATGCCGGGTTCCTCGACCGCCTGATGGGCGATCCCGACTTTGCCACGGCGGCCGTTCACACCGGTTGGATCGACGCCCATCCCGATCTTGCGGCCGAGCCGGATCTCGACCCGCGCACCCGCCTCGCCCTTGCGGCGGTGGCGGCGCTGTCGACCCGAGCCGTTCGCGATGCGGCCGATGCCGTGCCGCGCCTCCACGCATCCATCGGAGGCTGGCGGAACTGACATGCGGCACGCGTTCACCATCGGCGGCACCGACATCGAGGTCTGGCTCGCCCGTGACGGCACCGGCCACCGCCTGTCAGGCGATGCCGGCACCGCGCGTGTCGACCTCGTGCCGGCCGGCGACGGCGCCTACACGCTTTTCGTCGACGGGCTGTCGCAGCCGGTGCTTCTCGCAATCGACGGTGAAGACCTGCACATCCATATCGCCGGCCGGACGCATGGGCTGCGCCACCTCGATCCCACCCGCCGCTTTGCCGACGCCGGGTCGGTCGGTGGCGGGGACGTGGCCCGGGCGCCGATGCCCGGCACCGTCGTGCGCGTCGACGTCGCCGCCGGGCAGGCGGTCGTGATCGGTGACGCCCTGGTGGTGATCGAGAGCATGAAGCTCGAGACGACGATCCGCGCCTGGCACGACGGTGTCGTAACCTCGGTGCATGTCGCGCAGGGCCAGAGTTTCGACCGCGACGCTTCCCTCGTCACCGTCACGGCAGGGGGCTGACATGCGCCGCATCCAGTCCGGCCTCGACACCCGCTCGGCCGAGTTTGCCGCCAACCGCGACCACAATCTCGGCCTCGCCGCCCAGCTCCGGGAGCGCCAGCACCAGGCCCGCCATGTGCGCCCGCAGCGTGACCGCGACCGGCTCGACCGCCAGGGCAAGATGTTCGTGCGCGACCGCATCGAGGCGCTGCTTGATCCGGGCACGCCCTTCCTCGAGCTGTCGACGCTGGCTGCCAACCAGGCCTATGGCGGCGACGTGCCGGGCGCCGGCATCGTCTCGGGCATCGGCATCGTGTCGGGCCGCGAGGTCATCATCCATGCCGACGACGCGAGCGTGAAGGGCGGTGCCTGGTACCCGCTGTCGGTGAAGAAGATCATCCGCACCCTCGACATCGCCATCGAGAACCGCCTGCCGGTCGTGCATCTGTGCGACAGCGCCGGCGGCTTCCTGCCGCTGCAGGCGGAACTGTTCGGCGACCGCTATTTGGCCGGGCGGATCTTCCGCAACCAGGCGATCCTGTCGAAGATGGGCATCCCCCAGGTCGCCATCGTGCTCGGCCACTGCACGGCAGGCGGCGCCTATGTGCCGGCGCTGTCCGACTACAACGTGATCGTGCGCGGCACTGGCGCCATTTTCCTCGGCGGCCCGCCGCTGGTGAAGGCGGCCACCGGCGAGGAGGTCACGGTCGACGATCTCGGCGGCGCCGACGTGCACACGCGGATTTCGGGAACCGCCGACTAT
>JBEIIL010000025.1:0-35439 GCA_040380755.1 Methylobacteriaceae bacterium | reverse complement strand
CGCCGGCCGCGCCGGCCGCCCGGCCGTCGCCGGCGTCGCGCCGCCGGGTGCCGTGGCGGTCGTCGGCGGAACCCCGGCCTGTGCGGCGGGAGCCGGTCCGCCCTGCGCATTGGGCCCGGGCGCTCCACCCTTGCCGCCGCTCTCCTGGAAGCGGAACTCGACGTCCTGCTGGAACTTGCGCAGCGCGTCCTCAAGCCGCCGGTTCTGGAAC
The DNA here is from genome assembly GCA_040380755.1 of Methylobacteriaceae bacterium. Taxonomy (GTDB): domain Bacteria; phylum Pseudomonadota; class Alphaproteobacteria; order Rhizobiales; family Beijerinckiaceae; genus Alsobacter. The sequence goes on along the minus strand of JBEIIL010000025.1, from coordinate 35,228 downwards.
TGCAGCTGCTCGATCTGCCCCGACATCTGCCGCAACTGTCCCTCGAGCCGCGTCACCCGCACCAGCAGTTCGGACACATCCTGGGCGGTGGCCGGCGCGGCTGCGGCCAGCGACAGGGCAAGGGCGGCAACAGGGGCCCAGGCAAAGGCTCGGATCATGGCAGGGGCTCGCGCGGGGACCTCGGAGGCCTCTACCATGGGACGCCGCGCAGGCCAAAATGTGGTCCTTCGGAGGCCCCGGCGCGGCGAGTCCCGGCGCGGCGAGCTCAGGGGACCGCGGTGGCGGTGCGCGGCCGCGGCACGGCGGCCGGTGTCACCGCAGGTCCTGGTGCCTGGACGGAGGCCGGCTTCGGCTTCGCCATCGGCGCCACGGCCTGCGGCGCCGGCGCGACGACCTTCGGCGCAGGCTTGAGCTCCTGGAACCGGAACTCGACGTCCTGCTGAAATTTGCGCAGCTGCTCTTCCAGCTTGCGGGTCTGGAACTGAGCCTGCTCGAGCTGGCCCGAGAGCTGCCGCACCTGCCCCTCCAGACGGTTCACCCGCACGACCATGTCGGCATCCTGCGCAAGCACCGGCCCGCACAGGGCCGTCAGACACAGGGCAGCGAGGTTTGCGCGGATCATGCCGGATTTCCCGTTGGCCAGAGGCGGTCGCGGTGCGAACTGGGCGCGGCCGGAAATCCGGCCGCGCGCAGAGGCCGGATTCAGGACCCGGCAGCGCCGTTCAGCACGGTGACGGCGCGGCGGTTCTGCGACCAGCACGAGATGTCATCACAGACAGCAACCGGCCGTTCCTTGCCGAACGACGTTGTACGGATGCGCGATGCCGGCACGCCGCGGGACGCGAGATAGTCCCGCGCCACCTGGGCGCGACGGGCGCCGAGCGCGAAATTGTACTCGCGGGTGCCGCGCTCGTCGGCATGCCCCTCCATGGTGATCGCATAGCGCGGGTACTGGCCGAGCCAGCGCGCCTGCTTGTCGAGGGTGGCGGTGGCTGTCGGCGTCAGGTCCGACGAATCCGACTCGAAGAAGACGCGGTCGCCGACATTGACGACGAAATCCTGCGCCGAACCCGGCGACGCGGCACCTGCCGCACCAAGTCCGCCCGCTCCGGCAACACCCTCTTCCGTCTTGTTGGTGGAGCAGGCGGCCAGGGCCAGCGCCGCCGTCAGGGCCAGGACCAGCCTGGCCGCGCGCAGGGCCCGAATGGATGCCGTCATGGTAAGTCCTCCTTGGAGACCGTCCGTTAGGTTTGAGACCTACGCGGCGATGGTTAAGCGAAGGTTCCGTCAACCTTTCCGAAGGCTTTTCGAACCCCGTTGCATTCGAGCAATTGCCCGGACGGTTAACCCCCGGTGAATGGCCGTATTGCGGCGCCACCACGGCATGCATGGGTCGCGCAACACCTGAAGCCGGCAGGCCACAACGCAAACGGCCCGCACCAGGGTGCGGGCCGTTGGATGGAACGGGCCTGAAACAGGGGCAGCGCCGCGTCGGCTACTCGTTGGACTTCAGCTGCTTCAGCTTGGCGAAGACCGAGTTCACGTCGATGCGCTCTTCCTGTTCCTTCGGCGCGTTGAGCGTCGCAAAGGGCGCCTGCACAGGCTCGCGGGCGGTCGTCACCTCGGCCGGAAGCAGGGTCTGGCTCGCCTCCTGGGGAGCCGGCGCCTTGTCCTTGGCGGCGCGCTGGACCTGGAAATCGAGGTCGATCTGCGAGCACAGGCCAAGCGTGACGGGGTCCATCGGCGCCAGGGTAGCGGCATTCCAGTGCGTCCGGTCCTTGATCTGCTGGATCGTCGCCTTGGTGGTGCCGACGAGGCGCATTATCTGCGCATCCTTCAGCTCGGCATGGTTGCGCAGCAGCCACAAAATGGCGTTGGGCCGGTCCTGGCGCCGCGACAGCGGCGTGTAGCGCGGCCCCTTCTTGCGCTTCTGGCTGCCGATGCTGACGGTCGAGACCGCCAGCCGCAACCGATACGCGGGATCACCCTCGGCCTTTGCGATCTCCTCGCGGGTGAGCTGCCCGGCGACGACCGGATCGAGGCCCTTGATCCCGGCGGCGACCTCGCCATCGGCGATGCCCTTGACCTCGAGCGGATGCAGCTTGCAGAAATCGGCGATCTGCTCGAACGACAGCGCGGAATTGTCGACGAGCCAGACAGCCGTGGCTTTCGGCATCAGCGGCCCAGTGCTCATGAGTGTTCTCCTTTGGCCTCACGCGGCGAGGCAACGGCGTCTCGCGCTCCGGCCGGACCTTTCGGCCGGAGCCCCGCATCGCCACACATAACGGGGATTACGCGCTGTATACTGCGGCGCGCTGCGTCGCGCAATTCGTCGATTCAGCGCGAACCACCCCATCCGGAGACCGCTTTGCCGTGACCGCCCTGGTATATGCCGCCGCGGCTCTCGCCGAAATCGCCGGATGCTGGGCCTTCTGGAGCTGGCTGCGGCTGGGACGGTCGCCGGCCTGGGCCCTGGCAGGCGTCGTATCGCTCGTCGCCTTCGCCTGGCTGCTGACGCGGGTCGACCAGCCGCACGCCGCGCGCACCTTCGCCGCCTATGGGGGCGTCTACATTGCGGCGTCGCTGGTTTGGCTGCGCGTCGTCGAGGGCGTCGACCCAGACCGGTGGGACCTTGCCGGGGCCGGACTGTGCCTCGCCGGCGCAGCCCTCATCCTGCTCGGCCCGCGGGCCTAGACTGCCGCAGGGTCGACAGTCAGCACGATCTTGCCGATATGGGCGCTCGATTCCATCAGGGCGTGGGCTTGCGCCGCCTCCACCAGCGGAAAGCGCGCGTGGATGATCGGCCGGCAGCGGCCCTGCGCCAGCAGCGGCCACACCTGTGCCGTCAGCGCATCCGCGATGGCGGCCTTCTCGGCCACGCTGCGGCTGCGCAGCGTCGAGCCAGTATGGGTCAGCCGCTTCAGCATCAGGCGGCGAAAATCGACGGTTGCCGTCGAGGAACCCTGGAAGGCGATCTGCACGATCCGCCCATCCATGGCGGCCGCCTCGTAGTTGCGGGCGATGTACTCACCCCCGACCATGTCGAGGATGAGTTCGACGCCGCGCCCCCCGGTGAAGGCCTTGACCCCGGCGACGAAGTCCTGCGTGCGGTAGTTGACAGCCAGATCGGCGCCGAGAGCGAGGCAGGCGGCGCATTTCGCGTCCGAGCCCGCCGTCACCGCCACCCGCGCGCCGAACGCCTTGGCGAGCATGATCGCCGTGGTGCCGATCCCCGAACTGCCACCATGCACCAGCACAGTCTCGCCGGCCACGAGGCGGCCGCGCTCGAACACGTTGGTCCAGACGGTGAAATAGGTCTCCGGCAGGGCGGCGGCATCGCCCAGCGCCATGCCCGCAGGCACCGGCAGGGCGTTCGCCTCATGGACGACACAGTACTCGGCGTAGCCGCCGCCGGGGACGAGGCCGCAGATCGCGTCGCCCATAGCGAAGCGCGTGACGCCCGCGCCGAGCGCCACGACCCGTCCGGCGATCTCGAGCCCGGGAATGTCGGAAGCGCCGGCCGGCGCCGGGTAGAGGCCCTTGCGTTGCATCACGTCCGGCCGGTTCACGCCCGCGGCCGCGACGGCAACAAGCACCTCGCCGACGCCCGGCACGGGCAGCGGCCGGATCTCCGGTACCAGCGCCTCGGGGCCGCCGGGGACGGGAATGCCGATGGCGGTCATGGAGTGCGGCAATGCGGCGACCATGCGGTGTCTCCTGCTGCGCGTCGGGTTACCGGCAGGGGCCGGGAGCCGGAAGGGGCTTGCGGACGGTTGGCTGCAGCACGACTTTGGGTAAAGAACCCGTCGGAGCAGCCCATGGCCGAACCCTTCGCAGACGACCTTCCGGCGCGCAAGCCGGTCCGCCACGAGATCGGCCAGGACCTGGCCGCGCTTTCGGTTGACGAGCTCGACGAGCGGATCTCACAACTGCGTGACGAGATCAGCCGCCTCGAGGGTGCCCGCGACGCCAAGCAGGCGTCGCGACAGGCAGCCGAAGGTGTTTTCAAACTGTAAAGGCGGGTCCCGTTTCGGCACACGCATGCCGTGTCCAATGTGCCTTAAGCCTCTGTTAATCTTTCGAGACTATGAATCCGTTATCCAGAATTCTCTGGATGTCGAGTGGCTCCTGTCCACTCTGTTTGACGCCTCCCTGTATATCCACTGCAAGCCGCCTCCGGGCGGCTTCTTTTTTGGCAGTGTCGCCGCCTTGCGGCCGCCACATCTCCCCGTCCTTCTTCAGCGTTAGGGTTAACGAAGGCTGAACATCGCCTTCGGTCCCCGCTGGCGCTAGTCTTGCTGCCCTGAACCCAGTGGCAGCAGCCGCGGCTCCGAATGGGACAATGCACCATCCGCCGCGGGTTCGAACGGGAGTAGGCGTCGATGAACGAGATGAAACAGACCGCAACGGAGCCGACAGCCGTCTCCTTCGCCACCACATTCGTGACGTCGGAGGCGTTCCGGGCACTGTTCCGCGAGGGCATGTCGCTCGTCGAGCAGACCGCCGCCTATCTGGACGGCCCCGGCCGCGAGGAAAGCCGCAACCTGCCCCGCCTGGCGGCGCTGGCCTATGCGAGCGAGAGCATGCGGCTCACGACCCGGCTGATGCAGCTCGCGTCTTGGCTGCTACTGCAGCGGGCCGTGGCCGAGGGCGAGATGACGCCCGTCCAGGCTCGCCAGCAGAAGGAAAAGGTTCGCCTGAGCCAGCAGAACAGCCTGACCAGCCCAGACTCGCTCGAAAGCCTGCCCGCCGAGCTGCGAGACCTGATCGCCGCATCGCTGCGGCTACAGGACCGCATCATGCACCTCGACCGGCTGATGGAGCCCGGTGCGTCCACCACGCCGCAGGCGCCGAACCCGGTCGCCCTGCAGCATATACTGCTGCGCTCCGCGTTCCGGACCTGACACGGCCCGGCCAACACAAAAAGCCCCGGCAAGCCGGGGCTTTTTTATGGTCGAACCCGGCGCCCGACAGGCGCCGAACCGTCACTTCTTGGCGAGACCGAAGCTCTCGAAGCGCTTGTTGAAACGCGACAGGCGGCCACCGCGATCGAGCAGCTGCTGCTGACCGCCGGTCCAGGCCGGATGCGACTTGGAGTCGATGTCCAGCTGCATGACGTCGCCTTCCTTGCCCCACGTCGAACGCGTGTGGAACTCGGTGCCGTCCGTCATGACGATCTTGATGGTGTGGTAGGCGGGGTGGATATCGGCCTTCATGATCAGTCCTCACAGGTCGCCACGGCGGCCCGAATTCGTCTATAGAGCCTCGACGAGAAGTCGCAGCCCTATACAGCAGCCCCTTGCCGCGCACAAGCGCGCGTCCCGTTCGCAGCCTTGGTCCCGAGATCGCAATCGCATGAGTTCAACCGCCCTCGACGGGTCGCCCGCGCCCGACAGCAAGACCTCGCTCCGGGCGCTGCAGCCGCTGCTTCCCTATGCGCTGCGCTATCGCGGGCAGATTGCCATGGCGCTGGTGGCCCTCGTCATCGCGGCGATGGCAACCCTGGCCATTCCGCTCGCGGTGCGCCGCATGGTCGACTACGGCTTCTCGGCCGAGGGCATCGACCTGATCGACCGCTATTTCAGCCTCATGATCGGCGTCGTCGCCGTCCTCGCTGTTGCCAGCGCCGCCCGCTACTACCTCGTGATGACGCTCGGCGAGCGGGTCATGGCCGATGTGCGCACCGCGGTCTTCGCCCATCTCACACGGCTTGACGCCGGTTTCTTCGACACCGTGAAGTCGGGCGAGATCGTCTCGCGCCTGACCGCCGACACAACCCAGATCAAGTCGGCCTTCGGAGCGAGTGCCTCGGTGGCGCTGCGCAACTTCGTGCTCTTCATCGGTGCCGCCGCCATGATGGTGGTGACCAGCCCGCGGCTGTCGGGCCTGGTCATGCTGGCGATCCCCGTGATCGTGCTGCCGCTGGTCGCATCCGGCCGCTCCGTCCGCCAGCGCTCCCGGCGCGCGCAGGACCGGCTCGCCGACGCGTCGGCCTATGCCACCGAGGCGATCGGCGCCACTCGCGTCATGCAGGCCTTTACGGCCGAGCGCGCCACCCTGACGCGCTTCCAGGCGGCTGCCGAGGAGGCGTTCGAAGCCGCCCGCAGCGCCACCGCGTCGCGCTCGATCCTGACCGCCGTGGCCATCTTCCTGATTTTCGCCAGCGTCGTCGGCGTGCTCTGGTACGGCGCGCAGGATGTGCTGGCCGGGCGTATCACCGGCGGCCGCCTGTCGCAGTTCGTGCTCTATGCGGTCTTTGCCGCAGGCGCGCTGGGCGAACTCTCGCAGGTCTGGAGCGAGGTCAGCGCCGCGGCAGGCGCCGCCGGGCGCATCGCCGAGATCCTGTCGGTCGAGCCGCGCATCCGCACACCCGACAAGCCCCGGCGCCTGCCTGAACCGCCGCTCGGCACCCTCGCCTTCGAGCACGTCCGGTTTGCCTACCCGACACGACCGGACCACCCGGTGATCGACGACCTGTCACTCGCAGTGGGCCATGGTGAGCGGATCGCCATCGTCGGTCCGTCCGGCGCCGGCAAGAGCACGCTCGTCCAGTTGCTTCTGCGCTTCTACGATCCGCAGGCCGGACGGCTGCTCGTCGACGGCATTCCGATCATCGAGCTCGATCCGCAGGACCTGCGCCGCCGGATTGCCTTCGTGCCGCAGGATCCGGTGATCTTCGGCGCCACCATCGCCGAGAACCTGCGCTACGGCCGGCCCGAGGCCAGCGACGCCGATCTGCAGGCCGCCGCCAGGCTCGCCGCTGCCGACGGTTTCATCGCCGCCATGGCCGATGGCTACGCCACCCGCGTCGGCGAGCGCGGCGTGACCCTGTCGGGCGGACAGCGCCAGCGCATCGCCATCGCCCGGGCGATCCTGCGCGACGCGCCGATCCTGCTTCTTGACGAGGCGACGTCGGCTCTCGATGCCGAGAGCGAAACCGCCGTGCAGGCGGCGCTCGACACGCTGATGGAGGGCCGCACCACGATCGTCATCGCCCACCGGCTGGCGACGATCCTCAAGGCCGACCGGATCCTGGTGATGGATGGTGGCAGGATTGTCGAGGAGGGCACGCATGGCGACCTGGTCGCCCGCGGCGGCCTCTATGCGCGGCTGGCACGGCTGCAGTTCGAGGCCGGCGCAGCGGCACTGGCGGACAGAGCCGCCGAGTGAGGCTCAGGCTGGCGACGGCCGCCACTCATAGGTGTAGATCGGCAGGCCCGAGCCCGGACTGACGCTCTCACCCACTCTCACGAAGCCCTCGCGCTCGTAGAAGTGGATGGCACGCGGGTTGGCGACATTGACCTCGAGCCGGATCACGCCGGGCGCCTGGGCCTTGGCGTGGTTCATCAGCCGCACCGCAGCGCCTGCCGACCGCACCGCCGGATCCACCGTCAGCTGGTCGAGATGGCCGCTGTCAGGCTCGAGCGTGACGAAGCCGACGACCCGGCCGAGCCGCTGGTCCTCGGCAACCGTCACCATGGCGCCGCGTGCTGCAAGCGCTGCGAGCCGCGCTTCCAGCCAGGAACGACGCGCCTCGAAGTCGATCTCCGGCAGCGTATCCGACCATCCGGCTACCCAGAGATCCTCGACAGCCTCGAGATCGGTGTCGGCCATGGGCCGCAGCTGGAAGCGCTTTGTCGGCATCGTCTATCGTTCGGTCAGCTTCAGCTCGATACGCCGGTTGCGGCGAAAGGCATCGTCGGTGTCGCCAAGCTCGAGCGGCTGGTTCTCGCCGAACCCGGCGGCAGCGAGTCGCGCCGGCGGCACGCCACGGCCGACAAGATACTCCACCACCGCGATAGCGCGCGCTGCGGACAATTCCCAATTGGATTTATACTGACCCGTCCCTGACAGCGGCCGCTTGTCGGTGTGGCCGTCGACGCGCAGGATCCACGACAGGTCGCCGGGGATCTCCTTGTCCAGCGACACCAGGGCGGTGGCGAGCTTGTCGAGCTCGCCCCGGCCGGCCGAATTGACGCCGGAGGCGCCACCGTCGAAGAACACCTCCGACTGGAACACGAAGCGGTCGCCGACCACCCGGACATCGGACCGGTTGCCCAGCACCTGCCGCAGCCGGCCGAAAAAGTCCGAGCGGTAGCGCGCCAGCTCCTGCACCTTCTGCGCGAGCGCCACGTTCAGCCGCGCACCGAGATCGGCAATGCGCGCCTGGGACTCGCGGTCGCGGGACTCGGACGCGACGAGCGCCTCCTCCAGCGCCGCAAGCTGCCGGCGCAGGGCGGAGATCTGCTGGTTCAGCACCTCGACCTGGCTCAGCGCCCGGGCGGAGACCTGCTTCTCGGCCTCCAGGTCCTTGCCTAGCGTCGCCGCCTGTCCACCCGTAGACGTCGCGCGCGCCGCCGTCGCGTCAACTTGAGATTGCAACCGGGCCTGCTCTGCGAGCGCATTGCGCAGCGTCGTGTCGAGCAAAGCCAGCTGCTCGTCGCTGGTTCGCCGGTTGACCTTCTCGAGCGCCAGCAGATCCGTCAGTTCGGCCAGCTGGCGGTTGAGCCGCAGCAGCGCCGTGTCCTTGTCGGTCACCTGCTGGCTCAGGAAGAACTGCGCCATCATGAACACCGACAGCAGGAACACGACGGCCAGCACCAGCGTCGACAGCGCGTCGACGAAGCCGGGCCAGTAGTCGATGCCCTTATTGTTCCGCCGGGTGCGGGCGCCGCTCATGGACCATCCTTGGCCGGGGCCAGCCGCTCGATCAGGCGCTTCATGTCCGCCTCGCGGGTCGCCTGCGCCTCCACCCAGTCACGGATCAGCTGCTGCTCGGAGCGCATGTGCTGGACGAGCGCCTGGATACCCTCCGCCAGATTGGCCAGCGCCGCGGTCGTGCCGCGGCTGCCGGTGGCCTCCTGGACGCCGAGCTGCAACCGCTCCAGCGCTACGCGGATGTCGCTGCCGGCGGCCAGCGGTGCCGCCGCCGCAAGGGCGGGCTCGGCGACGGAGGCCGACAGCCAGTCCTCGAGCTCGTTGTAGAAGCGGTTCTGCGCCTGGCTGGCCTGCAGGTCGAGGAAGCCGAGCACCAGCGAGCCGGCCAGTCCGAACAGCGAAGACGAGAACGACACGCCCATGCCGCTGAGCGGTGCCGCCAGCCCGCTCTTGAGCTCCTCGAACATCAGTGCGGCATCCGGGCCGCTGCGCATCGAGGTGATGACCTTGCCGATCGAGCTGACCGTCTCCAGCAGGCCCCAAAAGGTGCCAAGCAGCCCCAGGAAGATCAAAAGACCGGTGAGATAGCGGCTGATGTCGCGGGCCTCGTCGAGGCGCATGCCGACCGATTCGAGGATCGACCGCAGCGTCGCCGGGCTGACGCCCGGCCCCTGCCGCGCCGCCAGCATCGTCGCCATCGGCATCAGCAGCACCGGATCCTTGTCCGGCAGGGTGCCGGGCTCGGCGGCGCGATAGCCGTTCACCCAGCGGATTTCGCGGATCAGCCGCAGCACCTGGCGAAAGGCCAGAAGGATGCCAATGAACAGAACCCCGAAGATGACCCCGTTCAGACCCGGATTGGCGCGGAAGAACTCGAAGATCTGCTTGTAGAGGATCAGCCCAATGAAGCCCGACAGCACGACGAACACGGCCATGCGCAGGAGGTAGATCCGCGGCGAAGACAGACGATTCTCAGCAGCTTTGGCCATGGCCCCTCTCGTCGGTGCGCGACATGTTGGCCGCGCCGCCCACGGCAATCAAGCACGAGCATGGCAGAATGACGATGCGACGACGGGTCAGGCGGCGACCCGCGCCTCCTTGAGCCAGCCGAGAACGGCTTTGTGGATGGCTTCGTTGCCGGCAACGATCGTGTCGCAGCCGAGAATCTCCTCCTTGCCGGTCCCGTCCGTGACGAAACCACCGGCCTCGCGCACCATGAGTGCGCCCGCCGCCAGATCCCACGAGAACAGGCCCTGCTCCCAGTAGCCGTCGTAGCGGCCGCACGCCACATAGGCGAGGTCGAGTGCCGCCGCACCGAGCCGCCGCACGCCGCCGGCACGCATCATGGCAATCGACAGCTGGCGAATGAAGGCCGGGTGATCCTTGCGGCCGAGCGTCGGGATTCCGGTCGCGACCAGCGAATCGACCGGATCGATCCTGGCGGAGACGCGGATCCGACGGTTGTTGAGGAAAGCGCCCTTGCCGCGCTCGGCGATGAACAGCTCGTCCTTCGCCGGATCGTAGATTACGCCCGCCACCAGCAGCCCATCGCGCTCCAGCCCGACCGACAGGCAGAAATGCGGGATGCCGTGCAGGAAGTTCGTCGTCCCGTCGAGCGGATCGATATGCCAGCGGTGCTGGCCGTCACGCGCCTCGACGTTGCCGGACTCTTCCATCACGAAGCCGAAATCCGGCCGCGCCTTTTCAAGGGACTCGCGCAGGATCTTCTCGGCGCGCAGGTCAGCCTGGGAGACGAAGTCGCCGGGTCCCTTGCGCGACACCTGCAGGTTCTCGACCTCGCCGAAGTCGCGGCGCAGGCCCTTGGCGGCCTTCATCACGGCATCGACCATCACGGTCATCAGCGGGGAACGGATCATCGGCGGAGGTCCTCAGTCGGCGCGGCGCACATAGGTGATTTCGGTGGTGTCGACGATGATCTTCTCGCCCGCCTCGATGAAGGGCGGCACCATCACGCGCAGGCCGTTCTCCAGCCGGGCAGGCTTGTAGGAGGAGGCGGCTGTCTGTCCCTTGAGCGACGGATCCGCCTCGGTGATCAGCAGCACCACCTGGTCGGGCAGGCGAACGCTGATCGGCCGTTCCTCGTAGAGGCGCAGAGTCACCGTCATGCCGTCCTGCAGGAACGCCGCCCGTTCGCCGACGAAATCGGCAGCCAGTTCGATCTGCTCGTAGGTCTCGCTGTTCATGAACACCAGCTTGTCGCCCTCCGCGAACAGGAACTGGAACTCCTTGTAGTCGAGGCTCGCCTCCTCGATGCGGTCGTCCGAGCCGAACCGGTTGTTCAGCTTGCGGCCGTCGATCAGGTTCTTCAGCTCGCACTGATTGTAGGCAGGGCCCTTGCCGGGCTTGACCTTCTCGGTCTTGACCACGGCCCACAGCCCACCATCATAGGCGATGGCCATGCCCGGGCGAATGTCGTTGCCGCTGATCCGGGCCATGCCGTCCTCGTCGCGCTCGTCAGGTGGGGAGGCGCTCAAGAGCACCAAGCGGACCGCCCCGTCAAGACCTCGACGGCCGGCTCACGTGGCGCCGCGCAGGTCGAGCCAGCGCTGCGCGGCCCGCTCGGCCTTCTCCCGATCAGCCGGCGACAGACCCCGCACGGCATCGTCCAGCCACGGGTCGGACATGCCCTGTCGGCCTGACACGAGGTGCCAGCGGGCGGCCTCGACAAGGTCGCGCGGGAACCCGCGTCCAGCCGCATAGATCCGTGCCACCCGGTTCTGGCCGATCGGGTTGCCCTGCTCGGCCGCGCGCAGGAACATCCGGGCCGCCGCCGGCTCGTCCTTGCGCAACCCGTCCCCGTTGAACAGCATGATCCCGTACTCGACCTGCGCGGAGACGTTGCGGCCGGCCGCCGCCCGCCCCATCCAGATCGCGGCCTCGATCGGGTCCTTCGCCGTTCCCCGCCCCTCCCGCAGCATCACCGCGAGGGCATATTGCCCGTCCACGTCGGAGGCCGCCGCGGCGCGCCGGAACAGCGCGACGGCCCGGCGGTCCGAGTCCGGCCTGTTCTCGCGCAGTAGCACGCCGCCCAGGCTGTAGGCCGCCGCCGGAACGGCCTCGGCGGCGCTTTCGAGCAGACGGCGGGCGGCAGTCTGGTCACGGGTGGCGGTACGGCCATCGAGCAGGATCATGCCCAGGGAGTACGCGGCCTGGGGATCGCCACGGGCTGCCGCCAGCCGGTACCAGTCGGCGGCCTTGACCCAGTCCTGCGCGACCCCGAGGCCGCGGGCGTAGAGCTCGCCGAGAAGCGTCATCGCGGCCGCATCGCCGGGATCGGTCGCGATCCGCTGGGTCGCCTCACGAAACGCCGTCAGGAACAGGCCGCGCTGGTAGGCGCCGAACGCCAGGTCGACTGTCGCCGGCTGGACGGTCAGCGGCGCGGGTGCGGCGATAGCCGGTTGCTGGGGCGAAGCGACGGCCGGGGGATCCTGCGGCGCCGTCTGCGCCGCGACACACAGCGGGGCGAGCAGCACGGCTGTCGCCAGGGCTGCCGCGCTCCACCTCACCGCAGCGGCGCCGGCGCCGCAGCCACGGCCGCAAGCGCGGCGCGCACCGCCTCTGCGGGGCCGCCAGGATGCGCGAAGACCGCATCGTCGAGCGCCACGAACTCGCAGCCCGTCGCAGCCATCGGCCCGACCTCGTCGAGGCTTGCCACCCTGGCGACGCAGGGCGTCTGGAACAGCTCGGCCCACCATTCGGCCCGTTCCAGAACAGCAGAGAACGGCGGAGCAGTCCCGTCCGCGGCCATCTCGCCGAACAGGACGTAATCGCAATCCTCCTCGGCGGCCTCCATGGCATCGTGCCGAGCCCGCAACCCGCCGGCCCCGACGATGCGGTCGTGCGGCTTCAGCGCGCCGAGCGTATCGCGCAACCGCGCAGGTTCACTCAGATGCACGCCATCCGCGCCGGACCGGGCGACGAGCGCCGGCGCGTCCTGCAGCAGCGCGGCGGCGCCATGCTCCTGCACCAGCGCGATGATGGGCTTGGCGAGCTTGATCTGCGTCCGCTCATCGGCCTCCGGCAGCCGGATGATCACCGCGTCGATGCGGCCGGCCTCGAGCGCCGCCTGCAAGGCCACGACCATCTCGCCCGGCCAGGACCCGGGTCCGGCAGGCATGGGCGTGATGAGGACGAGCCGTGTGTGTTCGGTCATGGTGGGTCCTGACGCGCACGGCCCCGGACGCGATGTCCGGGGCCGCCTGCCGTTCCCCGGTTGGAGAAACCGGCCCTGCTATACCCTATTCGGCGGCCTGCGCCGACCCAAACTGCGGGTCGAGCGCCCCGGCCGCATAGCGCTTGGCCATGTCTGCCAGCGGGATGACCCGGGTGATCTTCGACGCCTTGCCGGCGGTGCCGAACTCCTCGAGCCGCTGCTTGCACAGCCTGGTCATCGCATCCTGCGCCGGCTTGAGGTATTTGCGCGGGTCGAACTCGCCCGGGTGCTCGGCCAGCACCTTGCGGATCTGGCCGGTCATCGCCATCCGGTTGTCCGTGTCGATGTTGATCTTGCGCACGCCGTGCTTGATGCCGCGCTGGATCTCCTCCACCGGCACGCCCCAGGTCTGCGGCATCTTTCCGCCATACTGGTTGATCACGTCCTGCAGGTCCTGCGGCACGGACGACGAGCCGTGCATCACCAGATGCATGTTCGGCAGCAGCCGGTGGATCTCTTCGATGACGTTCATCGCCAGGATCGCACCATCGGGCTTGCGCGAAAACTTGTAGGCCCCGTGCGACGTTCCCATGGCGATCGCCAGCGCATCGACCCTGGTGGCGCGCACGAACTCGACCGCCTCGGCCGGGTTGGTGAGCAGCTGGTCGTGGCTGAGCTTGCCTTCGGCGCCGTGGCCGTCCTCCTTGTCGCCCATGCCGGTCTCGAGCGAGCCGAGCACGCCGAGCTCGCCCTCCACCGAGATGCCGCCGAGATGCGCCATGCCGACCACGGTGCGGGTGACGCCGACATTGTAGTCCCAGTCGCCCGGCGTCTTGCCGTCCTCCTTGAGCGACCCGTCCATCATCACCGAGGTGAAGCCAGCCTGGATCGCCGTCATGCAGGTGGCGGCATTGTTGCCATGGTCGAGATGCACACAGACGGGAATGTTCGGGTAGATCTCGGTCAGCGCGTCCATCATGTGCTTGAGCATGATGTCGTTGGCGTATTGCCGCGCCCCGCGCGACGCCTGGATGATGACAGGCGCGTCGACCGCGTCGGCGGCCGCCATGATGGCCAGCGCCTGCTCCATATTGTTGATGTTGAAGGCCGGGACCCCGTAGCCGTGCTCGGCCGCATGGTCCAGGAGCTGCCTCAGCGTGATGCGTGCCATAGTGGTCCTCCCTCCCGAAACAATGATGCGCCGCCAGGATTCAGGCGCGCAGGATCTCGACACCCGGCAGCGCCTTGCCCTCGAGCCATTCGAGGAACGCGCCGCCCGCCGTCGACACATAGGTGAAGCGCTCGCCGACGCCGGCATGGTTCAGGGCCGCGACGGTATCGCCACCGCCGGCGACGGAGAGCAACCGGCCCTCCTCCGTCAGTTTCGCCGCAGCCTGCGCCACCGCCACCGTCCCGGCATCGAACGGCGGCAGCTCGAACGCGCCGAACGGTCCGTTCCACACCAGCGTCTTCGCCTCCGCCAGCTTGTCGGCGACGATTGCGGCAGAGCGTGGGCCGATGTCGAGGATCATGTCATCTGCGCCAACAGCGGTCACCGGCACGACGCGGGACGGCGCATGCGCCTTGAACGCGCCGGCGACGACCGCATCGACCGGCAGCACGATGGTGCAACCCGCGATTTCCGCCTTGGCAAGGATGTCGCGGGCCGTCCCCAACAGATCCATCTCGCACAACGACTTGCCCACGGCCAGGCCCTGCGCCGCCAGGAATGTGTTGGCCATGCCGCCGCCGATCACGAGGATGTCGACTTTGGCGACGAGGTTGCCGAGCAGCTCGAGCTTCGACGACACCTTGGCGCCGCCGACGACGGCGAGAACCGGCCGTTGCGGCGCGTCGAGCGCGCAGGCCAGCGCCTCGATCTCGGCCTGCATGGTCCGGCCCGCATAGGCCGGCAGGACGTGCCCGAGGCCCTCGGTCGACGCGTGGGCCCTGTGGGAGGCCGAGAAAGCATCCGACACCCACAGATCGCCATTCTGGGCGAGCGCTGCCACGAAGGCCGGGTCGTTCTTTTCCTCGCCGGCGTGGAAGCGGGTGTTCTCCAGCATCACGATGCCACCCGGCGCCAGCGCCTCGACGGCCGCCTGCGCCTCCGGCCCGATGCAGTCCACTGCAAAGCCGACCGGCCGGCCGAGACGCTCGGCCAGCGCCGCCGCCACCGGCGCCAGGCTGTCCTTCAGGTCGCGACCCTTGGGCCGGCCGAAATGCGCCAGCAGCACGACGCGCCCGCCGCGGTCGGCGATCTCGCGGATCGTCGGCAGCACGCGGTCGATCCGGGTGGTGTCAGTGACGCGGCCGCCCTCCATCGGGACATTCAGATCGACGCGAAGCAGCACGCGTTGGTTGTGGAGGTCGACGCCGTCAAGGGTACGGAAGCTCGTCATGGTCTTGGGCTCTGGCCGCGGCCGACCTGGCAGCAGGGACGGAAACACGGGGGTGAGGCCCCGCCCGCGTCCGCGAGCGGGGACGACGCGGTGCGTCAGCCGAGCTTTCCCATGGCCACGGCCGTGTCGGCCATGCGGTTGGAGAAGCCCCACTCGTTGTCGTACCAGGACAGGATCGACACCAGCGTCTCCTCCATGACCTTGGTCTGGTCCATGTGGAAGATCGACGAGTGCGGATCGTGGTTGAAGTCGACCGACACATTGGCCGCAGTGGTGTAGCCGAGGATCCCCTTCAGGCGGCCATGCGCGGCGTCCTTGATGGCGGCGTTGATCTCGTCCTTCGAGGTGGCGCGGCGGGCCACGAACTTCAGGTCAACGACCGACACGTTGGGGGTCGGTACCCGGATCGCGCTGCCGTCGAGGCGGCCATTGAGCTCGGGCAGAACGAGGCCCACCGCCTTGGCGGCGCCGGTGGAGGTCGGGATCATCGACAGCGCCGCGGCGCGACCGCGATAGAGGTCCTTGTGCATCGTGTCGAGCGTCGGCTGGTCGCCGGTGTAGGAATGGATCGTCGTCATCATGCCGCGCTCGATGCCGACCGCCGCGTTCAGCACCTGGGCGACAGGGGCGAGGCAGTTCGTCGTGCACGAGGCGTTCGACACGATCACGTGGTCGGCCGTCAGCTTGTCGTGGTTGACGCCATACACCACCGTCAGGTCCGCACCATCGGCCGGCGCCGAGACGAGCACGCGCCGCGCGCCGGCCGTGATGTGGGCCGCCGCCTTATCACGGGCGGTGAAGATGCCCGTGCACTCCAGCGCGACCTGCACGCCCAGGTCCTTGTGCGGCAGTTCGGCCGGGTTGCGGATCGCCGTCACCTGGATCGGCCCGCGACCGACGTCGATGGTGTCGCCCTTGACCGTCACCTCGCCGGGAAACCGGCCATGGACGCTGTCGAACCGCATCAGGTGGGCGTTGGTTTCGACCGGCCCAAGGTCGTTGATCGCCACGACTTCGATGTCGGTCCGGCCCGACTCGATGATGGCCCGCAGGACGTTGCGGCCGATGCGGCCGAACCCGTTGATCGCGACACGTACGGTCATGCTCTCCTCACTCCTCGCTCGATCCTGCTCTGCGCCGTGGCCGGTCTGTCCGGCCCAGGCGTCCGGCGGCGCTAGAGCCGTGCCGCTGCCGTTTCAGCCACCGCCTCGGCCGTCAGGCCGAAATGGGCGTAGAGCGCCTTGGCGGGCGCGCTCGCCCCGAAACCCGTCATGCCGACGAAGCCACCCTCGCTGCCGATGATGGCGTCCCATCCCATCCGGATCCCCGCCTCGACAGCGACCCGCACGGTCGCGCGGCCGATGACTGCCTGCCGCACGGCATCCGGCTGGGCGGCAAACAGCTCCATGCAGGGCACGGAGACGACCCGCGCCGCGATCCCCCGCGCCGCCAGCAGCCCGCGGGCCGCCAGCGCGATCTCGACCTCGGAGCCGGACGCGAACAGCGACACGGCGGCCTCGCCGTCGGCAGCGGCGATCTCGTAGGCGCCCTGCGCGCACGCATTGGCCGCTCCGGCGGTCCGGAACGGCAGGAGGTTCTGCCGCGTCAGCGCCAGCACGCTCGGCGAGCCTGCCGTCTCGAGCGCGATCTGCCAGCACTCGGCCGTCTCGATCGGGTCGGCAGGACGGAACACGTGGAGATTGGGAATGGCCCGCAGCGCCGCGAGGTGCTCCACCGGCTGGTGAGTCGGCCCGTCCTCGCCGAGCCCGATGGAATCATGCGTCATCACGTAGATGACGCGGATCCCCATCAGCGCCGACAGCCGGATCGCCGGCCGGCAATAGTCGGTGAACACCATGAAGGTCGCGCCGGCCGGGACGATCCCGCCATGCAGCGCGAGGCCGTTCATGGCCGCCGCCATGCCGTGCTCCCGGATGCCGTAATGGATGTAGCGGCCCGCCAGGGTGCCAGGCGACACCACCGTCAGGTTCTTCGTCTTGGTGTTGTTCGACGGCGTCAGGTCGGCCGAACCCAGAACCAGTTCGGGCATGACTGGGGTGATCACCTCGAGCGCCAGCTCCGACGCCTTGCGGGTGGCGATGGTCTGGGGCTCTGCGGCCAGCCGATCCTTGAGCGCGGCAATGGCCGACCCAAGCCTCGCCGGCATGACCCCCGCCAGCCGCCGCTCGAACTCGGCCCGCAGCGCCGGATCGGCCGCCGCCAGCCGCGTCCGCCAGGCGGCATGCACGTCCTGCGCCCGGCTGCCGGCGGCGCGCCAGGCGGCCAGCACGATGTCGGGAACCGAGAACGGCTCGGGCGAAAGGTTCAGCTTGGCCTTGGTCCCGGCCAGTTCGTCGGCACCCAGCGGTTCGCCGTGGGCCTTCGAGGTGCCGGCCCGGTTCGGCGCGCCATAGCCGATGATCGTCTTGCAGGCGATGAGCGTCGGCCGGTCGCCGACGCGCGCTCGGCCGATGGCGGCGGCCAGCGCATCGGGGTCATGACCATCGACGCGCTCGGCGGCCCAGCCGGCGGCAGCGAAGCGCTGCACCTGGTCGACCGAGTCCGACAGGCTGAGAGGCCCATCGATGGAAATGCCGTTGTCATCGAACAGCACGATCAGGCGCGACAGCCGCAAATGCCCGGCGAGCGCGATCGCCTCCTGCGAGACGCCCTCCATGAGGTCGCCGTCCGACGCGATCACATAGGTGTGGTGGTCGACCAGCCCGGACCCGAACTCGGCCGCCATCAGCCGCTCGCCCAGCGCCATGCCGACGGCCGTGGCAATGCCCTGGCCGAGCGGGCCCGTCGTGGTCTCGACACCGGGCGTATGGCCATATTCCGGATGACCTGGGGTCTTCGAGCCGAGCTGGCGGAAGCTCTTGATCTCGTCCAGCGTCATCCCGGTCGTACCGGTCAGGTAGAGCAGCGCATAGAGCAGCATCGAGCCGTGCCCGGCCGACAGCACGAAGCGGTCGCGGTCCGGCCAGGACGGGTCGGCAGGGTCGAATTTCAGGAACTGGCTGAAAAGGACGGTGGCGATGTCGGCGGCGCCCATCGGCAGGCCTGGATGCCCGGACTTGGCCTTCTCCACCGCATCCATGGCCAGCGACCGGATCGCATTGGCCATCGGACCGTGCTGTTCGCCGAAATTCATGGCCTGTCTCGCACCCCGGAAAGCGCGGGACTGATAGCATCTCACCCTCGCGAGTCAATGCAACCGCGGGCGAATCAGGCCCTCTCCATCGGAACACGGCGGACCTCCGGGGCCTGGCCGACCCTCTGGCGACGGATGTGGACACTGACACACCGCCCGATTGACGCTGCGCTGACGCGCCTTCTAAGGTCCGGAGCGTAAGCCGCTGGATCGTCACGATTCCCGGTCGATAGAACCGTCGTCGACGGGATCGCCCTCGTCGCAAGCCCGGAACCCCGCATGCAGCCTGCCAAGCCAGCCACCGTGGAACAGGCCCTTGCCCGGCTGATGGCATCGATCGCGGTGCTGGAGGTTGCGGCGGCACGGCGGCTCGAGGTCGACCGCAGCAAGGGCGCGCTCGAGACCGAGCTTGCGCTGATGCAGGACGATCGGGCGCGCCTCGCGGTGGAGCTTGATGGAGCCCTCGCACGCGGCAACCGGCTTGAGGCCACGGCCGAGGATCTGGCGCGGCGGATCGATAAGGCCATCGGCAGCGTTCGCAGCGTGCTCGACGCGGCACGAACCGACTAGCGCCGGGCGCGCCATCATCAGGGAGTTTTCGTGGGTCAGGTCACGGTCACCATCGCCGACAAGGTCTACCGCATCGCCTGCGACGACGGCCAGGAGGACCATCTCCGCGGCCTCGCCGCCAGTGTCGATGGCAAGATCGCCGAGATGCGCGCCAGCTTTGGCGAGATCGGCGACAACCGCCTCACGGTGATGGCCGCCATCACCTTCCTGGACGACCGCCAGGAGCTGCTCGGCCGCATCGCCAGGCTGGAGGACGAGGCGGCCCATCTGCGGGCCCGCCAGGACGCGGTCGAGGCCTCGGTCGACCGCACCGAGGCCGAGATCGCCGAGGCGATCGTCGAGGCTGCCGAGCGGATCGACGCGGTCGCCAGGCGGATCGCACCGGCGGCGCAATCCTGATCCGCGAGATGGGGCTGGCATTTCACGCCGCGCATCCCTAGATTCGGGTTGCGGGGCTGCGGGGCGCGTGTAGGACAATGAATCCCCGGGGCCTTATCGATCCTAACGGGAGCTGTCCCTGGTCTCGTCCGTGGACTTGACCAATACGGCGCCCACCTACGCTGTAGGTTTCCCGGGATCGATCGTCCCACGGCCACTGTGGCTCCGCACTTCTCGGATTTCGGCATGACGACGGAGTGTTCCCGCAAGGCCGCCCTTCGCAGCGCGGCGCTGGATCGCCGGGATGGCCTGCCGGCGGACCTGCGCCGCCAGGCCTCGCTTGCGCTTCCCGAACGGGTCCTGGCGATCTTCGACGGACGTTTGCCCGCCGGCCCGGTCGCCGGGTTCTGGCCGATCCGCAGCGAAATCGACCCGCGCCCGGTGCTGGACCGCCTTGCCACCCTCGGCATTCTCCTCTGCCTCCCGGCCGTAACCGCCGACGGGCTGCAGTTTCGTCCGTGGCGACCGGGCGATCCTTTGCAGACGACCGGCTTCGGCCTCAGCGAGCCGCTGCCCGAGGCAGCGACCTGCACCCCTGACGTCATGCTGGTGCCGCTGGCGGCGTTCGACCGCCGCGGCCATCGCATCGGCTATGGCGCGGGCCATTACGACCGGGCGATCGCCCGGCTGCGCCCGCGCCTGACGCTAGGCCTTGCCTTCTCGGTGCAGGAGGTCGAAACGGTTCCTGACGAGCCGCATGATCGCGCGCGAGACTGGGTCGTGACCGAGCGGGAGGCGTTTGCCCCCGCCGTAGCCTGAGGGTTCCATGCGCCTCCTGTTCCTCGGCGACGTCGTCGGCCGCCCCGGCCGCAATGCGGTGGTTGACCACCTGCCGGGATTGCGGCGGGACTGGCGGCTCGACTGCGTTGTGATCAACGGCGAGAACGCCGCCGGCGGCTTCGGCATCACCGAGACGATCTGCGACGACCTGCTGAACGCCGGCGCCGACGCCGTGACGCTCGGCAACCACGCCTTCGACCAGCGCGAGGCGCTGGTGTTCATCGAGCGCCAGCCGCGTCTCGTCCGCCCCGCCAACTTCCCGCCCGGCACACCCGGGCGCGGTGCGGCGCTCGTCGAGACCCCAGGCGGGGCGCGCGTGCTGGTCGTCAACGTCATGGGCCGCATCTACATGGACGCGCTCGACGATCCCTTTGCCGCCGCCGAACGCGCGGTGGCCGACTGCCCGCTGGGCGAGGGCTGCGACGCGATCCTCGTTGACATGCACGCGGAGGCCACCAGCGAAAAGCAGGCCATGGGCTGGTTCCTCGACGGACGGGCCAGCCTCGTTGTCGGCACCCACACCCATGTGCCGACGGCCGACCACCAGATCCTCGACGGCGGCACCGCCTACATGTCCGACGCCGGCATGTGCGGCGACTATGACAGCGTGCTCGGCATGGCCAAGGAGGAGCCGATCCGGCGCTTCCTGCAGAAGACGCCGGGGTCGCGCATGGAGGCGGCCTCCGGCCCGGGCACGCTTAGCGGCGTGGCGGTCGAGGTCGACGACCGGACCGGACTGGCCCTGCACGTGACGCCCGTGCGCGTCGGCCCGCGCCTCGCGCCGGCGAGGCCGGCCTTCTGGGACGCCTGACCGGCCAGCTTTATTTCCCGCCTGCCGCGACGTATAAGGCGTCCCCTATCCAGATCCGGAACCTGCCCGACCCGCGTCGGGCGCCGCGCTCCCCTGACGCGAGGACTGCCATGGCCGGCCACTCCCAGTTCAAGAACATCATGCACCGCAAGGGCCGCCAGGACGCCATGCGGTCCAAGCTTTTCTCCAAGCTGGCGCGCGAAATCACCGTCGCGGCGAAGATGGGCTTGCCGGATCCCTCAATGAACGCCCGCCTGCGCGCCGCCATCCAGGCCGCCCGCGCCGAGAACATGCCCAAGGACAATGTCGAGCGCGCCATCAAGAAGGCCGCCGGCAATGATGCCGACAATTACGAAGAGGTCCGCTACGAGGGCTACGCGCCGGGTGGCGTGGCGCTGATCGTCGAGGCACTCACCGACAACCGCAACCGCACGGCCGGCGAGGTGCGGTCGTACTTCACCAAGGCGGGCGGCAGCCTGGCGGAGACCGGCGCCGTCTCCTTCATGTTCGACCGGGTCGGACTGGTGGTCTACAACCCGGCGGCGGCCTCCGAGGACGCCATGATGGAGGCGGCGATCGAGGCCGGCGCCGATGACGTGCAATCCGGCGAGGATGGCCACGAGGTGATCACCGGCCTGGAAAGCCTGCGCGATGTCGCCAAGGCGCTCGAGACCCGGTTCGGTGAGCCGCGCAAGGCGGCGCTTGTCTGGCGCCCGCAGAACAGCATCGATGTCGACGACGAGGCCGGTGAGAAGATCCTCAAGCTGATGGATTCGCTCGACGACAATGACGACGTCCAGACCGTCTACTCGAACGCTTCATTCTCCGACGCCCTGATGGCGAAGCTGGCCGGCTGACCGGCGACGGACCGCCGCGCCGGATTTGGCGGACTGGCGGAGGGGCGACGATCATGGTCTGTTCCGCCATGGCTCACCCACCGATTCGCATTCTCGGCATCGATCCTGGCCTCCGCAATACCGGCTGGGGCCTGATCGAGGTGCTGGGCACCCGCATCAGCTACCTCGCCTGCGGGTCGGTGCACTCGGACGGCACCCTGTCGCTGGCCGACAGGCTGCGGCAGCTGCATGAGGGCCTGACCGGCGTCGTGCACGAGGGACGGCCGGACGAGGTGGCGGTGGAGGAGACCTTCGTCAACAAGGATGCGCGCGCCACCCTGAAGCTCGGCCAGGCCCGCGGCATCGCCCTGCTGGTTCCGGCCCAGGCCGGGTTGCCGGTGTCCGAGTACGCCCCGAACCTCGTCAAGAAGACCATCGTTGGCGCCGGCCACGCCGAGAAGGAGCAGATCCACATGATGGTGCGGGTGCTGCTGCCCCGCGCCGACCCGAAATCCGCCGATGCCGCCGACGCGCTCGCCATCGCCCTCACCCACGCCCAGCACCGTGGCCGCCAGGCCCTGGAGGCAGCGGTGCTGGCGCGGGCGCGCTGAGCCCGTGCTAGTCTGAACCGCTTCCGGAGCCTGACGAGACCGCCATGTACCAGCCGCCCCACTTCAAGGACGAGGACCTCGCCCGCCAGCACGGGCTGATCCGCAGCCACCCCTTCGGCCTGCTGGTGACCGCAGGCGCAGGCGGCCTGCAAGCCAACGGCATCCCGTTCGTGCTGGACACAGACGCGTCGGCCCGCGGCACGCTGCGCGGCCATCTCGCCCGCCCCAACCCGCAGTGGCGCGACTGCGTCGAGGGCTGCCCCGCCGTCGTGGTGTTCCAGGGTCCGGAGCACTACGTCACGCCGTCCTGGTACGCGACCAAGCGCGAGACCGGGAAGGTCGTGCCGACCTGGAACTACGTGATGGTGCAGGCCCGCGGCATGGCCAGGGCCATCGAGGACGGCAACTGGCTGCACGCACAGATCCGCGCCCTGACCGACATGATGGAGGGCAAACAGCCCGAGCCCTGGGCCGTCGATGACGCGCCGGAGGCCTATGTCGCCGGCCAGATGCGCGGCATCGTCGGGATCGAGATCGTCATCGACGCGCTCGACGGCAAATGGAAGGCCAGCCAGAACCGGCCGGAGGCCGACCGGGAGGGCGTCGTCGATGGACTCGGGCAACTTGGCACCGAGGCGGCCACCGCCATGGCGTCTCTCGTGGCCCAGCGGCGGTCATCCCCGTGATCGGCAAGCTCAAGGGCGTCATCGACTCCCACGGCGAGGACCATGTGGTCATCGACGTGCATGGCGTCGGCTATGTGGTGCAGTGTTCGGCCCGCACGCTGGCGGCCCTGCCCAAGGCCGGCGAGGCGGCCGTGCTGTCGATCGAGACCCAGGTGCGCGAGGATGCGATCCGCCTGTTCGGGTTCCGCAGCGACACCGAGCGCGAGTGGTTCCGGCTGCTGCAGACCGTGCAGGGCGTCGGCTCGAAGGTCGCGCTGGCGATCCTGTCGGTGCTGGATGTCGGCCCCCTCGCCACCGCGATCGGCACCCAGGACCGCACCGCCGTGGCGCGCGCGCCCGGCGTCGGCCCCAAGCTGGCGGCCCGCATCGTCGCCGAGCTGAAGGACAAGGCCCCCGGCCTCGGTAATCTCGACCCGGCGCTCGTGCACCTGACCGGTGCCGTCGAGGACCGGACCGCGCCGCGACCGGTGGCGGAGGCTGTCTCCGCGCTGGTCAATCTCGGCTATCCGCAGGCCCAGGCCGCCACGGCGGTGGCAGCCGCGCTGCGCATTGCCGGCGAGGTAGCCGAGACGCCGCAGCTCATCCGGCTCGGCCTCAAGGAACTGGCGAGGTAATCCCCGCATGCCGATACCCGCATGACCACCCTCCCGCCCCGCCTGGTCGCGCCCGAAAAGCGTGACGACGACCAGGAAAGCTCGATCCGGCCGCTCATCCTCGGCGACTTCGTCGGCCAGGCGGCCGCGCGCGCCAACCTGAAGGTCTTCATCGAGGCGGCCAAGACCCGCCGCGAGGCGCTGGACCATGTCCTGTTCGTCGGCCCGCCCGGCCTCGGCAAGACCACCCTGGCGCAGATCGTCGCCCGCGAGCTCGGCGTCAACTTCCGCTCCACCTCCGGGCCGGTGATCGCCAAGGCGGGCGACCTTGCCGCGCAGCTCACCAATCTGGAGGAGCGCGACGTCCTCTTCATCGACGAGATCCACCGGCTGAACCCGGCTGTCGAGGAGATTCTCTATCCGGCGATGGAGGACTACCAGCTCGACCTGATCATCGGCGAGGGGCCGGCGGCCCGCTCGGTGAAGATCGACCTGGCGAAGTTCACCCTCGTCGGCGCCACCACCCGCGCCGGGCTGCTGACGACGCCACTGCGCGACCGCTTCGGCATCCCCATCCGCCTGAACTTCTACACGGTGGAGGAGCTGGAGCTGATCGTGGCGCGCGGCGCCAGGGTGCTCGGCGTCGCCATGACGCCTGAGGGCGCCAACGAGATCGCCCGGCGCTCGCGTGGCACGCCGCGCATTGCCGGCCGGCTGCTGCGCCGGGTCCGCGATTTCGCCATCGTCGACAAGGCGCCGAGCGTCAGCCGCGAGGTCGCCGACAGCGCGCTGCGGTTCCTCGACGTCGACTCCATCGGCCTCGACCAGATGGACCGCCGCTACCTCGATCTGGTCGCGGTCAATTTCGGCGGCGGCCCGGTCGGCATCGAGACCATCGCGGCAGCGCTGTCGGAGCCGCGCGACGCCATCGAGGACATCATCGAGCCCTATCTGCTGCAGCAGGGCTTCCTGCAGCGTACCCCGCGTGGGCGTGTCCTGACACCCCACGCCTTCCGCCATCTCGGCCTCGCCGAGCCCGCTACGGCGGCGACCCAGTTCGGACTGTTCGGCGATGCCGACGACTGATCCCGCCGCCGGCACGCTGCGCGACGGCGTCCACGCCCTGCCGCTGCGCGTCTACTACGAGGACACGGATTTCTCCGGCGTCGTCTATCACGCCTCCTATCTGCGGTTCCTCGAGCGCGGGCGCACCGAGTTCATCCGCGCGCTGGGGATCGACCAGGCCGCCCTGCACGCCGCCGACGGATTCGCGTTCGTGGTGCGCCGCATGACCATCGACTGGCTGCGGCCGGCCCGCATGGACGAATGCATCACCGTCGAGACCCGCCCGCTGGCCCTGAAGGGCGCGTCGCTGGAGCTGGCCCAGCGCGTGCTGCGCAACGCCGAAGTGCTGGTGGAGGCCGCCGTGCTGGTGGCGGGTGTCGCCGGCGGCCGGCCGGTGCGGCTTCCTGCGGACCTGCGCCGCAGGCTGGAAACGGCCACAAATGGCGGTTCGTAACCGTCCGTTAACCCTAACGGCCCCTTAACTCCTTGTGACCCACGCGGGCACGCGGCCGCCAGACGCCGCGGCCCTTGTTTCGCCGGATTCCGGGGCGACTGACACGGGGCCGCATCACGCCCCCGCGTTTCGTGCCCCGGCGTCGCCCGTTGAGCGGACGCGCGCCGCAGGACGAAAGGACCCGTGCCGATGAATCCCACCGACGTGATGGCCAGCGGTCTCGCCGCCCCCGGCGGCGAGCTGTCGCTCTGGTCGATGTTCTGGGGCGCCCACTTGGTCGTGAAGGTGGTGATGCTCGGCCTCATCGCCGGCTCGGTCTGGTGCTGGGCGATCATCGTCGACAAGACGCTGCTCTACCGCCGGACCCGCAAGGCGATGGACCGGTTCGAGGAGGTGTTCTGGTCCGGCCAGTCGCTGGAGGAGCTCTACCGGATGCTCGCCGACCGGCCGACCAGCACCATGGCGGCGGTCTTCGTCGCCGCGATGCGCGAGTGGAAGCGCTCCTTCGAGGGCACCAGCCGCTCGGTGATGGGGCTCAGCCAGCGCATCGACAAGGTTGTCGACGTCACCATCCAGCGCGAGGTCGAGCGGCTGGAATCCAAGCTCCTGGTGCTGGCGACCATCGGTTCGTCGGCGCCGTTCATCGGCCTGTTCGGCACGGTGTGGGGCATCATGACGTCGTTCCGCTCGATCGCGGCGTCGAAGAACACGTCGCTCGCAGTTGTGGCCCCAGGCATCGCCGAGGCGCTGTTCGCCACCGCGATCGGCCTGTTTGCCGCCATCCCCGCGGTCATCGCCTACAACAAGCTGCAGGCCGAGGCGGCCAAGCAGCAGGCGCGGATCGAGGGCTTTGCCGACGAATTCTCCGCCATCCTGTCGCGCCAGATCGACGAGCGCATCGCCGCCTGACCGTCCACCCCGGAGACCACGCCCATGGCCATGTCGGCCGCACAGGGAGGCAAGCCCAGCCGCAGGCGCCGCGGCGGCCGCCGTCACCGCCCGATGGCGGACATCAACATGACGCCGTTCATCGACGTCATGCTGGTGCTGCTGATCATCTTCATGGTGGCGGCTCCGTTGCTGACCGCCGGCGTGCAGCTCGACCTGCCGCAGACCAAGGCCGCGGCGCTCAGTGTCGAGAAGCAGCCCCTCACCGTCTCGATCCGCGGCGACGGCAAGGTCTATCTCATGGAAACGCCGATCAGTGATGCCGACCTCCTGCCCAAGCTCCAGGCCGTCGCCCAGACGGGCCAGGACGAGCGCATCTTCGTGCGCGCCGACCGGGCGATCACCTACGGGCGGGTGGCCGAGGTGATGTCGACGATCACCGCCGCCGGCTACCGCAAGGTGGCGCTGGTCACCGATCCGACGCCACGGAAATGACGGGGCCGAGGTGAAGTTCGACCGCTCCCAGCCCGGCGTCTACATCTCCGGCATCGCCCATGCGGGCCTGCTGGCGGTCGCGCTTGTGAGCTTTGCCGACGCCAAACCGACCGAGACGCCCGAATCGGTCGCGGTCGAGATGATTTCCCCGGCCGAATTCTCGCAGATGACCCGGGGCGAGAAGACCGCGCCGGAGCCAAAACCCCTGCCCCGGCCGCGCGCCGACAGGGTCGCGGAGCGCGAGGAGACCAAGCCCGAGCCGGACCTGCGCCGTGACGTCCCGGCGCCGCTGCCGCCGTCGCGGCCCGAGCCCGTCGCCCTGCCGCCCGAGCGGCCGCGCGACCTGAAGGCGGAGGCCGAGAAGGAACGCGCCGAGGCAGAAGCAAGGGCGGAGGCGGAAAAGGCCACGGCGGACGCCGAGAAGGCGCGTGCGGAAGCCGCGGCCCGGGCCGCTGCTGCAGCGGCGGCCGCCAAGGCCCGTGCTGCCGAAGCACAGGCCAGGGCCGAGGCTCAGGCGAAAGCGGAAGCCCAGGCCAAGGCTGAGGCCCAGGCCAAGGCGGAAGCCGAAGCCGAGGCACGCGAGGCCGAGGCGCTCGCCAAGGCCGCCGAAAAGAAAAAACAGGAGGAGGCCCGCGCCAAGGCCGAGCAGGACCGGCAGCGCGCCGAGGCCAAGGCCAAGGCCGAGCAGGCCGCCCGCGAGGCCGAGGAAGCGCGGCAAGAAGCAAGAGCCGAAGCGGAAGCCAAGGCGAAGGCCGAGGCCGAGCGCAAGCGCGTCGCAGACGCGGCCGCCAAGGCTAAGGCCGAGGCTGAGCGCAAGAAGCGCGAGGACGAGGAGAAGAAGCGCCTCGCCGCGCTGGCCGCCGAACAGCCCAAGCCGAAGCCCGAGGCCAAGCCGGAGCGCCAGTTCGATCCGGCGGCGATCGAGAAGATGCTGACATCGCGGGAGAAGCCGCAGCAGGCACCGTCGACGGCCCGCGAGCAGAACCGGACCGCCGCGCTGGGTGCGCCGCTCGCCACCGGCCAGAAGCTGTCGCCAAGCCAGAAGGACCAGATCGGGTCCCTGCTCAAGGAACAGATTGCCAACTGCTGGAGCCCGCCGGCCGGCCTCGCCAACGCCGAATCCTACCGGCCTCGGGTGCGCATGAGCCTCAATCCCGACGGGTCGCTGGCGGCCGAGCCGACGCTGCTCAACAGCGGCGCCGACAGCGGCTTTCGCTCCATGGCCGAAAGCGCGCTGCGCGCCATCAAGCGCTGCGCGCCCTTCCGCATCCCCGCCCAGTACGCCCCGTTCTACGGCGACTGGCGCGACTGGTCGATCACCTTCGATGCCAAGGACATGCTGGGCTGAGCTGCAAGGCCGCCCTCCCCCCAAGACAGCCTGACGGATGCCCGATGACACGCCAACACCGCCCCGCCTGCCTTCCCCGCCTCTCGCGACGCGGCATCATGATCGGCGCCGGCGCCGCCACGCTGGCCGGCCTGTACCCAGCGGCCGCCGAGATCGCCATCACGATCGACCGCGGCAACTTCCAGCCCATGCCGATCGCCATCACGGATTTCGGCGGCGAGGGTGACCTCGGCAACCGGATCTCCGGCGTCATCACCAACAATCTGCGCCGCTCCGGTGTCTTCACGCCCATCGACAAGAAGGCCTTCGTCGAGCAGGGCATCAGCGCCGACCAGGTGCCGAAGTTCGACAGCTGGAAGGTCATCAACGCCCAGGCACTCGTTACAGGCCGCATCCTGCGCGACCCGTCCGGGCGGCTGAAGGCCGAGTTCCGCCTGTGGGACGTGTTCGCCGGCCAGCAGCTCACGGGCCAGCAGTACTTCACCGACCCCAACAACTGGCGCCGGGTGGCACATATCATCTCGGATGCGATCTTCTCGCGGCTCACCGGCGAGAAGGGCTTCTTCGACACGCGGGTCGTGTTCGTCGACGAGACCGGTCCGAAGGACAAACGCCGCAAGCGCCTCGCCATCATGGACCAGGACGGCGCCAACGTCCGCTACCTGACGCGCGGTGACGACCTGGTCGTGACTCCCCGGTTCTCACCCTCCAGCCAGGAGGTCACCTACATGTCGTTCGGCTCGGGCGACCCGCGGGTCTACCTGTTGAACATCGAGACCGGCCAGCGCGAGGTCGTCGGCAACTTCCCCGGCATGACATTCTCGCCGCGCTTCTCGCCCGACGGCCAGAAGATCGTGATGAGCCTGTCGCAGGGCACCTCGTCCAACATCTTCGTCATGGACCTGCGCTCGCGCACGACCACGCGGCTCACCGACACCAACGCCATCGACACGTCGCCGTCCTATTCGCCCGACGCGTCGCAGATCGTCTTCGAGTCCGACCGCGGCGGCGCCCAGCAGATCTACGTCATGGCCGGCGGTGGCGGCCCCGCCAAGCGCATCTCCTTCTCCGAAGGGCGTTATTCCACGCCGGTCTGGTCACCGCGCGGCGACTACATCGCCTTCACCAAGCAGAAGGGCGGAACCTTCGCGATCGGCATCATGAAGCCGGACGGCTCCGGGGAGCGCATCCTCACCGAGGGCTTCCACAACGAGGGACCGACCTGGGCGCCGAACGGCCGCTACCTGATGTTCTTCCGCGATGCCGGCGGCAGCTCGGGCGCACGCCTGTTCATGGTCGACATCACAGGCCGCGTCGAAGTGCCGGTGCCGACCCCCTCCTTCGGCTCGGACCCTGCCTGGTCGCCGCTGCTGAACTGAGGGCACGGGCGGCTCGGGCAGCCAGTCGCGTCGAACGCCAGCCCATCCCGCAAGGACAGGGTGGCCGGTTGCCCGAATAGGGTGTTAAAGCCCGGGTCCCTTGGCGGCACCAAGGACCTGCCCGGGCCGCTCGGGCGTGCCGGCCTGCAGCAGCACCACATAGCCGTCCGCCTCATGCAGGCGTGCCGTTGCCGCAGGCACATCGAGGACGGTGGCGGCGCCGTCCCAGTGGCCGACGACGATCACCTCGCGCACCACATTGATGTAGCTGACGGCCTTGCCCTTGTTCTCGCCGCGGCTGATCGAGACGTCGCAGCGCTTGCGCAGCGGCATCAGCAGCACGGTGGCAGGCGTGGCCTGGCCCTCGCCGAGCGTGACGCGGATGCGGCCATCCCGTTCCTCCGTCGAAACCGGCACGGCGAGTGTCGCACTCTGAAGCGCTGCGGCGGCATCGAGAATGGCCTTCTTGTCGGATCCGACTGCGTGGGAGACGCCGCCGATGACGGCCTGCGGCGTGTAGACCTGCCGGTCGCCCCGCACGGCCCCGTAGGCTTTCTGCCGCGCCGTGAAGCTGCGGTTGGCCAGCGTGTCTTTCCAGCCGAGATAATCCCAGTAGTCCACCGGCAGCGAGACGATCAGCACGTCGGGATCACGCGCCAGCTCGCCGGCAAGCTTGTCCGCCGGCGGGCAGGACGAGCAGCCCTGGCTGGTGAACAGCTCCACCACGGCACGCGGTGGCTGGGCGGCAGCGGGGCCTGCCGCGACAAGAGCGAGGGCCAGAACGAGATGGCGGATCACGGGCTGCACTCGGATCAGGGGCCGTGACCGTAGTCCTGCGCCAGACCGTGCAAAAGTCACGTTGACGCGAGACACGAATGGAAAGGGCCGCCCAGCGTCAGCCGGGCGGCCCTCCCCTGCCGGGGTCCGGCGCTGATCAGGCGGCGAGGCCGCGCAGCACATACTGCAGGATGCCGCCATTCTTGTAGTACTCGAGCTCGTCCAGCGTATCGATCCGGCAGACGAGCGGCACCTTCTTCACCTTGCCGTCCGGATAGGTGATGACGGCCTCGAGCATCTGGCGCGGCTTCAGGTCGTGGGTCAGGCCCAGGATCGTGACCGTCTCGTCGCCCTTGAGGCCGAGCGTCTGCCAGGAGGTGCCCTCCTCGAAGACCAGCGGCAACACGCCCATGCCCACCAGGTTCGAGCGGTGGATGCGCTCGAACGACTGCGTGATCACGGCGCGGATCCCGAGCAGCGCGGTGCCCTTGGCCGCCCAGTCGCGGGAGGAGCCGGTGCCGTATTCCTTCCCGGCGAAGACGACGAGCGGCACCTTCTCGGCCTGGTAGGCCATGGCGGCGTCGTAGATCGCCATCTGCTTGCCGCCGGGATAGTGCGCCGTCACGCCGCCTTCCACGCCCGGAACCATCTGGTTCTTGATGCGGATATTGGCAAAGCTGCCGCGCATCATGATCTCGTGGTTGCCGCGCCGCGTGCCGTACTGGTTGAAGTCGGCCGGGGCGACCTGCCGCTCCATCAGATACTTGCCGGCCGGAGAGGCCGCCTTGATGGAGCCCGCGGGCGAGATGTGGTCGGTCGTGATCGAGTCGAGGAAGAGCCCGAGGATGCGGGCGTTGACGATATCCTCGACCGGCTTCGGCTCCAGGGTCATGCCTTCGAAGTAGGGCGGGTTCTGGACATAGGTGGAGCCCATGGTCCACTTGTACGTCAGGCCGCCTTCGACCTTGATCTTCTTCCAGCTGGCGTCGCCCTGGAACACGTCGGCATATTTCGCCTTGGACAGCGACTTGGTCACCGTCTTGCGGATCACGGTGTCGATCTCTTTCGAGCTCGGCCAGATGTCCTTGAGATAGACGGGATTGCCCTTCTTGTCGGTGCCCAGCGCGTCCTTGGTGAGGTCGACCTGCAGCGATCCGGCGATCGCATAGGCGACGACGAGCGGCGGCGACGCCAGGTAGTTCGCTCTCACGTCGGGATTGACGCGCCCCTCGAAGTTGCGGTTGCCGGACAGGACGGCCGCCGCGACGAGGTCATTGTCGGCAATCGTCTTCGAGATTTCGGCCGCGAGCGGGCCGGAATTGCCGATGCAGGTCGTGCAGCCGAAACCGACGACGTTGAAGCCGAGCTTGTCGAGCGACTTCTGCAGGCCGGAGGCCGAGAGATACTCGGCCACCACCTGCGAGCCCGGCGCCAGCGAGGTCTTCACCCACGGCTTGGCCGTGAGGCCCAGCGCGGCCGCATTGCGGGCGAGCAGACCGGCCGCGATCATCACGCCCGGGTCCGACGTGTTGGTGCAGGACGTGATCGCCGCGATGACGACGTCGCCATGGCCAAGATCGAAGTTCTTGCCCTTCACCGGGTAGCGGGTGTTAAGCGTCTTGGCCTGCTTGAACTCGGCATCCATCGCGGTGGCAAAGCCCGACTTGGCGTCGGTGAGCAGCACGCGGTCCTGCGGACGCTTCGGCCCGGCGATCGACGGCAGCACGCTGCCAAGGTCGAGCTCGAGCTGGTCGGTGAACACCGGGTCGGCCGTGACGCGGGTGCGGAACATGCCCTGCGACTTGGCGTACTTTTCGACCAGCGCAACGCGGGCCGGGGCACGGCCGGACGTCTTCAGGAAGTCGATCGTCTCGCTGTCGACCGGGAAGAACCCGCAGGTGGCACCGTACTCCGGCGCCATGTTGGCGATGGTCGCTCGGTCGGCCAGCGTCAGCGAGGCCAGGCCCGAGCCGAAGAACTCGACGAACTTGCCGACCACGCCCCTCTTGCGCAGCATCTGGGTGACGGTCAGCACCACGTCGGTGGCGGTGACGCCCTCGCGCACCTTGCCGGTGAGCTTGAAACCGACCACCTCGGGAATCAGCATCGAGATCGGCTGGCCGAGCATGGCTGCCTCGGCCTCGATGCCGCCGACGCCCCAGCCCAGAACCGCCATGCCGTTGACCATGGTGGTGTGCGAATCGGTGCCCACCAGCGTGTCCGGATAGGCGACCTCCTGGGTCTCGAGCCGGCCCTTGGCGTTGCGGACCTTCTCCTTCTTCGTCCACACCGTTTGCGACAGGTATTCGAGGTTCACCTGGTGGCAGATGCCCGTGCCGGGCGGCACGACGCGGAAATTATCGAAGGCCTTCGAGCCCCAGCGCAGGAAGTTGTACCGCTCGCCATTGCGGGCATATTCCAGCGCGACATTCTGCTTCAGCGCCTTGGGCGTGCCGAACTCGTCGACGATCACCGAGTGGTCGATGACGAGGTCGACCGGCACCAGCGGATTGATCTTCTTGGCATCGCCGCCGAGCTTGGTCATCGCATCGCGCATCGCGGCGAGATCGACCACGGCAGGAACGCCGGTGAAGTCCTGCATGAGCACGCGAGCCGGGCGGAACGCGATTTCGCGCTCGGACTTGCCCTTGGTGGACAGCCAGTCGACCACGGCGGTGATGTCTTCCTTCGTCACCGTTCGGCCGTCTTCAAACCTCAGAAGGTTCTCGAGCAGGACACGAAGGGAAAACGGCAGTTTGGAAACGCCGGAAAGTCCGTTCTTCTCGGCAGCCTTGAGCGAAAAATACGTGTAGGTCTTTGCGCCGACCTTGAGCTTCTTGCGGGCCTTGAAGCTGTCCAGTGAAGTCGTCACGGTGATCCTCTCGGGGTTTGCGGGTTTACGGCCAGAATGCGTGGACACGCGCGCCGCCCCGGGAGTGCCCGAGTCCCCGCGCTGGATAAAGCGCTCGGCGCAGCCTTGGCGCTTATAGATAATTTCCGCGGGACTCGCTACACGAACGAAAGTCGTTGCTGAATCGTCTTGGAGATTGCGCGGTCCATGCGGCTCGTGGTCGAGGGCCTCGTCTGCGAGCGGTCGGGACGGCCGGTGTTCGAGGGCTTGTCCTTCGCGGCGTCCGCCGGCACGGCCATCGTCCTGCTTGGCCCCAACGGTGCGGGAAAATCCAGCCTGCTGGCGATCCTGGCAGGCCTGCTGGAGGCGCCCGCCGGCATCATGCGGCTGGAGGGCGGCGATCCGGACGCCAGCCTCGGCGAGCAGGCCCACTATCTCGGCCACCGCGATGCGGTGAAGCCGGCGTTGAGCCCCCGCGAAACCCTCGACATCTGGCGTGCCCTGCTGGGTGCGCCGCTGGCGATGCCGGCTGCGGCGCTCGACCGCCTCGGGCTCGGCCACGCCGCAGACCTTCCCTGCGCCTATCTGTCCGCCGGCCAGCGGCGCAGGCTGGCGCTGGCCCGGCTGCTGGTCTCCCATCGGCCGCTCTGGCTGCTCGACGAGCCGACGGCCGCACTCGACCATGCGTCCCAGCGTGTTTTTGCAGGCCTCGTCGCCGAGCATCTCGCCGCAGGCGGCATCGCGGTTGCGGCAACCCATATCCCGCTTGGGATCGACGGAGCCGTCGAACTGCGGCTGGGGACGCCGGCATGACCGGCGCGCTCGCCGCACTGCTGCGCCGCGAGTTGCGGCTCGCCATCCGCATCGGCGGCGGCGGCACCATGGGCCTCGTCTTCTTCCTGATGCTGGTCACGGTCGTGCCCTTTGCCATCGGGCCGGACCTCAATCTTTTGTCGCGAATCGGCCCAGCCATCCTGTGGATCGCAGCAGCGCTGTCGACGCTGCTCGGGCTCGACCGCCTGTTCCAGGCTGATGCCGAGGATGGCTCGCTCGACCTGCTGCGATCAGGCGTCCTGCCGCTCGAGTTGGTGGTCCTTGTCAAGGGACTGGCGCACTGGCTGACCACCGGGCTGCCGCTGGCCATTGCCGCACCGTTTTTTGGCTTGCTCCTGGCCCTGAGCCCCGAGTCGCTGGGTGCCGTGAGCCTGACCCTGCTGGCCGGCACACCGGCCTTGACCTTCATCGGGGCGATCGGCGCGGCACTGACCGCCAGCCTGCGCCGCGGCGGCCTCGTGCTGTCGATCCTGGTCCTGCCGCTGATGGTCCCGGTGCTGATCTTCGGCGTCTCGGCCGCGGGCGCGGCCTCGGGCGGGACGGTTCCGTTCCTGACGCCCTTCCTGGTCCTGGTGGCGCTCAGCCTGTTTGCCATCGTCAGCGGCTGCCTCGGTGCCGCCGCCGCCCTCCGGTCCGACCAGGGCTGACGCGCGCCGCCACGTTGCGTGCCGTGCCGGCTTGCGCTAAAGCCCAGCCAGACCCTTGCTTTCGTGCCCAAGGACCGACCGATGGCTGATCACAAAACCGCCCATGGTGGCCACCCCGACATGGACTACGCCGAGCACGAGCGTACCTTCGAGAGGTTCACCGCCGGGGTGAAATGGGGGACCATCGTGGTCTGTCTCATCGTCGTCGGAATGTACATCTTCCTGGTCTGACGCGCCGCCCGAACGGCGCATCCACGTTCCTTTCCCCGGGCGGGCGCCATGGCGTCCGCAAGCAGCGGAGTGCCCGATGCGCGTCGCCGTCATCACCGAGACCGATCCGACCGAGGCACGCGTCGCCGCGACGCCCGAAACGGTGAAGAAGCTGGCGACCCTCGGCGCCACGGTCGTTGTCCAGACGGGTGCGGGCCTCGCCTCCGGCGTGATTGACGCCGACTATGCCGCCGCCGGCGCAACGCTGGCCGGCACCGCCTCAGAGGCCCTGGGCGGCGCCGCCGTCGTCCTCACGGTCCGCCGTCCGAACGCTGCCGAGCTCGGCGGCATGAAGGCCGGCGCGATCGTGCTCGCCGTCATGGATCCGTACGGCAACGAGCAGGCTCTCGCCGACATGGCCAAGGCCGGCGTCGCCGGCTTCGCCATGGAGCTGATGCCGCGCATCACCCGTGCCCAGGTGATGGACGTTCTGTCGTCCCAGGCCAACCTCGCCGGCTATCGCGCCATGGTCGATGCCGCGGCTGAATATGGCCGCGCCATCCCGAT
>JBEIIL010000024.1:0-36130 GCA_040380755.1 Methylobacteriaceae bacterium | reverse complement strand
GTGATGATCTCCAGCCCGGTTGGCGGCTTCAGCGGCAGGTGCACCAGCACCATGGTGCCGATGCCCTCGCAGGACCGGATGCGCAGCGCACCGCCATGCATCTCGGCGAGCGAGCGGGCGATCGCCAGCCCGAGGCCGGAGCCTTCGGTCGGCTTCGACGAATCCATGCCGACCCACTCGAACGGCCGGCCGAGCTTGCTGAGCGCATCCTTGGGGATGCCGACGCCCGTGTCTTCCACATAGATGTTGACGTCGCCGCCGATCCGCCGCGCCCGCACCATGACCTTGCCGCCCTCCGACGTGAACTTGATGGCGTTGGAGAGGAGATGGCGCAGCACCTTGTCGATCGCCCGTCGGTCCGCAACGAGCTCGGTATCGGGCAGCAGTTCGGCCGATAGGGTCAGGCCGCGCGCCTGCGCCGCGTCGGAGACACTTGCCAGGGCTGCCGCGATGGCTTCGTCGAGTTGAAGCGGCAGCCGATCCATCCGGACCCGCCCGGCCTCGAGCTCGGCCATGTCGAGAATGTCGGCAATGAGACCGAGCAGGAACTCGCCACTCTTGCGGATGTCCCGGCAATAGTCGGTGTATTTCTCGCAGCCGAGCGACCCGAAGATGCCCTGTTCCATCACCTGCGAGAAGCCGAGGATCGCGTTGAGGGGGGTCCGCAGCTCGTGGCTCATCTTGGCAAGGAATTCTGACTTGGCGTGGTTGGCGCTCTCGGCCTCGGCCTTCTGCTCGAGATAGCGTTCGGCCAGGTCGGCCAGTTGCTGGGCCTGGCTTTCCAGCGTCTGCCGCGAGCGCTTCAGGTCGGAGACCGTGGCGGTCAGCTTGCGCTCGCTGTCCAGAAGGCTCTCCTCGTGGCGCTTCAGCAGTGTGATGTCGGTGCCCACCGAGACATAACCGCCGTCCTTGGTCCGGCGCTCGTTGATCTGCAGCCAGCGTGCATCGGGAAGCTGTGCTTCGTAGCTGCGCGCGCCGCTTTCGACCGGCCGGTCGCCGCCGCCGATACGGTTTTGCACCACGGGCGGCGTCAGGGCCGCGGCGAGGTCCTGGTAGGGCGTCCCCGGCGCAACGGAACCTGGGGCGAGGTTGTGCAGGCGCTGGAACTTCGAGTTGCACATGACCAGGCGGTTCTCTGAGTCCCACAGCACGAAGGCCTCGGAGATCGTCTCGATGGCATCGCGCAGGCGCATGTCCGCGGTGGCGGTCTCCTGCGCCAGCCGGCGCTGTTCGGTGATGTCGATGGTGATGCCGATCAGGTGGGGATCGCGCGAGACGCCGTCGCGCACCAGTTCGGCCCGCGCCCGCAACCAGACCCAGTCGCCGCTGGCAGCCCGCAGCCGGAACGCGTGGTCGATCGTCGTCGCCTCACGGCTCGCCAGCGTGTCGGCAAGGGCATAGAGATCGCCGTCCTCCGGATGCACCAGGCGGTTCACGTCGCCGAAGGACATGAACTCGCTTTCACGCTCGTAGCCGAGCATTTCATACATGCTGTCGGACCAGTAGAGCGTGCCGCGGGCGATATCCCAGTCCCATAGGCCGCAGCGGCCTCGCGACAGCGCCGTATCAAGGCGCTTGCGCACCCTTTCGCAGATCGTGTCGGCATGGCTTGCACGCCAGGCCTGCCAGAAATAGGCCGTGCTGATGCCGCTCAAGACCAGCGCCGAGGCACCAAGCAGAAGCAGCATCGAGGTGGTCCGGCTGTGCCATTGCGCGAGCGCACCGCTGACAGGCTGGATAACGGCCAGTTGCCCGAACGGAGCGGGGAGGTTGCGGACGGTCGCGACCGCCTTCGTGCCGCCCGGCAGCGTGATCGTCATCACACCCGCCTTGTCGGCAAAGGTGGTGAGTGGCTGCTCGGTGCCGAGGATGTCCGTGAGGCTGCGCCCCGAGTTGAGACCTGCCGGTGTGCTGGCGATGATGGCGCCCGCATCCCCCGTCAGCAGCACGTAGCGGCCGCTATGCATGACATGGCCTGGAGCTGTCGCAAGGATGTCTTGCCCATGCGTCACGCCATGTCCGTGCTCGGCCACCCGGGTCATCTCCGAGGACAGATAGGCAGCGAGGATGTCGAGGTCGCTCAGCGTGTCGAGCAGCGTCTCGTCGCGCGTCGTCACCGCGTTCAGGTAGGCCACGCTCCCCAGCGTCGCGACGAACAGCGCGATCATCATGGGGACAATGCGTCGGAGCCATGGCTCCAGGCCGACCAGTTTCTGGTAGCTTGGAGTCGCGAGCGAGCGCGCGAGTCCCGGGAGTGATGTCGCGCGCGCAGACGCGATGGCCGCGAATGATCGCGCCATGCTGGTGGCCCCCTCGAAATCCAGTGTCGCCCCGTCCGGATTGATGTGCCGCATCTCTCCGAATCGCGACCATCTGAATCCGGTCCGGGCGATTTGTCCAGACCTTAACGGAGGCTTACCAAGGCTTTCAACGATGCCACAATATATTGTGTTGCCAGGCCAAAATAGCTCTAGATCTTGCAGTTAGACCGCGTGCGATCACGCCAGGGAGCGGCCCACAATGTCGCTGACGTCGGGGGAGAGGGCGGGAGCTGCGGCGACGCGGCGCAGCTCGGTTTCGGCCCTCGCGCGGCGTTGCGGTTCGAGGGACCGCCACGTGCGGAACGACCCCAGCAGACGGGCCGCAACCTGCGGATTGGCGCGGTCGAGCTGCAGCACGATGTCGGCGAGAAAGGCGTAACCGTCGCCGCTGGCGTGGTGGAACTGCGACAGGTTGGCCATGGCGAAACTGCCGATCAGGGACCGGGTGCGATTGGGGTTGGCAAGCGAGAAGGCCTTGTGGCCCATGAGGCTGCGGATCCGCTGCAAAGTCCCCTCCTCTGGAATGGCCGCCTGCAACGCGAACCACTTGTCGAGGACGAGGGCATCGTCGGCATAGCGCGTCGCAAACTCGGCAAGGGCCTGCTCGCGCGCCTCGCCAGGGATCTGCGCCAGAACAGCCAGCGCGCCGATCCTGTCGGTCATGTTGTCGGCCGCCGCGAACTGGGCGCTGGCCAGGGCCGTGCCGGTTGCCGGATCGCCAGCCGCCAGCAGATCGAGCACGGCGTTGCGCAGGCTGCGTCGCCCGGCACTTCCCGCATCCGGACTGTAGGGACCCGGCGTGGCCAGGCGCTCCAGGGCCGCGCGGAGCGGCGCTGCCATGGCAGCACCGACAGCGGTTCGCAGGCCTCGGCGCGCGGCCAATACGGCATCGGGATCGATGTCGCGGCCGATCTCGCGGGCAAGGTCGGCCTCGCTGGGCAGCGCGAGCACCTGCGCCACGAAGGCATGGTCGTTGCTGTCGTCGAGGAGAGTCGCAAGCGCCGCTGCGAACCGCGGATCGAACGCCGGCGTCGCGCTGGCCTTCACCGCTTCGACCGCCCGCAACATCAGCCGCATGGCGTAGGTCTGCGCTGCCTGCCAGCGGTTGAAGGGATCGCTGTCGTGGCGGAAGAGCACCAGCAGGTCCTCCTCCTCCAGCGCCAGCTCCAGCCGAACGGGGGCGGAGAAGCCGCGCAGGACCGACGGCACGGGCCGCGTTGCCACCTCGGCGAAGGTCACCGTCATGCCCGGCCCATCGAGGACCAGCAGCCCGTCGCTGAGAGTACGGCCGTCCACCGTCTCCAGCGGCATGTCGCCACCGGTGGCGCCGACAAGGCCAAATCGGATCGGAATGACAACCGGTTCCGTGGTCGGCTGCCCCGGCGTCGCGGGCGTCGACTGGGCGAACTCGAGCCGATAGGTACGGGCCGTGGCGTCATAGTGCCCCTGCGCCGCCAGCGTCGGCGTGCCGGCCTGCGCATACCAGCGCGCGAAGGCACCCAGGTCACGTCCGCTGGCCCGTGCGAAGCTGGCGAGGAACTCCTCGACCGTCGCGGCGGTGCCGTCACAGTCGGACAGGTAGAGGTCCATTCCCGTCTTGAAGGCCTTTGGGCCCAGCAGGGTCTTCAGCATGCGCACCAGCTCGGCGCCCTTCTCGTAGACCGTCGCCGTGTAGAAGTTGTTGATCTCGCGGTAGAGCGATGGGCGGACCGGATGGGCGAGCGGGCCCGAATCCTCGGCGAATTGTTGCGCCCTCAGATTGCGCACATCGGCGATCCGCTTCACGGCGCGCGAGCGCTGGTCGGAGGTGAACTCCTGGTCACGGAAGACCGTCAGCCCCTCCTTCAGGCACAGCTGGAACCAGTCCCGGCAGGTGATGCGGTTCCCGGTCCAGTTGTGGAAATACTCGTGCGCGATGATCGCCTCGATATTCTGGTAGTCGGCATCGGTGGCGGTGTCGGGCGTCGCCAGGATGTACTTGTCGTTGAAGACGTTGAGCCCCTTGTTCTCCATCGCCCCCATGTTGAAGTCGGACACGGCGACGATGTTGAAGACGTCGAGATCGTATTCGCAGCCAAAAGCCTCCTCGTCCCAGCGCATCGAGCGCTCGAGGGCGTCGAGCGCATAATCGGCGCGCGCGGCCTTGCCCTGTTCCACATAGATGCCGAGATCCACGGGCCGGCCCGAGCGGGTCGTGAACGTGCCGCCGACGCGGTCGAGCCTGCCGCCGACCAGCGCAAACAGGTAACTCGGCTTGGGGTGAGGATCGTGCCAGACAGCGAAATGGCGTCCGTCGGGCAGCGCGCCGGCCTCCACCGGGTTGCCATTGCCCAGCAGCACTGGGGTATCGTCCCGGTCGGCCTCGATCCGGGTCGTGTACACCGCCATCACATCCGGCCGATCGAGGAAATAGGTGATCCGCCGGAAGCCCTCAGCCTCGCACTGGGTGCAGTAGGTGCCAGACGACCGGTAGAGGCCCATCAGCCGCGTGTTGGCGGTCGGATCCAGCAGCGTGTCGATGGTCAGCTGGAACGGCCCCGGTGGCGGCTGGTGCAGGGTCAGTCCCTGAGGGGTCGCCTCGTAGCGGTCTTCGGTGAGGGGCTGGCCGTCAAGACTCAGGTCCTCCAGCACGATCCCGTCACCGTCCAGCACCAGCGCTGCGCCTGTCCGGCCGGCCGGGTTCGGCCGCAGCGCGAGCACGGCCCGCACCCGGGTCTGCGTCGGATGCAGCCGCACGTCGAGCGACACGGTGTCGATCAGCCAGTCGGTCGGGCGGTAGTCCTCGAGGCGAACGGCGGCGGCGGTATCGGTGCGCATGATGAGATCCGGAGCGAAGGAAAAGGCTTTATCGCGTGCGCGGCGGCGCTGCTCAACTGGCGCGTGCGGGAAGCGGTTCCGCATGCCGCATCGGCTCGGTGTGGCTGACGATCCGCGTGATCTGCGGGATCTCGTTGCGCACCCGATGTTCAAGGGCGTCGACATGCTCGTGCACGGTTGCGACGTCGAGCCCGGGATCGACACGGCAGTGATAGTTGACGACAAGCCCGTGGCTTGTTTCCCGCACCCTGACGCTGTGCACGTCGGTGACGACGCCGATCGTCTCCGCGTGCTGGCGCAACGCCTGCGCAACCGCTTCGCCGCGCGCGCCGTCCACATCGGCGCCTGCCAGGTTGGCGACGACCAGCGGCTCGATATGCGTCTCCACCTCGGCCTCGGGCCCGAGCTCGTCGCGGATCGCCGCCTCGAAACGCGACGCGATGACGTGGGCGGCGCCGAGACTCAACCGGCCGTCGACCTCCAGATCGCAACTGACGCTGAGCCGGCCACCGAGGTCCTGTACGGTGACATGGTGCACGGGCACGCGCCGGCGTGCGGCGATCAGCAGAACCCGTTCAAGCACTGTCTCGTCGTCGAGAACACGCGGATTGGTGGTCACGGTCAGCGAAGTGCCTGGATCGATCGCGCGCACGGCTGCGCCGATCCGGTCCTTGATCTGGGCGATCCGGTCAAGCGGTAGCGTCCGGGACACGCCGACCGTGACCTCGCCGAAGGTCTCGGCACCGGCCGGCCGAACGCGGATGGCTTCCACCGCGACCACGCCGGGGACCGTCTCGACCGCCTCTCGCAGCCGGTCGGCGAGCCCCGCCGGCGCCGTGTCGAGCAGCGTGTCGACGGTGCGCTTGGCCAGCCGGAAGCCCGCCACCGCGATGAACACCGCCACGCCGACAGCCACCAGGGCGTCGGCCTGCGGATAGCCGAGCGCTGCCGCCCCGAAGGCCGCGAGGACGAGAACGGAATTGATGAGGTCGGAGGAAAAGTGCAGCGCGTCGGCCGCGAGTGCCTCGCTGTTGGTCTCGCGCGCCACTTTGGTGAGACCCCACCAGCGCCATGCGTCGATGACGATCGAGACCAGAAGAACCGCCACCGCAAACCAGCTCAGCGTGATCTCGGTCTCCCCGGCAACGAGCCGCTGGATGCCGGCAAACGCCACGGCGCCCGCCAGCACGAACAGGAACGCCGTCTCGGCCAGCGCCGCGAGGGACTCGACCTTGGCATGTCCGTAGGGGTGCTCCTCGTCGGCCGGCTTGCTGGCGAGCCGAAGCGCAAAGAACGTGAAGATCGTCGCCGCCACGTCGAGCAGGCTGTGCGCCGCATCGGAGATCAGCGCGAGCGAACCGGTGGTGAGCCCGGCCACACCCTTGCCGATGGTGATCACCACGCTGGCAGCGATCGACCAGATTGCCGCCTTCTCCTTCGTGGCCTGCACGTCGGTGCGCGTCTGCCCGGTCATTGGTATTCCCCTGCGGCGCTGCTGGCGTAGCCGTCCGTGCCGGACCGGTCAACGGTGGTGCCCGTGCCGCGCAGGACAGTCAGCCCGCTGCTGATGCTGGCCCGGCGCCGCGGATGGCCTATAACCGGCCGCGCGGCCGCCGCGGGCCGCTCGCTTTCAGCCGGGACAAGCGCCATGGAATATTTGCACACGATGGTTCGCGTCGCGAACCTTGAGGAGTCGCTGGACTTTTACTGCACCAAGCTCGGCCTGACCGAGACCCGCCGCATCGAGAACGAGAAGGGCCGCTACACCCTCGTGTTCCTGTGCGCGTCGGCGGACAT
The DNA here is from genome assembly GCA_040380755.1 of Methylobacteriaceae bacterium. GTDB lineage: Bacteria > Pseudomonadota > Alphaproteobacteria > Rhizobiales > Beijerinckiaceae > Alsobacter. The sequence goes on along the minus strand of JBEIIL010000024.1, from coordinate 29,195 downwards.
GGACAAGGCCCGCGACACCCGCGCGCCGCTGGTCGAGCTCACATACAACTGGGACGAGCATGTCTATACTGGCGGCCGCAACTTCGGCCACCTGGCCTACCGGGTCGATGACATCTATGAGACCTGCGACCGGCTGATGAAGGCCGGTGTCACCATCAACCGTCCGCCGCGGGACGGCTACATGGCCTTTGTCCGTTCGCCCGACGGGATCTCGATCGAGCTGCTGCAGCGCGGCGAGGCGAAAGCGCCGGCTGAGCCCTGGGCCTCGATGCCCAACACCGGCAACTGGTAGGCTGCATCAAACTGGCCGGCGGGGCATCTTCGCCGGCCCAAGGAACAGCAGGGGAGGAGCGCCATGGCGCGCACGCGGATGGGCGAAGCCGGTGGCATGCCGGTGGAAGAGGTGACGATCCGGTCGCAGGCCGGGGCCGAGGCCCGTGTGATGGCCTGGGGCGCCGTGCTGCGGGACCTGGTGGTGCCGCTGCCCGCGGGAGGGCGCCAGCGCGTGGTGCTCGGCCTCAACAGCCTCGATGACTACATCGCCCATTCGCCGCATTTCGGCGCCATCGCCGGACGCTTCGCCAACCGCGTGGCCGAAGGACGCTTCACCGTCGATGGCCGCGCGTGCCAGCTCGACCGCAACCAGGCCGGGCGACACGCGCTGCATGGCGGCTCCGCAGCGTTCGGGAAGCGCGTCTGGTCGATCGGCGCCCATGACGAGCGCTCCGTGACGCTGGTCGTGGTGTCGCCAGACGGCGACGGCGGCTATCCGGGGACGCTGACGGCGTCCTGCACCTACCGGCTCGACGAGCCCGGCACGCTGACGGTGGAACTCACCGCGATCACCGACGCGCCGACCATCGTCAACCTGGCGCAGCACTCCTATTTCAACCTCGACGGGTCTTCGACCGTGATCGACCACGACATGCAGGTCGCGGCTGATTTCTTCACGCCGGTGGACGGCGATCTGATTCCGACGGGCGAGATCGTCGCCGTTGCCGGCACCGCGTTCGATTTCCGAGCAGCGAGGCCGATCCGGTTTCCGGGCAGCGACGGCGGCCCCTTTCTCTACGACCACAATTTCTGCCTGACCTCGCCGCGTCCCGCGCCCGGCAGCCAGCGCCATGCCGCCACGCTGCACTCGCGCCGCAACGGACTGTCGCTGGCGGTCCACACCACCGAGCCAGGCTTGCAGGTCTATGACGGCCACAAGATCGCCGTCCCGGTGCCAGGCCTCGACGGCGCCATCTACGGAGCCTCTGCGGGTCTGTGCCTCGAGGCCCAGCGCTGGCCCGACAGCCCGAACCGACCGCATTTCACCGATCCGGTGTTGCGGCCGGGCGAGATCTACCGGCAGGTGACGGAGTATCGCTTCGGGTAATGGAAGGGCGCCGGGCCGAGGACCCGGCACTCCCGGATCGCCTCAGCTTGCGGTGGCGGCAGGACGGGAGATCCGTCCCGCCAGGGCGATTCCTGCCACGGCCACAGCCACGACCAGCGCCTGACTGTCCAGCGCCTCCCAAGTGCCACCCAGCCCGAGCGCCGCAGCAGCGTCGACAGACGCGAACCGTCTATGATTGTTTTAACCGGTTCCGAACAGGTTGGCCGGGAAGGTCAGCCCTTCATGCCGCCGGCCGTGAGGCCGCCGACGACCCGGTCCTGGAAGACGGCAATCAGGATCGAGATGGGCACGATGGCAACGATCAGCGCCGCCGAGATGATCGGCCAGGGAAACGAGAACTCGCCCTGGTAGAGCGTGATCCCGACCGGCAGCGTCCGGCTGGTCACGCGCGACGACAGCGTCAGTGCCAGCAGGAACTCGTCCCAGGCATTGACGAAGGCCAGGATCGCGGCCGTGAACACGCCTGGTGCCGTCAGCGGGATGACGACGTGCCAGAGCGCGCCGATGCGCGAGCAGCCGTCGATCATCGCCGCATTCTCGATGTCGGCCGGAATGTCCTGGAAGAACGACACCAGCACCATGGTGCAGACCGGCATCGACAGCACCGCATAGGGCAGCACCAGAGCCGGCCAGGTGTTCAGCAGCCCGAGTCCGCGCATGGTCTGGAACAGCGGCACCACCAGTGAGATCAGCGGGAACATGGCGATGCCCATCAGCACCGCCAGGATGGCACCGGGCGCCGGAACCCGCAGCCGCACCAGTGCGTAGGCGGCCAGCGCCGAAACGACGATGCACAGCAGCGTCGACAGCGTCGCCACCATGACGCTGTTCCACAGGAACAGCAGGATCGGCTGGTCGACGAAGACCCGCACATAGTTGCCGAGCGTCGGCGCGGCCGGCAGCACGGTGATGGGCAGGCGCATGAGCTCCGACTCGCTTTTCAGCGATGTCAGCAGCACCCAGATCGCCGGCACGAAGCCGTTGATCGCCACGATGGCGGCGGCGGCCCAGACGACTGCACGGCGGGGCAGGCGCGGCATGGTCATTCTCCCATCCGCGGATCGCGCCGCGTGTAGCGCAGATAGCCGGCCGTCATGGCAGCCGAGACGATGAACATCAGCACCGCGAGCGCCGATCCATAGCCGATGTCGAGAAAGTCGATGGTCGTCTTATGGATGAACATCGCCAGTGTCTCGGTCGACTGGCCGGGACCGCCATTCGTCATCGCGTAGGGAATGTCGAAGGTCTGGATGGCCGTGATGGTGCGGAAGATCATCGCCACCACAATGGCCGGGCGCAGCATCGGCAGCGTGATCGCGGTGAACTGCTGCCAGGCCGTGGCGCCGTCCATCTCCGCCGCCTCGTAGAGTTCACGCGGAATGGTCTGCAGCCCAGCCAGCAGGACGAGCGCTACGAAGCTCGATGTCTTCCACACGATGGCGATGCAGGTGGCGGTGAAGGCCAGCGTCGGGTCGGTGAGCCACGCCTTCGGCCCGATGCCGACTGCGATGAGGACGGCGTTCACGACGCCCTGATTGTACTCGAAGAACCAGCGGAAGATCAGCCCGGCAAAGACCAGCGGTAGGGCCCAGGGCAGCAGCAGCCCCAGTCGCACCGGCCATTTCACCCGGAATGGCTGGTTGGCCAGCAAAGCGAGGCCCAGCCCGACCAGGATGGCGCCCGGAACCGTCACCAGAATGTACAGCAGCGTATTGCCGGTTGCTTCCCAGAAGCGCGGATCAGTGAGCGCGCGGGAGAAATTGTCCAGGCCCACGAAGGGCGTACCCATCCAGGGCTGGGTCAGCTGGTTGAACTGCAGGCTGCCCAACAGCAGGACGCCGACCGGGTAAACCACCACACCGGCAAGCAGGATGAAGGCCGGAGCCAGCATGGCGTAGCCGAGACGCCGCTCGGCCCGCTCGATGGGCGACAGCGGCACGCGCATGCGCCGCTGACGGGGTGCGGCGACGGCAGCGGTGGATGGGCTGCGGTTCATGATGTGCGGGTCCTGCAGGCCCGGCCGCCGCGTCGGAACAGGCTTGATCCGAGACACGGCGCCGGGCTGCCACCTGGCTCAGGGAGGACAACCGGGGCCGCCCGTCAGGGCAGCCCCGGCGGGACGCTCAGCGATAGATGGCGGCGAGGCGGCTCTGCATGTCGGCAAGCGCCGCATCGGCCGTCTTGGTGCCGGCCAGATAGGCGTTCATGTTCGTCCGGATGATCTCCGAAACCTCGTTGTAGCGCGGCGTCACCGGCCGCGACCGGGCGCTTTGCACCACCGGCAAGGCATCACGGAACCACGGGTTGGCCTTGACCACGTCGGCGTCGGTGTAGACCTCGGCAAACACTGGCAGGTGCGAGGCGAGGATCGCCTGCATCTTCGAGATTTCAGGGCTCGACAGGAAGCGAACCAGCTTCACCGCCTCGGCCTTGTTCTTCGAGAATGCCGTCACCGCGAGTTGCCAGCCGCCGATGCAAGTGGCGTTCTTGCCCGCTGCAAAGCCCGGCATCGGCACCACCGCCGTCTTGCCCTTGACCTGGCTGTCGGCGTCGTTCTCGACCCGGTTCCACACATAGCCCCAGGTCATGCCGGCGATCAGGTTGCCGGCCTGGTAGTTCTGCCGGATGCGGTCGGTGACGATCTCGGCGATGTTGGCCGGCATCACGCCGGCGGCCTTGTAGTCGGCCCAGAGCTCGAACGGCTTCTTGGCGTCGGCGGTGTTCAGCGCCAGCTTGCCGGCGCGGTCGGTGAGATCGCCGCCCAGCTCCCACAGCGGCACCAGATAGGTGCAGACCGTGCCCTCGATTGGGGCGCCGGCCGTCTGGAAGCCCGACAGGTTCGGGTTCTTCTCGGCCGCCATGATGGTGCGGGCGCTGTCGCGCAGGTCGTTCCAGGTCTGCGGCGCCTTCAGCCCATGCTTCTCAAACAGGTCCTTGCGGTAGTAAAGGAACTGCGCATCGGCGAAGTAGGGGAGTGCGATCACCTTGCCGTTGACGATGTTGGCGTCCCGATAGGCGGGCAGATAGCGCGCCATCACTGCGTCCTTCTCGGCGCCCAGATAGGCGTCGAGCGGCTCGGCCCACTGAGCCGCCGCCCACTGCGCCGGCCGGATGACGTCGATCAGCACCACGTCGAGGGCGGTGTCGCGCGAAGCCAGCACGGTGTTGAGGTACTGCTGCTGCTGCTCCGAGGTGGCGCCGCCGACCTCGACCTCGACCTTCACGCCAGGGTTGCGCTGCATGTACACATCGACGATCTGCTTCATCACGTCGGGGCGCTGCTGCCCGCCCGTGAAGATCCGCAGCGTGGTCTGCGCCATAACGGCGCCGGTTGTGGCAAGGCTGATCGCCATGCCGAGAATTCCCGCGGCGAGCGCGTGTCTCATGGGTCGTCTCCTCCGTTTCGGCCGTGCGCGTTGCGCGTGCGGGCGGCTGTACGCCTCGCCATTGGACAGGGCCGACACGCCCTGACACCCGCATTCTGCCAAGTCTTGTAAAAGATACAAGACCTGTTACCGTTTCGGCTTAACCGGGGCCGCCGAGCCTCCGGACAACGTGGATCGGGACGGCAGGCGTCGCCATGGCGGGCGTGATGTGCGTGGGGATCGCCACGCAGGATCTGGTGTTCGGCCTCGCCTCCATGCCGGTCACGCCGGAGAAGCACAGGGCGAAGAGCTTTGCGGCGGTCGGCGGCGGAATCGCTGCGACGGCCGCGGTCGCCGTCGCCCGGCTTGGCGGGCGCTCGATGCTGTGCGCGCGCCTCGGCGACGACCGGATCGGCCACGACATTGTCGAGTCCCTTGTCGCCGAAGGCGTTGACTGTTCCCTTATCCATCGCCTGCCAGGGATCGTCTCGCCGATCTCTGCCGTCCTGGTCGACGATGCCGGGGATCGGCTGATCGTCAACTATGCCGACACGATGCCACCTGCCGGCAATGCCGTGCCCGAGCGCCTGCCGGACGGCATCGGTGCCGTGATGGCCGACACCCGCTGGACCGAGGGCGGGCTGAGGGCGCTCGCCGCCGCCCGAGCGGCCGGGTTCCCCGGCGTGCTCGACGCAGATCGCCGACCCGACAATCCGGACCTCGAGGCTACGGCGTCCCACGTCGCCTACGCGGCGCAGGCGGTGCGGGAAATCACCGGGCTGGAGGATCCGCGTGCCGGGCTCGAGGCGATCGCCGCGACGGCCCGGAACTGGGTCGCTGTCACGGATGGTGGCAACGGCACCTGGTTCACGCAGGATGGACGGATCGCGCATGAGCCGGCCTATCCCATCGTCCCGGTCGACACGCTGGGGGCCGGCGACGTGTTCCACGGCGCGCTGGCGCTGGGCCTGGCCGAAGGTATGAACGAGCGCGCCGCCGTTCGCTTTGCTTCGGCCGCGGCGGCCATCAAGTGCACCCGCTTCGGCGGCCGCGCCGGGGCTCCGACCCGCGCCGAGGTCGAGGCTTTCATGACAAAACACGCAGGGAGGACACCCGGATGCAGATGACACCAGGAAAGCTCTGGGGCATGCGTCGCATGGCCGATGCCCACGGCCGCTTCAAAATGACGGCGGTCGACCAGCGCCCGCCCATCAAGAATCCGATCCGCGCTGTCCGCGGTACCGTCGAGGCGCCCTACGAGGATGTCGCCGGCTTCAAGCTGATGCTGATCGAGGAGCTCCAGTCGGAATCCTCGGCCATGCTGCTGGATCCCCATTTTGCCCTGCCGGGCGGCATGACGCTGCTGTCGCCCGCAAAGGGGCTGATCGTCACGCTGGAGGACTCGATTTTCCGCGAGACGGACGGGGGCCGCCTTTCGGCCGAGATCGACGACTGGTCGGTCGAGAAGATCAAGCGCTGCGGTGGCGACGCCGTGAAGGTGCTGGCGTGGTACCGGCCCGATGCGGCGCCGGCCGTGTGTCAGGCGCAGCAGGATTTCGTCGCCCGCGTCGGCGAGGCCTGTGCCCGCTACGACATCCCCTTCGTGTTCGAGCTGCTGGTCTATCCGCTGCCGGGCGAGGCCAATCAGACCACCCAGTATATCGAAATGGCCGACAAGAAGGCCGATGGCGTGCTGGAGAGCGTGCGGGTCTTCTCCGCGCCGAAATTCGGCGTCGATCTGTTCAAGCTGGAGAGCCCGTTGCCGGCAAAGGCAGTTCCGGGCCTCGGCCGGCCTGGCGCCGACGCCGCCCAGGCCGTGTTCGACGAGATGGGCAAGCTTGTCAGCCGTCCCTGGGTGATGCTGTCGGCCGGCGCCGGAATGCCCGAGTTCCGCGCCATCCTGACCCATGCCTACAAGGCCGGCGCGTCGGGCTATCTGGCCGGACGTGCCATCTGGCTGCAGTCCTTCAACCGCTTTCCCGAATGGGACGATGTCAGGGACGCGCTGCGCCGTGACGCCATTCCCTACATGAAGGATCTCAACGCCTTGACAGAGGCCCGCGCCCGGCCCTGGTTCGCGCATTCGTGCTACGGCGGCGCCGTGTCGGTTGCCAACGAGGCCGGTTCGTTCCGCCACGATTATGCGGGGTTCTGAGATGAGCCTCCGCATCGGCGTCCTCGCACTGGCGCGGCCGACCTTCGACGTGCCCTACGCGCAGGAGATGGCGGCGCGCGCCTTCGCCAGCCTCGACGCGACGGGGATTGCGACGCTGGGATCGCGCGAGCTGCTGTTCGACGCCGCCGCGACCGAGGCGGCGCTCATGGCTCTTGCTGGCGAGCGCCTCGACCTCGTGCTGGTGGTGCAGGTGACCTTCACGGATGCCACCATGACGGTACGCATCGCCGAGGCGGCCACGGCGCCGCTGGCAATCTGGGCGTTTCCCGAGCCGCGCGCCGGCGGACGGTTGAGGCTCAATGCGTTCTGCGGCCTCAACCTGGCCATGCATGCCCTCGGCCGCGCCGGCCACACCGCCGGCTGGCTCTACGCGGCTCCCGACGCGCCGGAGGCGGTGGCCGATCTGGTGGCGCTTGCCCGTGGAGGACAGGGCGTGGCCGTGGCGCCGCTGCCGCCGGGGCCGGCGCCCGGCGCGGCGGACGAGGCCCACGCGTACGCAGTCCTCGACGGCCTGCGCGGCGCCCGCATCGGGCTTGTCGGCGAGCATCCGGCCGGATTCGACACCTGCCGGTACGATCCCGACGCCCTGGCGCGGCTGGCCGGCGTCAGCGTCGAGACGATCAGCCTGCCAGATCTGTTCAGGCGGGCCCGTGCCACCCCGGCCGACGCCGTCGCGGCTGCCAAGTCCAAGGTCGTTGCCACGCTGGCAGGGGCCGATGGTGTCGACCAGGACCAGCTCGACCGATCGCTGCGCGTGTACAGGGCACTTGACGGCCTCGCCGGTGAGAAGGGCCTCGCCGGCTTCGCCGTGCGCTGCTGGCCGGAGATGTTCACCGACTATGGCTGCGCCGCCTGCGGCCCCATGGGAATGATGGCGGGGCAGGGCGTTCCCTGCGCCTGCGAGGCCGATGTCTACGGTGCGCTCACCGGGCTGCTGCTGCAGGGGCTGGCGGGAGAGCCGTCCTGGCTCGTCGACATTGTCGACATGGATGGAGCCGACGACACCGGCGTGTTCTGGCACTGCGGCTCTGCGCCGCTGGGCATGGCCGACGAGGCCGTTCAGCCGCGGGTGCAGATCCACTCCAACCGCCGCATGCCGCTTCTGGCGGAGTTCACCCTCAAGCCCGGCCGCATCACCGTCGCCCGCGTCAGCCAAGCCCGCAACACACCGCGGCTGGTGCTGGCCGGTGCCGAGGTGTTGCGCGCACCCATGAGCTTCACCGGCACGTCGGGCGTCGTCCGCTTCGACCGCAATGCCGGCGAGGTCGCCGCCGCGATGATGCAGGAAGGGCTGGAGCACCACGTCGCCTTTGCGTATGGCGAGCACCGGCCGGCCCTGCGCGCCATGGCGGCCCGCATAGGCCTGCCCGTCGTCGAAATGGCCTGAACCTGATCCGCCTCGTTGTCCGTCGCCGGATGCGGCGCACCGGAGACCACCATGACTGCCAGCCTGCCCCTGCCCGAGGAACCGAACTGGTCGCGTATTCCGGCCCTTGCCGCGAGCGGTCCGGTCCGCCGGCTGTCGGCCGGATCCGTGGCGATCGCCACCCCGGACGGCGACATGGTCCTGACCGCGCTGGCCGATGGCTTGCGGGTGCGGCTCGGTCCGCAGGCCGGGCCGGGTTACGGCATCCTGGTTGCCGAGCCAGCCGAGCGCGCGGCCGCGCTGTCCTTCGACGGCGATGCGGCAGTACTGGACTGGGACGATTTCCGCCTGACGCTCTGGTCAACGCCACTGGCATTCCGCCTGGAGAAGGACGGTCGCCTCGCGCAGCGCAGCGCCAGCGATGGCCATTTTGTCCGCGAGCATCGCCTGCCGCCCTTCGCCCGGCTCGACGACGGCTGGTTCGTCGCGCTGGACCTGGCGTCCGAGGAGCCGGTCTACGGCCTCGGCGAGAAATGGGGCCGGCTCGACAAGCGCGGGCAGCTGGTGCGGTCGCAGGTGTTCGATGCGCTCGGCGTCAATGGCGAGCGCGCCTACAAGAACACGCCCTTCGCCTGGTCGCCCGGCGCGATCGGCCGGCCGGCCTGGGGCGCGTTCGTCCACACGCCGGCGACGGTGACTCACGCGCTCGGCTATGCGCTGTGGTCGCAGCGCAGCTATGCCATTCACGTGCAGGATCCGTCCCTCGATCTGGTGCTCTCGGTCGGCGAGGACGGTGCGGCAGTGCTGCGCTCCTACACCGACCTGACCGGCCGGGCGCCCGCCCCGCCGCTGTGGTCGCTGGGCGCGATCCTGTCCAAGGCCTATTACCGGACGGCCGACGAGATCCTCGCCGTCGCCCGCGAGGTCCGGGCCCGCGGCATGCCGTGCGACACCATCACGTTCGACGGCCGGGCCTGGCAGGACACCGACACCCGGTTCCACTTCTTCTTCGATCCCAAGCGCTATCCCGACGCCCTGCCGGTGCTGCAGGAGCTGCGCGAGCTCGGCTTTCACATCTGCGTCTGGGAATATCCGCTGGTTTCGGTGGTCGGTCCCTATTTCGAGGACTTCGCCCGCAAGGGCTGGCTGCTCAAGGACCGCCGCACCGGGCAGCCCTTCCGCTATGCGTTCGACCCCGAGCCGTTCGGCCAGGTGCTGACCCAGCTGCCCGACAGCGGCATTGTCGATTTCACCCACCCGGAGGCCTATGCGTGGTGGCGCGACGCCCACCGGCTGCTGTTCGAGGCCGGCATCGACATGATCAAGTCCGACTTCGGCGAGCAGGTCGAGCCCGACTGCATCGCCCATAATGGCGACACCGGCGAGCGGCTGCATAACGTCTACCCATTGCTCTACAACCGCTGCGTCCATGAAGCGGCGCAGCTCTATCGCCCGGGCGACGCCTTCCTGTTCGGGCGCGCCGGTTGGGCCGGAAGCCAGCGCTATCCGGTGCAGTGGGGTGGCGACCCCCAGGCCGACTGGGAGGGATTTGCCGCCTCGATCCGTGGTGGTCTCTCATGGGGACTGTCGGGCGGGCCATTCCATGCCAGCGACATCGGCGGCTTCTACAAGGACCGGCGCGATCCCGAACTCTATGTTCGCTGGACCCAGGCAGCGATCTTCGTCTCGCATCTGCGGTTCCACGGCATCGGGCTGCGTGAGCCCTGGGCCTACGGACCTGACGCGGAAGCCGCGGTGCGCGCCGCGCTAGCCTTGCGCTACCGGCTGTTACCTTATTTGTGGGCTGCCGTGACCGAGGCCACCCGCAGCAGCCTGCCGGTGCAGCGCGCCATGGTGCTGGCCTGCCCGGACGAGCCCGCCGCCTGGGCCTTCGAGGAACAGTGGCTGTGCGGGCCGGACCTGCTGGTGGCAGCCTGCACCCGGGCGGGCGGCGAGGTCGCCGTCTACCTGCCGCACGGCATCTGGCACCGGTTCCCGGGGGGAGGTCCTCCGCTTGTGGGGGGCAACGTTCTGCGCCTCCATCTCGGCTTGGGCGAGATGGCGGTCTTCGCCCGCGCCGGAGCGGCGATTCCCCTCGGACCATCGCTTGAGCGCATCCCCGAGGGGGCCGGTCCGCCGGCCGTCGAGACCGTGTGGACCGGCGCTTAGGGCATTATTCCGGCTTGATCCCCGACGTCTTGATCACCTCGGCCCAGCGGGCCACCTGCGCCTTCAGATAGGCCGACAGGGCTGCAGGGCTGCGCTGGTCCGCCGGGAAGGTGACGGTGCCGAGATCGGTGAACCGCTTCACGATCGTCTCGTCGGCCAGCGCCTTCTGCAGTGCCGCGTGCAGCCGGTCGATGACCGGCTTCGGTGTCCCGGCGGGCGCGTAGAGCGCGTGCCAGACGGTCACCTCGACATCCTTCAGCCCGGCCTCCTGCAGCGTCGGCAGGTTCGGCAACTGCGCCAGGCGGGTGCTCGACGTCACCGCAAAGGCCTTCACCTTGCCGCCCTCGATCTGCGGGATGGCGTTGGTGGTCTGGTCGCACAGCACGTCGACCTGGCCGGCGACCAGATCGTTCATGGCCGGTCCCGTGCCGCGATAGGGCACATAGGTGAAGCTCGTGCCAAGCCCCTGCGTCAGCATCATGCCGCACAGATGCGAGCCCGACCCCACACCCGCATGGGCGACGCTCACCTTCGTGCCGTCGGCCTTGAGCTTCGCCAGCATTTCAGCCGCCGTGGTCGGCTCGTAGTTCGCCCGCGCGGTCAGCACGAACGGGCCGAAATTGATCAGCCCCACCGGCTCGAACGCCGTGGTTGTGTCGTAGCGCAGCTTGTACAGCGAGTGTCCGGCCGCCAGCGCCACGTGGTGGATCAGCAGCGTGTAGCCGTCAGGTGCCGCCTTGCTGACACGCTCAGCCCCCGTCGTGCCGCCGGCGCCGGCGACATTCTCGATGACGACCTGCTGTCCGAGCGTCTGGCTCATCGACTGGCCGATAAGCCGGCCGATGACGTCGGACGGTCCGCCGGCCGCATAGGGCACGACGAGCGCGATCGGCTTGGTCGGAAAATCCTGGGCGCCGGCAGGAGCCGATACCAGGGCGGCGGCCAGGAGCAGGGCAGGGCCCGCCCCAGTGTGACGAAGGCTCATCCGGCATTCCTCCAATTCACATTCTGAATTGCGTGAGTTTATTACGTCAGGTCAGAATGGTAGTGGAAATCAGCCGTCAGGCAACGGCTCAGCCGCCACTCGACCGGGAGTCCGTCGAGCCCGAGTGCAAGCCGGTCGATCAGAAGGGCCGCGGTTCCCGCCGGCACGCCAAGCGCCGTCGCGTCCATTGTGTCGAGAGCAACGGCCTTAAGTCGCTCCTGGGCCCGCGCCACCGTGATGCCGTAGCGGGTTGCGAATGAACCATAAAGATTGTTGGGGATCGGACCGTCGACAAGGCCGGGAAACAGCCCGGCCGGCAGGACCACCGTTTCGGCGACCACCGGCTTGCCGCCCAGCGACCGCACCCGGTGGATTCGCAACACCGGCGTGCCGGCCTTGAGCTGCAGGCGCTGGGCATCCGCCAGGCTTGCAGGGTCCTGCGTCGCCGAATCGACCCGGCTCTCCGGAAAGGCCGGCTCACCCGCATCCGGCACCAACTTGAAGAACTGGAACAGAATGCGGGCTTCGTCATGCTCGGCCACGAAGGTGCCGCGCCCCTGCCGGCGGACCACCAGCCGCTCGGCCGCCATCGCGTCGAGCGCCTTGCGAACCGTGCCCTGGCTGACGCCAACCTCGGCGGCGAGGTCGATTTCGCTTGGCAGCGCCTGTCCCGGCGTCCAGCGCCCTTCAACCATGCGCTGCACGAACATGTCACGCACCTGCTGGTACAGAGGCCGGAAGCCGAGCTTCGGTCGCACAGCTGCATCGCTGTCGGAGCGCATCGTCATGATTGACACGATACTGCATCTTATATCTTATACAAGACTGCGGTTTCGCCCGGGGTTCCGGCCCGGCAGCCCACCCCGTAGCTCGCCAGCGCCAGCTGTGTCCCGTCAGGGCGCACGCGTTCGGCAAAGCAGGGCGAGAGAACGCCGGATGCTTTCGCCAGAGGATCGCCTGATGAGCATTCCCCACTGCCTCGTCCACAGCCCCAAGGACACGGTCGGCGTGGTCGTCGTCGAGGGACTTAAGGCCGGCACAGACATGCTGGTGCTGGTCACGGACAATGACACCACCCTGAAGCTCAAGGCCAAGATGGACATTCCCATCGGCCACAAGGTCGCGCTTGCCGACATCAAGAAGGGCGACACGATCTGGAAGTATGGCGAGGACATCGGCAAGGCCGTCGCCGCCATCAAGAAGGGCGAGCACGCCCACGTCCAAAACATCAAGACCAAGCGCTGGTGATCGGGAGGCCATGATGGCAAAGAGCGAAACGAAGGCCCCCGGCAAGACCAAGGCGACGGGCAAGGGCAAGACCGACGGCAAGACCAAGGTGGCGGCACAGGTGAAGCCCGCGACGAAGGCCGCAAAGGCGTCGTCTGCCGGCAAGGCCGTGGCATCGCGCACCTCGGTACCCACTGTGGCGCCCGCTAAGCTGAGCTTCTGGGGCTGGCGCCGCGAGAATGGCCGCGTCGGCGTGCGCAACCACGTCGTCATCCTGCCGCTCGACGACCTGTCCAATGCGGCCTGCGAGGCGGTGGCCAACAACATCAAGGGCACGCTGGCTTTGCCGCACGCCTATGGGCGCCTGCAGTTCGGCAAGGATCTCGACCTGCATTTCCGCACGCTGATCGGCACGGGCTCCAACCCGAATGTCGCGGCCGTCGTGGTGATCGGCATCGAGGACGGCTGGACCGCCAAGGTCGTGGAGGGCATTGCCCGCACCGGCAAGCCCGTGGTCGGCTTCGGCATCGAGGGCCATGGCGACATCGCCATCATCGCCCGGGCCTCCTACGAGGCCAAGAAGATGGTGCAATGGGCCTCCGAACTGCGGCGCGAGGAATGCGACATCGGCGAGCTGTGGGTCTCGACCAAGTGTGGCGAGTCCGACACCACGACGGGCCTGTCTTCCTGCCCGACCGTGGGCAACATGTATGACAAGCTCCTGCCGCGCGGCATCTATGGCGTGTTCGGCGAGACCTCCGAAATCACCGGTGCCGAGCACCTGTGCAAGGCCCGCGCGGCGACGCCCGAGGTGGGCGAGCGCTGGTACGCCATGTGGAAGGCCTACCAGGAGGACGTGATCGAGGCGCACAAGACCGACGATCTCTCCGACAGCCAGCCCACCAAGGGCAACATCGCCGGCGGCCTCACCACCATCGAGGAGAAGGCGCTCGGCAATCTGGAGAAGATCGGCAAGGAGTCGCGCTACATCGACATCCTCGAGCCGGCCGAGGCGCCAGCTGCCGGACCGGGGCTCTACTACATGGACACGTCCTCGGCCGCGGCCGAATGCGTGACCCTGATGGCGGCTGGTGGCTATGTGGTGCACACCTTCCCGACCGGGCAGGGCAACGTCATCGGCAACCCGATCGTCCCGGTGATCAAGATCTCCGGCAATCCCAAGACCATTCGCACCATGGGCGAGCACATCGACCTGGATGTGTCCGGGATCCTGCGCCGCGAGCTCACCATCTCGCAGGCTGGCGACGCGCTGATCGGCATGATCGCGCGCACCGCCAACGGCCGGCTGACCGCCGCCGAGGCGCTCGGCCACCGCGAGTTCTCGATGACCAAGCTCTACCGCAGCGCCTGACGTCGGCCGGGCCACGGCCCGGTCGATCTGCCGGCCGGTCCTATCCGGCCCGTTTGCAATCCGGCCGGGCGGCAACGCCCGGCCTCTTCACGCCCGCGGGCCGCAACCCGGGGCAGCCGGAGCCGCCCGCCCCATGGCGCAGTCCGCATCCCCCGCTTCCGGCACCTTCGCCATGCGCCGTGCCGCCGCCCTGCAGGCGGCGCGCCGGCTGGCGCCCGGGCTGGCCCTGTCAGCCGTCGTCGCTGCAGTCGCAGTCTCGGCTGAGCCGCTGTCCGCATGGCTCGTGAAGGCCGTCTCGGGCCGGGCCATCGCGGTGCCATCGGTCGTGCTGGCTCTCATCGTCGGCATGCTGCTGCACCACGTGGCCGCAAGGCCGCTGTTCGAGCCCGGCATGACGTTCGCCGTCAAGAAGCTGCTGCGCATAGCCATCGCCCTGCTCGGCCTGCGCATTGCGCTCGGCGATATCGTCGCCCTCGGCCTGGGCACGGCGGTGCTGGTGATTGTGGCGATGGCGGCGACGCTGGTCAGCGGCGTGCTTCTCGCCCGCCTGTTCGGCCGCGACGACGCGTACGGGGCGCTCGCAGGTGGCGCGACCGCGGTCTGCGGCGCCTCGGCGGCTTTGGCCACCGCATCGGTGTTGCCGCCCTACGCCCAGCGCGACGCCGACACAGTGTTCACGGTCGTGGCGGTCAACGCGCTCTCGACGCTCGCCATGGTGGCCTACCCGGCCTTCGGCCCGCTGCTCGGCTTTGATGAGCGAGCCACTGGCATCCTGCTCGGGGCGACCATTCACGACGTCGCCCAGGTTGTCGGTGCCGGCTATTCCGTGTCGGATACGGCGGGCAACTCCGCCGTCATCGTCAAGCTGTTCCGGGTGTTCCTGTTGCTGCCGGTGGTGATCGGCGTCGGCTGGTGGTTCGCCGCCCGCGGCGGCGACGCCGGCCGCGCCAGGGTGCCGCTGCCGCTGTTCGCCGTCGTCTTCCTGGTGCTGGTCCTGGTCAACTCGACCGGGCTGGTGCCCGATCCCATTCGTTCCTTCGGCGGCGACTTGTCGCGCTGGGGCCTTCTGATAGCCATCGCGGCGCTGGGTCTCGGCACGTCCGTGGCCGCGATCATGCGCGTCGGCTGGCGCCATGTGGCGATTGTCTGCGGCACAACCCTCGTCATCCTGGCCGTCGTCCTCGCTGGCCTCCTCATCCTGCGCTAGGGCTTGCACCATGGCCGATATCGTCATCACCGAGTTCATGGACGAGGCGGCCGTCACCGAACTGGCGGCGATCCGCGAAACGCTCTACGACCCCGGCCTTGTCGACCGGCCCGATGACCTGCACGCGGCCGCCGCCGGATGCCGGGCGCTCATCGTTCGCAACCGCACCCAGGTGCGCGGCGCGCTGCTGGCCGCCGCCAGCCGCCTGGTCGTGGTCGGCCGTCTCGGCGTCGGCCTGGACAATATCGATCTGGACGCCTGCAAGGCTCGCTCGATCGTGGTCTGCCCGGCCACCGGCGCCAATGACGTGTCGGTCGCCGAATATGTCATCGCCACCGCGATGCTGCTGCTGCGTGGCGCCTACGGGTCTACCGCCGCAGTCGCGGCCGGTACATGGCCCCGCACCGCGCTTGGCGAGGGCCGCGAGACCTCCGGCCGGACGCTGGGCCTCATCGGCTTCGGGGCCATTGCGCGCGAGACCGCGCGCCGGGCCGTCGCGCTCGGCATGACTGTCGTGGCGCATGACCCCTTCGTCCCGGCCACAGACCCCGTCTGGGACGCGCTGTCAGCCTCCCCACGCGACTTCGAGACTCTGCTGGCCGAGGCCGACGTGGTCAGCCTCCACGTGCCGATGACGCCACAAACCCGCAACATGATCGATGCGGCCGCCATCGGTCACATGCGCAAGGGCGCGATCCTCATCAACGCCGCCCGCGGTGGTGTGGTCGTCGAGGCGGCGCTAGTCGCGGCGCTGCGCGCGGGAACGCTGGGTGGCGCGGCTCTCGACGTGTTCGATGCCGAGCCGCTGAAGGGCGATGCAGCTGCGTTGTTTGCCGGCTGCCCCAACCTCGTGCTCACCCCCCACATCGCGGGCGTCACGCAGGAATCCAACGTCCGGGTCTCCGGCGTCACCGTCGTCAACGTGCTGCGCGAGCTGGTCCGGGCCGGCGCCTGACGCCGCTCTGCGGGAGGGGAACACCGATGCCCAAGCTGTCGATCGCAACCGTCGAGGCCGGTGTGGCGCGCCTGTTCGAAGCCGGTGGCGCGCTCCCGGCAGCCGCCGCGTCGGTGGCGCGGGCTCTGGTGGCCGCCGAGGCAGATGGGCTGAAGGGCCATGGCCTGTCGCGGATCCCGACCTACCTGCAGATGCTGGTGTCGGGCAAGATCGACGGCCGCGCCGTCCCGGCCGCGTCGCGTCCGCGTCCCGGCGTGCTGGCCGTCGATGCGGCCGACGGCTTCGCCTATCCGGCGCTCGACCTGGTCGTCGACCAACTGCCCGCGATAGCCCGCGCGCAGGGGATCGCCGCGGCCCCGGTGTCGCGCTCGAACCATTGCGGAGCCGCCGGTCTGCATGTCGAGCGGCTCGCAGGCGAAGGCTTCGTCGCGCTGCTGTTTGCCAATACGCCGGAAGCGATCGCCCCCTGGGGCGGCCGCAAGGCGGTGTTCGGCACCAACCCCATCGCCTTCGCGACGCCGCTGCCCGGCCGGCCGCCGGTCGTCGTCGACCTGGCGCTGTCCAAGGTCGCCCGCGGCAACATCGTCGCGGCGAACCAGAAGGGTGAGGCCATACCGCCCGGCTGGGCGCTGGATCCGGATGGCCAGCCGACCACCGACGCATCGGCTGCGCTCGCTGGCACCATGGTGGCCATGGGCGATGCCAAGGGTGCCGCGCTGGCCTTCATGGTCGAGGTGCTCGCCGCTGCGCTCGTCGGCGCACATTTCGCCTTCGAGGCCTCGTCCTTTCTCGACGACAAGGGCGGGCCGCCGCGCACCGGCCAGCTTGTGCTGGCGATCGACCCTGCCGGCTTTGCCGCCGGCTTCGGCGATCGCATGGCCGGCCTTGCCGCCGCCATCGAGGAGCAGGACGGCGCGCGCCTCTCCGGAGCCCGCCGCCTGGCCCTGCGCGAGACGGCGCGGCGCGATGGCATCATGGTCGCCGACGACCTTGCCGCGCGCTTCGGGGCCTGACGCGATCCGCGGGCACCTGTCCGGAAATTCGCCTGTCTGGCCCTGATCGGTCCGGGTGTCGCAGTCGCAGGCAGTCCGGGATCGCAATCGAGGCTTTTGTGCCCGGCCGCGTTGCGGCATCATGGTGGCATGAAAATCACGACGCATGTGCTCGACACGGCCCGCGGCCGGCCCGCCGAGAACGTTCTTCTGGTGCTGACCCGGCAATCGGACGGTGTCGTGCTCGCCGAGCGGCGCACCAATGCCGACGGCCGGCTCGATTCGTCGCTGCTGGAAGGCGCCGCCCACATCGGCGGCGTCTTCGAGATCGCCTTCCACGCCGGCGACTATCTGCGCGCCGCCGGGATCGCGCTGCCCGATACGCCGTTCCTCGACGTGATCCCGATCCGTTTCGGCATTTCCGAGGACGCCCACTACCACGTACCGTTGCTGCTCTCGCCCTATGGGTTCTCCACCTACCGGGGGAGTTGAGATGACCCGTGAGGCGATCCGCTTCCTGCGCCGCGGGGCCGTGGTGGAGGTCTCCGTCGGCAGCACGTCGGGCCTGCCGGCCCGCACCACTTTGCTGGACTGGCTGCGCCTCTCCGCCCGCGCCACCGGCACCAAGGAAGGCTGCGCCGAGGGCGACTGCGGCGCCTGCACGGTGGCGCTCGGCCGCCTGCGCGACGGCCGCGTCGTCTACGAGCCGGTCAACGCCTGCATCCTGCTGCTCGGCCAGATCGACGGGGCAGAGCTCGTCACCGTCGAGGATCTCGCAGAAGGCGGTGGTCTGCACCCGGTGCAGGCCGCCATGGTCGACAACCATGGCTCGCAATGCGGCTTCTGCACCCCCGGCATCGTCATGAGCCTGTTCACGCTCTATTGCCATGGCGCCCGGCCGGTGACGCGCGAGGCGGCCTGCGACGCGCTGGCCGGCAATCTGTGCCGCTGCACCGGCTATCGCCCGATCCTCGACGCGGCGCTGGAGGCCTGCGCCGAGGCGCCGCAGGACGGCTTTGCGGAACGGGCGGCGGTCACGGCGGCGGCGCTGGCTTCGCTCGCCGATGGCCGTGACCTCTTTGTCGGCACCGAGGCGGCGTTCTTTGCCGCCCCTGCCACGGAGGATTCGCTGGCCGACCTGTGCCTGGCCCACCCGGACGCGACGCTGGTGGCTGGCGCCACCGATGTCGGCCTCTGGATCACCAAGGCGATGACGCCGCTCGACAAGATCATCTGGCTCGGCCGCGTTGCAGGCCTCGACGCGGTGGTCACCGGACCCGCGGAGCTGGAGCTCGGCGCAACAGCCACCCACGCGGCTGCCATGCCGGCACTGGCGGCGCTTGATCCGGACCTTGGCGAACTCATGCGTCGTTTCGGATCCGCACAGGTGCGTGCGTCGGGAACCGTCGGCGGCAACATCGCCAATGGCTCGCCGATCGGCGATCTGGCGCCGGCCCTCATCGCGCTCGGCGCCACGCTGGAGCTGCGCCGCGGCGACAGGGTGCGAGAGATCCCGCTGGAGGAGTTTTTCATCGCCTACCGCCGGCAGGACCGCGAGCCGGGCGAATATGTCCGCCGCATCCGCGTGCCCGTTCCCGGCAGCAACGACCATGTGCGCGTCTTCAAGGTCTCCAAGCGTCGCGACGAGGACATCTCGTCGGTGCTGCTGGCTTGCCGCATCACCATCCAGGACGAGGTCGTCGTGGCCGCGCGCATCGCTTTCGGCGGCATGGCCGGCATTCCCAAACGCGCCCCGCATGTCGAGGCGGCCCTGATCGGCGCGCCGGCCGGCGAGGGGCTCTCGTGGCGCCGGGCTGCAGACGAGCTGCCGCGCGACCTCACGCCGCTCGACGATCACCGCGCCTCGGCGACCTACCGCGCCCAAGTCGCCCGCAACCTGATCGTCAAGGCGATGGCCGAGATTGCCGGCGCACCCTCCACCGCCACCCGCGTCGCCGGCTTCCGCGAGGTGCTCGATGCTGCCGGCTGAGGGGCTTGCACCCGATCCGATGGTCGACGAGGCGCCGCTGCGCCATGTCCGCAGGCCGCTGCCGCACGATAGCGCCGCCAAGCACGTACAGGGTGCGGCGGCCTATATTGACGACCTTCCCGAGCCGGCCGGCCTGCTGCATCTGGCCGTCGGCGGTGCGCCGGCCGCCCGTGGCCGCATCACGTCGTTCGATTTGGCCGCGGTCCGTGCCGCGCCCGGCGTGGTGGCGGTAATCACTGCTGCCGATGTTCCCGGCCGCAACGACATTTCCCCGGCGTTGGGCGACGAGCCGCTGTTCGCCTCCCGCGAGGTGCTGTTTCGCGGGCAGCCTGTGTTTGCCGTGGCGGCCCTGACCCGAGACGCCGCCCGCCGCGCTGCCCGGCTGGGCACCATCGGGATCGAGACCGAAGCGCCGAGCATCACCGTCGAGGACGCGCTCGCGCGCGACGAGACGGTGCTGCCCGACTATGTCTTTCGCCGTGGCGACTGCGCCGCCGCTTTGGCCGCCGCACCGCACCGGGCCGTCGGCGCGTTGCGGATCGGCGGGCAGGAGCATTTCTATCTGGAAGGCCAGGTGGCGCTGGCCACACCCGGCGAGGACGGCGCGATGCACGTCCACTCCTCGACCCAGCATCCCACCGAGATCCAGCACGTCTGCGCCCGCGTGCTCGGCTTGCCGGATGCGCTCGTCACCGCCGAGGTGCGGCGCATGGGCGGCGGCTTCGGCGGCAAGGAGAGCCAGGCGACCCAGTGGGCCGTGATGGCGGCGCTGGCCGCCCGCGTGACCGGTCGTCCGTGCAAGATCCGGCTCGACCGCGACGACGACATGGCGCTCACCGGCAAGCGTCACGACTTCCGCGTCGACTGGGAGGTGGGCTTCGGCGGCGACGGGGTGATCACCGCCGCCGCCATGGGGTTCATGGCCCGCTGCGGTTGCTCGGCCGATCTCAGCCAGGGTGTCGTCGACCGCACGATGTTCCACGCCGATAACGCCTATTTCCTGCCCGAACTGGTGATCGGCTCGCGCCGGCTGAAGACCAACACGGTCTCCAACACCGCCTTCCGCGGCTTTGGCGGCCCGCAGGGCATGGTGGCGATGGAGCGGCTGATCGATGCCGTGGCCTGGCGCCTCGGGATGGACCCGCTCGACGTCAGGCTGGCCAATCTGTACGGCCCCGACCGCGACAAGACGCCCTACGGCATGACCGTCGACGACCATGACATCGCCCGCGCGCTGGTGGCCCAGCTCGAGGCGTCGAGCGACTACCGCGCCCGCCGCGCCGAAATTGCCGCCTGGAACAGGACCCAGCCAATCCTCAAGCGCGGCCTGGCGCTGACGCCCGTCAAATTCGGCATCTCGTTCACACTGACCCAGCTCAACCAGGCCGGCGCACTGGTGCATGTCTACCAGGACGGCTCGGTGCAGCTGAACCATGGCGGCACCGAGATGGGGCAGGGGCTCTACCAGAAGGTCGCGCAGGTCACCGCCGAGGAGTTCGGCATCGCCATGGAACGGGTGCGCATCACCGCCACCACGACCGACAAGGTGCCGAATACCGCCCCGACAGCGGCCTCGGCCGGCACCGATCTCAACGCCATGGCGGCGCGGATCGCCGCCCGCACCATCCGCGACCGGCTGGCCGCCTTTGCCGGCGATCTGTTCGGCGTTCCGCCTGCCGAAGTCGCCTTCCGCGACGACCGCGTGTTTGCCGGCAATGAGAGCCTGCCCTTCGGCGATCTGACGCGCCGGGCCCATCTCGCCCGCATCTCCCTGTCGTCGACCGGGTTTTACCGGACGCCGAAGGTCGAGTGGGACCGCGCGGCTGTCCGTGGCCGGCCCTTCTACTATTTCGCCTATGGGGCGGCCTGCGCCGAAGTCGTGATCGACACGCTGACCGGCGAGAACCGCGTGACGCGCGTCGACATCCTTCACGATGTGGGACGCTCCCTGAACCCGGCCATCGACATCGGCCAGATCGAGGGCGGTTTCGTGCAGGGCATGGGCTGGCTGACCACCGAGGAGCTGGTCTATGCCGCCGACGGCCGGCTGATGACCCACGCGCCGTCGACCTACAAGATCCCGGTCGCCTCCGATGTGCCGGAGGATTTTCGCGTCGCGCTGTTCGACGGCGCCAACCGGGAGGACACGGTGTACCGCTCGAAGGCGGTCGGCGAACCGCCGGTCATGCTGGCGATTGCCGTTTTCGCGGCGCTCGCCGACGCGGTGCATGCTGCCGCACCGGGGCGGGCGTTGACGCTGGATGCGCCAGCAACGCCGGAGGCGATCCTGCGCGCCATCCACATCCCGGCAGATGCCGCATGAGCGGCTTCTCGGCCCAGAATCGGTGGATGACCGCGGGCCATGAGGCGGTTCGCGCAGGACGTCGGCGATGACTGCCGTGTGGGCGAGGCTGGACGAGGAGCTTGCAGCCACTGGCCGTGCCGCGCTGGTCACCCTCGCCGCCGTGGCGGGATCGTCACCGCGCGAGGCCGGCGCCCGCATGGTGGTGCGGGCGGATGGCGGCTTCTGGGGCAGCATCGGCGGTGGCGCCCTCGAATGGGAGGTGCTGGCCCAGGCCCGCACCATGCTGGCGTCGCCCGACGGCCCGGTGTTGCGCCGCGACTGGCCGCTCGGCCCCGAGCTCGGCCAGTGCTGTGGCGGTCGGGTCACGACCTGGACCGAGACCTTCAAGGCGGCCGACCGGCCCGCCATCGCTGCGCTGGCGGCGCGCGAACGCGACGGTCCGTTTGAGCTGTGGGCCTGGATCGGTCCGGACCGCCGGGTCCAGCGCTCCCCTGATCCGCAGGTCGGCGCGCTGTACGAGCGCCATGGCGAGGCCTTCTACCCGGTCTGGCTGTTCGGCGCTGGCCATGTCGGCAGGGCCCTGGCTCTCGCACTGGCGCCCCTGCCGGTGCGGCTGACCTGGATCGACGGGCGCGACGAGGCTTTTCCGGCCCATTCTCCGGCCAATGCCCGCACCCGTTGCGTGGCTGACCCGGCCGCGGCCCTTTCGACAGCGCCAGAAGACGCAGCGGTGCTGGTCATGACCCATTCGCATGCGCTCGATCTCGCCGTCGTGGCGGCAGCGCTGCGCCGGCCCGGCGACGCACCGGTCGGCCTCATCGGCTCGGCCACCAAGCGGTCACGGTTCCTGGCCAGGCTGAACGGGGCCGGGCTTGGCGACGCGGCTGCGCTGCGGCTCGTCTGCCCGGTCGGCGTTCCCGGTATCGCCGGCAAGGAGCCGGCTGTCATTGCCGCCGCGACAGCCGCACAGGTCCTGCAATGGCGCGATGCCGCGGCCGCCTGCCGCGTCCTGGAGCACACGCGCCGCAGTCTCGGGAGCCGTCCATGACAGACACCACCGACCATGCCTTCCTCAAGCGGGCTGTCGACCTGTCCTACGATCACATGCGCTCCGGCGAGGGCAAGCCGTTCGGCGCTGTTGTCGTGCTCGACGGCCGCAATGTCGGCGAGGGCTGGAATGCCATCTTCGCCCACAAGGACCCAACGGCCCATGCCGAGCTGATGGCCATACGCCGCGCCCTGAAGGTCACCGGCCGGTCCGATCTTGAGGGCTCGGTGCTGTATGCGTCGGGCGAACCCTGCCCGATGTGCCTCGGCGCGATGTACTTCACCAAGGTGTCGCGCTGCGTCTACGCCACAACGCGGACCGAGGCGACCCGGATCGGCAACATCACCGAGGCGGTCTACGAGGAGTATCCGCTGCCGCCGGCGCAGCGCAGCCTGCCCTGCATCCACCAGCCGATGCCGGAGGCCAGCGCCGCCTTCGACGAATGGCTTGCGCGCGCCCGCTGAACGATGCGCCACCCGAGGACCCGCCATGACCGCCGATGATGACCTGCGCCATCTCGCCCGCGCCGCCGAATTGTCGCGCGCCCGCATGGAGGCGGGACTGGGCGGCCCGTTCGGCGCGGTGATCGTGCGCGAAGGAGCGGTGTTGGCCGAGGGCTGGAACGAGGTGACCTCGTCCAACGATCCCACCGCCCACGCCGAGGTGACGGCGATCCGCCGCGCCTGCGCGGCGGTCGGCGATTTCAGCCTGTCGGGGGCGACGCTCTACACCAGTTGCGAGCCCTGCCCGATGTGCCTGGCCTCGGCCTACTGGGCGCGGATCTCCCGCATTGTCTACGCCAACACCCGTGACGAGGCGGCGGCGATCGGCTTCGACGACGCCTTCATCTATGACGAGATGCCGAAGGCGCCGGGCGACCGCGCCATCGCCATGGATCACCGGCCGACGCCGGAAGCCACCGCCGCCTTCGCCGCCTGGATGGCGAAGGCCGACAGGGTCGCGTACTGAGAGGGCCGCGCGGACGGGGCAGGGACGGCCGGTTGGACCGGACCTTGCTTTGCACGCACGACCGGGGGGCATCATGAGCGCATTTGCCGTCGACTGGCTCAACCTGCTGTTGCGCTGGTTTCACTTGATTGTCGGCATCGCCTGGATCGGGGCGAGCTTCCACTTCATCTGGCTGGATTTCAGCCTGCGCTCCCGCGAGCGGATGAACGAGGGCGTGTCAGGCACGTCATGGATGGTGCATGGCGGCGGCTTCTACCATGTCGAGAAATACGGCGTCGCCCCGGCCTCCCTGCCGCCCGACCTGCACTGGTTCAAGTGGGAGGCCTACCTGACCTTCCTGTCGGGCTTCGCCCTGCTGGTGGTGCAGTACTACTGGAATGCCTCGGCCTTCCTGGTCGACCCCGCCGTGCTGCCGATGAGCGGCGCCGAGGCGGTGCTGATCTCGGTGCTGACGCTGGCCGGTGGCTGGTTCGCCTATGACGCGCTCTGCCGCTCGCCGATCGGCGACCGCACCGGCCTGCTGGCACTGTGCGTCTTTGCCCTGATCGTTGCCGCAGGCGCGCTGTTCACCCATGTGTTCTCGGGCCGCGGCGCCTTCATCCATCTGGGGGCGATGGTCGGCACCATCATGGCCGCCAACGTGTTCCAGGTGATTATCCCCAACCAGAAGGTGGTGACGGCCGACCTGATCGCAGGCCGCGTGCCGGATCCGAAATACGGCAAGATCGGCAAGCAGCGCTCGCTTCACAACAATTACCTGACCCTGCCGGTCCTGTTGTTCATGGTGTCGAACCACTATCCGTTCCTCTACACGCACCCGCAGTCCTGGTTGGTCGCCGCCGCGATCGTGCTGGCCGGCGGCACGGTCCGGCATTTCATCAACCGGACCGAAGCGGGCGATCCGCCGATGCGGGTGGCCTGGGCGCTGCCGGTTGCCGCCGCGGCACTGATCGCCGCCGTGGTGATGACGGCGCCGCGCCGCGCGCCGGGCGGCTTCGTTGCCGAGGCCGACGCGCTGCGCATTGCCCAGACCCATTGCGCCAACTGCCACGCGGCACGGCCCACCCATGAGGCGTTCCGCGGCAATCCGCCGCCCAAGAACGTCATCCTGGCGGATGTCGACGCCCTGCGCCGCCACGCCGCCCAGGTGATGGCACAGGCCGTGCAGGGCCGCGCCATGCCGCTTGGCAACGAGACCGGCATGACCGACGCCGAACGCGCCATGCTCGGCGCCTTCCTGACCCAGAAGTGACGGCCATGCTCACCCTCGATGCCATCAACGCCATGTCTCCGGGTGAATTCGTCGCTGCCCTCGGCGACATCGCCGAACATTCTCCCTTCGTCGCCGAGGCAGCCGCCGGGGCGCGTCCCTTCGCCGATCGCGCCGCACTCGTCGAGGCCTTCCAGCACGTCGTCGCGGAACTGCCCGAGGAAAGGCTCGTCAGCCTGCTGCAGGTCCATCCCGACCTCGCCGGCCGGGCGCACCGCGCGGGCCTGCTGGCGCGCGACAGCGCCGACGAGCAGACCGGTGCCGGTCTCGACAGCCTGACCGATGAGGAGTTCGCCCGGTTCGCCTCCCTGAACACGGCCTACAGGGCCCGCTTCGGCTTTCCCTTCATCCTCGCCGTCCGCGGTGCCGACAAGCACCGCATCCTCGACGCTTTCGCCACGCGGGTCGGTGGGTCGCGGCGCGAGGAGCTCATGACCGCCACCGCCCAGGTGCTGCGCATCATGCGCTTCCGTCTCGAGGATCGCGTCGCCGGCTGACTCGACGCTTCGCCGCCTGACCTGGCGCTTTGCCGGCTGACCTGGCACTTTGCCAGCTGACCCGGCGCTTTGCCAGCTGACCTGGCGGTTTGGCGTTCGGGCTCGCGGCGTCTAGAACCGCCTCGGCGCGACACCGGGCGCGAAAGGGACGGCGATGACCAGCGAAGACAGCGTCGTCGTGCGCGACTGCAACGGTACCCGGCTCCACGATGGCGACACTGTTCACGTCATCAAGGACCTCAAGGTCAAGGGCGCCGGCGCGACGCTGAAGCAGGGCACAAAGAGCAAGGGCATTCGCCTCACCGACAATCCGAGGAGGTCGAGTGCCGCACCGACGCCATCAAGGGGCTGGTGCTGAAGACTTGCTTCCTCTAGCGCGTCAGCAGATAGGGCCTGGAGGGTTGCGGCGCGTGCGGTCACGGCCCGTCGAGGCAGGGGGCCGACAAGGGGCGTATCGCGGGGCGTCGCTTGCCGGCCGGCCGGGGCGTGGCTTGCCCGCGGGCGCCTGGCGCTGCCATGGTGGAACAGGGGGGGGCTGACGCCGATGCGTGACGAGACACGCCTTCGCGACGAGATCTGCCGCATCGGCGCGAGCCTGCATGCGCGTGGCTACACGGTCGGCGCCGCCGGCAATATCTCGGCCCGGCTCGACGATGGCTGGCTGATCACGCCGACGGACGCCTGCCTCGGCACGCTGGACCCGGCCCGCCTTGCCCATGTCGGCGCCCACGGCAACCAGCTTTCGGGCGACCGGGCGTCGAAGACGCTGCTGCTGCATCGGGCCATCTACGGCGCCGATCCGGTGCTGGGCGGCATCGTCCACACCCACTCGACCCATCTGGTGGCGCTGTCGCTGACGCCGGGCCATGACCCGGCGAGCCTCGTGCCGCCGCTGACGCCCTACCACGTGATGAAGGCCGGCCGCGTGCCGCTGGTGCCTTACCGGCGCCCGGGCGACCCGGCGGTCATCGACCTGGTCCTGCCGCATGTGGCGGCCTGCCGCGGTGTCGTGCTGGCCCGCATCGGGCCGACCTTCTGGCACCGCAGCGTCGCCGAGGCCGCCTTCGCACTGGAGGAGGCGGAAGAGACCGCCAAACTCTGGTTCCTCACCCGCGGCGCCGTGCTGCCGCCCCTCGATGCCGCGCAGATCGGCGAACTCGCGGCCCATTTCGGCGCGCGCTGGTAGGAGACGACGATGCTGCTGGGCGTGATCGCCGACGACCTCACCGGAGCGACCGACGTCGCCCTCATGCTCGCCCGCGAGGGCATGCGCGTGGTGCAGACCGTCGGTGTCCCGGCCTCCGCCGCTGCGCTGCCGGACGCCGACGCCGTGGTGGTGTCGCTGAAATCGCGCACCAACCCCGCCGCCGAGGCGGTGGCATGGTCGCTGGCGGCCTGCGACGCGCTCATCGGCGCCGGGGCACGCCAGATCCTGTTCAAATACTGCTCGACCTTCGATTCGACCGACGCCGGCAATATCGGGCCGGTCGCGCAGGCGCTGATGCAGCGGCTCGGCGTCGGCGTCACGGTCGCCTGCCCGGCCTTTCCGGCCAATGGCCGCTCCGTCTACCAGGGCCATCTGTTCGTCGGCCGCGAGCTGCTGTCCGACAGCCCGATGCGCGACCACCCCCTGACGCCAATGCGCGATGCCAACCTCGTGCGCGTCCTGCAGCGCCAGACGACCTTGCCGGTTGGGCTCGTGCCCGTGCAGACGGTTGGGCAGGGCGCCGCGGCGACCCGCGCGGCGTTTGCTGCCCTGGCCAAGGACGGCCCGGCCATCGGCGTCGCCGACGCCATCACCGACGCGCATCTGCGGGTGTTGGGCGAGGCCTTCGACGGCATGGCGCTGCTCACCGGCGGTTCCGGCATCGCGCTCGGCCTGCCCGACAATTTCCGCCGCGCCGGACTGCTCGGCGAACGCACCGGCCCCGTCGCCTTCATGGCTCCGCCCGGCCACGCCGCGGTGCTCGCCGGCAGCTGCTCGGCCGCCACGCGCGGCCAGGTCGCCGAGGCCATCGCCGCCGGCGTCGCCGCCCTGGCGCTGGATCCGGCAGCGATCGCCGAGGGCCGCCAGACGGCGCAAACCGTGCTGGATTGGGCTCTACCGCGCCTTGGCGCCCGGCCTGTCCTCGTCTATTCCACCGCCGAACCCGAGGCCGTGCGCGCCGTGCAGGAGCGCTTCGGCCGCGACGAGTCGGGCGCCATGGTCGAACGGCTGCTCGGTGCCGTCGCGGTGGGCCTGGCCGCGGCCGGGGTCACCCGGCTGGTGGTTGCCGGCGGCGAGACATCGGGCGCTGTCGTCGGCGCGCTTGGCGTGACGATGCTGGAGATCGGGCCGGAGATCGACCCTGGCGTGCCCTGGACGCGCGCCGCCGACGGCCACGCCATGGCGCTTGCTCTCAAGTCGGGCAATTTCGGCGGACGCGACTTCTTTGCCAAGGCGCTGGCCATGCTGGGCGAGGGCCGCTTGCTGGCCTGAGAGCCCTTCCCCAGTCGCCATACGGCGCGGCCGTGTTCAAATCTCGACGTTAACCCCGCCTTTACGGCCCCTGGCGTTGAATAAATCTCCACATCGACTGCGGCCGGTCCTGGTTGCTGCAGGGCCCACTAGGGCGCGCCGGGTCGTTGCCCGCGCCCCAGTGCCGACCACCAACCGCGGAGCGGCTCCGATGACGGTCATGCCCGGAACCCTCGAGCCCTCGGAGTCGGCTCCCGCTGCGCCTCCGACGCTTTACGCCCAGCTGAAGACGGGGCCGCGGATCAGCCTCGCCGATCAGGTTCCGCTGCGGGGCCCGCTCTCGATTTTTGTCGAGCCGACCAACATCTGCAATTTCAAACGCGTCTTCTGCCCCGAGTCCTTCGCCAACTATGAGGAGAAGGCAGGCGGCCTGTTCCAGATGAAGCCGCACGACTTCGAGCGCGTGGCCGAGCAGATCGGACGGATCGGGACCGTCAAGACGCTGAACTTCTACATGATGGGCGAACCCTTTGTGAACCGCAGCCTGCTGGACTATGTCCGCCTGGCCAAGCGCGAGGGCATCTGCGACCGGGTGATTGTCACCTCGAACGGCACGCTGGTCGGCCCGAAGCTCTACCAGGGGATCTGCGAAAGCGGTCTCGACTATCTGCGGGTGTCGATCTACGGGGCGACCGAGGCGCACCAGTCGGCCAACACCCAGAGCGTCATCAAGCTGCAGCGGATCATCGACAACATTCGCGGCCTGCGTGCCTTCCGCGACGCCAACGGCTTCGCCAAGCCGCATATTTACGTGAAGATGATCGACGCTCAGGACGACGCCCAGAACGCGGCCTTTCTGGAGACATTCCGCGATGTCGGCGACGAGGTGGCGGTCGAGCCGCGCATGAACTGGAACGATCCCGAGGAGGGCAGCCTTGCCAAGATCGAGACCCAGCAGATGCTCGGAACCGATTACTTCGCCCAGCGAAAGCAGGCCTGCCCGTTCCCCTTCTACATGCTGGTGATCCACGCCGACCTGAATGTCAGCGTCTGCTGCGTGGATTGGGACAAGAAGACCGTCGTCGGCAATTTGCGCGAGCAATCGCTGGAGGAGATCTGGACCGGCGAAAAGCTGCGCGCCTTCCAGATGCTGCACCTCGAGCGGCGGCGGAGCGAAATCGACGGCTGCCGCAGCTGCACCTATCTGCACACGGCCCGCGACAGCATCGACACGCTGGCGCCCGAGACCTACCGCGCCCGGGTGGCCGCCCGCGCCTAGGCGGCCGACCGTCTGTCAGAACATCTTGGCGCCACGCACCAGCACGTAATAGGCGTAGAGCGACGTCGTCCCGCAGATGTAAAGCCGGTTGCGCCGCAGCTGGCCGAAGCACAGGTTCGCCACGACCTCCGGCACGTGGATCTTGCCGATCAGGGTACCGTCC
>JBEIIL010000023.1:0-37009 GCA_040380755.1 Methylobacteriaceae bacterium | reverse complement strand
GGCGTGAAGCACCATCTCTGGCGTGCGGTCGATCACGAAGGCGAAGTGCTCGAAAGCGACATGACGAAGAAGTGCGACAAGAAGGCTGCGTTGAAACTCCTGCGGAAATCATTGCACCGGCATGGTGGCACCGAAGCACTCGTCACGGATCGGTTGGCGTCCTACGGGGCTGCCCTGACGACTCTGGGCGCAACCGGCAAGCGCGAGACGGGGCGCTGGCTGAACAACCGGGCGGAGAACAAATCAGCCTTTCCGACGACGGGAACGGGCGATGCTCCGCTTCCGGCGGATGCAAAGTCTGCAGACATTTGCCGCACTGCACGGCTCGCTCCACAATCACTTCAACGCGGAGCGCGCCCTCGTCAACAGGCAGACATTCAAGGATCGCCGAACCGCCGCTCTGGCCGAGTGGCGGCACCTTGGCGCGGCCTGAGGAATTACGGGGTCGGGCATATTCTGAGACTTTTGCGTTCAGTCTGACAGCGCCAGCTCAAGGCCCTCAACGGCGTCACGCCGCATGAGTTTACCTGCCGAAGGTGGACGATCGAGCCGTGGAGGTCCAAGCTCAATCCTCTCCATCACATGCTGGGACCTCGCACATGACCGACACAACCGACTATGTTCCCCCGAAGGTCTGGACCTGGGACAAAGCCAGTGGCGGCGCCTTCGCCAGCATCAACCGTCCGATTGCCGGCGCGACCCATGAGAAGGAACTGCCGATCGGCCAACATCCGATGCAACTCTATTCGCTCGGGACGCCCAACGGCCAGAAGGTCACGATTATTCTCGAAGAACTTTTGGCGCTGGGCCACAGCGGTGCCGAATATGACGCCTGGCTGATCAAGATCGGTGAAGGCCAACAGTTTGGCTCGGGTTTCGTCGAGGCCAACCCCAACTCCAAGATCCCGGCCCTGATGGATCGCAGCGGGCCAAAACCCATCCGCGTGTTTGAATCCGGCGCGATCCTGATGCATCTCGCCGAGAAGTTCGGAGCGTTCCTGCCGACGGAACCAGCAGCGCGGGCGGAGACTTTGTCCTGGCTGTTCTGGCAGATGGGCTCGGCACCGTTTCTGGGCGGCGGGTTTGGCCATTTCTACGCCTATGCGCCGGCAAAATTTGAATATCCGATCAACCGGTATGCGATGGAGGTGAAGCGGCAGCTCGACGTGCTGGACCGGCGTCTGGCCGACAACGAATTCGTGTCCGGCAGCGACTACACCATTGCCGATATGGCGATCTGGCCCTGGTATGGCGGGCTCGTGAAGGGCTGGCAGTATGGCGCGGCAGAATTTCTGTCCGTCCAGGACTACAAGAACGTGCTCCGGTGGGCAGATCAGCTCCTTGCCCGCCCCGCTGTGGCGCGCGGCCGGAAGGTCAATCGCACATCAGGCGAGCCCTCGGGCCAGCTGCACGAGCGTCACGACGCCAGTGATTTTGACACCAAAACGCAAGACAAGATCATCGCAGCCAGCGCATGACCGCGACCGGCAGGCGCGTCTCGATCAGGTGCGTCACGTCGCGGAATGAGCGTCACGGGGGCGGCGAGGCGACCGGTCAGGACGTCACGCCGCCTGGCTTCCCTAGTCTCTCTCAAGGGTCATCCCGCATGCCACGGCGATTGCCCCGATCTCGTCAACGCCTGCCTCGATCTCATGATCGACGGGGCGACTGGCATTCTGCATTTCAACACGGCTGAAATTCGCAGCAGTGAGAAGCCCAGCTTGAGGACCATGCCGTTTCAGGACGCCGGTCTGGGGAGCGCGACCGTTCGTCAGGAATCGAAGTTACCACGACCGAAACGCAACGCGGCTGCTGCGGCCCTGTGATCTGCCCCTGATTTTTTCCTCCAGGCAGAGTTAGGGGCGACCCTTCGCGACCTGCCGTACGTGGCCACTGCCCGGGCGATTGACAGGGCAGGGCGTCGTGTCGATAGTGGAACGCTGTTCCGATAATAGGTCGCGGCGTGAACCAGTCGACGACGAAGCGGGCCCTGGGCATTCTTGAACACCTCGCCGGTCGCCCCGACGGGGTGATGCTGACCGAACTCGGTGAAATCCTGTCGCTGCCCAAGAGCGCAACCCATCGGCTGCTCGCGCTGCTGCAGGAGTCCGGCTATGTCCAGCAAGCTCCCGGAACCGCACGCTATGGGCTGACGCTGAAGCTCGCTATGCTGGGCCTGCGCCACTATGTGTGCACCGGGCTCGACGATCTGGTCCAGCCGATCCTTGACGGACTGGCCGCCGAGAGCGGCGAACTCGCCCGACTTGCGGTCGTCGACGGCGACCGCCTCGTCTGGGTCGCCAAGGCGCAGGGCGCGCGGTCCGGCCTGCGCTACGATCCTGACATCGACCACGACACCGGCCATGACGTCGTGCTGCACGCCACTGCGGCGGGCAAGGCCTGGCTCGCGACCCTGCCGGAGCGTGAGGCGCTGCGCATCGTCGCCGAGACCGGCCTGCAGACGCCGGACCGGTTCGGTCCGCGGGTCGCCCGCACGCTCGAGGCCTTTCGACCCTTGCTGCGTGAGACCCGGCGCAGCGGGATCGGCGAGGCCGTGGAGGAGGGCGAGCCTGGAACGGGTGCGGTCGCGGTTGCGGTCTTCGATGCGTCGCGGCCGGATCGCGCCGCGGTGGCGACACTGAGCCTCGCCGGGCCGCTGCTGCGCTTCGGGCAAGACCGCAGGATCCGGCTGGCCGAGCGGCTGGCCGGTGCCGCCCGTGAGCTTGGCGCCATCTGGCCGCTGCGCCTGTCACCAACCGCCCGATCAGCGGGCTCGCCGGCGCCAGCGCGCGC
Source organism: Methylobacteriaceae bacterium (assembly GCA_040380755.1). Taxonomy (GTDB): domain Bacteria; phylum Pseudomonadota; class Alphaproteobacteria; order Rhizobiales; family Beijerinckiaceae; genus Alsobacter. The sequence continues at coordinate 34,216 of JBEIIL010000023.1, read as the reverse complement.
CATCACGCCCCGGGAGACCGATGATGAGCGACGCCCAACCGCGGTATGACGGGCCTCTTCCGCTGGACGCCGCGCTGACGCGGCTGTCGCTGGTTCCCTACTCGGAGGACGCCTTCACGCGTGACGGGCCGCGCGCCGACGTGGAGTACCGCGACCTCGGCCTCGATGCCGCGACTGGCGGGACGCTCGGCGCCAAGCATATCCGTGCGATCAAGAGCTTCCCGGGCGAAACCGGCTGGCACTGGCACGACATGACCGGGCACATCGTCTACGTGCTGAAAGGCTGGATCAGCTTCCGGTACGAAGGCGTACCCGACACCGTCACGGTCGCGGCGGGCGGCTGCCTGTCGCAGCCGGCCGGTGTCGCCCACAACGTCGTCGGCCGTTCGGACGACCTGGAGCTGATCGAGATCAACCTGCCGGCCCGGTTCGGTGTTTTCGACAGGCCGCCTGGCGGAGACGCGGCGTGAGCGCGCCAGCCCTCGATCGTCCCACGTCCGGTCGCCGCGTCGCGACCTGGCTGCGGCGTCGGATCGGGCTGATCATCGTTTTCGTGTCGCTGTTCCTGCTGTGGGAATTCGCCGTCAAGCTGTTCGGCATCAAGGAGTATCTGCTGCCGCCGCCGAGCCGGATCTGGACCGAGTTCCTGAAGCGCTGGCCGATAGTGTTCTCTGCAGCCTGGGTGACCACGCAGGAGATCCTCGGCGGCTATCTGCTGGCGGTCGTGGTCAGCATTCCGCTGGCCTGGGCGGTGGTGCGCTGGCGCTTTGTCGAGGAGGCGATCTATCCGGTGATCGTCTTCCTGCAGATCATTCCCAAGATCGCGATCGCGCCCCTGTTCATCATCTGGTTCGGCTTCGGCTTCGGGCCGAAGCTGCTGATCGTCTTCCTGCTGTGCTTCTTCCCCATCGTCGTTGCGAGCGTGGCGGGGTTCAAGTCGGTCGATCCCGACATCATGGATTTCGCCCGCACCACCGGCGCGGGCGGCCTGCGCATGTTCCTCAAGATCCGCCTTCCGCAGGCGCTGCCGGAGATCTTCACCGGGCTGAAGGTCGGCGCGGCCCTGTCGGCCACCGCCGCGGTCGTGGCCGAGTTCGTCGCCTCCGACCGAGGGCTGGGCTACCTGCTGCAGCAGTACAACGGCAATCTCGAGACGCCGATGGTCTTCGCGATCATTGTGCTGCTCAGCGTGATCGGCCTCGCCGTCTACTACGTCGTCGAGCTGATCGAACGGCTGGTGATCCCCTGGCACGTCTCGCAACGGCCCGTGGATATCACCGGTATTTGAGACCACCGCCGCGGGATCAACCCGCGGACCGGACATGACACCATCAGGGAGGAAACGATGACCACACGACGGATTTTGCTGGCGCTGGCGGCGGCCCTGCCGCTGCTGGCCTCGGGCGCGGCGCGGGCGCAGGATGCCGTGTCGCTGCGCCTCAACTGGTATCTGGGCGGGCTCCACGTCCCCTTCTACTACGGGGTCGAGAAGGGCTTCTTCAAGGCCGAAGGCATCGACCTGACCATCAACGAGGGGCGCGGCTCCGGCAACACCGTGCAGGTGGTCGCCGCCGGGTCGGACACGTTCGGCATGGCCGACAGCTCCAGCGTCATCTCGCTCATCGCCAAGGGCGGTGAGATCAAGTCGGTGATGACGGTCCTCAGCTCGACGGGCTTCAGCGTCGTGTCGCTGGCTTCGGCCGGGATCAAGACGCCGAAGGACCTGGAAGGCAAGTCGCTCGCCGTGTCGCCGGGCGACCCGCTGCGGCAGCTGTTCGAGGCGCTGGCGGCGCACCACAAGCTCGACCTGTCGAAGATCTCCTTCGTCCAGGTCGATCCGGCGGCCAAGGTCGTGACCGTGCTGGAAAAGCGCGCCGACGCACTGCTGGGCGGGGCCGACGACCAGTTCTTCCTGATCAAGTATCGCGGCCAGGAGCCGGCCGCGCTGCGCTTTGCCGACAATGGCGCCAACATTGTCGGCATGACCATCGTTGCCGGCGCCGCCACGATCAAGAACAAGCCGGATCTCGTCCAGCGCTTCGTCCGCGCCTCGATCAAGTCCTGGGACGAGGCGAAGAAGAACCCCGACGCCGCCGTCGATGCGGCGATGAAGGCCAAGCCCGACCTGAACCGGCAGTCGACGAAAGACCAGATGCTGGTCGATTTCGAGCTGATGGACTCGCCCAACGTCAAGGGTCGCACCGGCTTTGGCGACGAGCGGGACTGGAAGCAGACCATCGACCTGCTGAAAAAGTATCGTGGCCTGGAGACGACGTCCGACTGGACCGCCTTCCACACCAACGACTTCGTGACTGGCGCGGTGCGGTGACCGCATCGGACGCACTGGAAGCAACCGCCCGGAACCGGCCATCCGCGCCGGACCCGGGCGGCGTTGCCGTGGCGCTGGAGGAGATCTCGCAGACCTTCCAGCGCGACGGCCGCGTGACGCGGGCGATCGACCGGGTTGACCTGTCGGTTGCTCCCGGCGAGTTCGTCGCCGTGCTGGGGCCGTCCGGCTGCGGCAAGAGCACCCTGTTGAAGATCATGGCCGGGCTGATCGCGCCGAGCTCCGGGCGCGTGTCGATCGGTGGCACCACCGTGCGTGGTCCGTTCACCGATATCGGCGTTGTGTTCCAGAGCCCCGTCCTGCTCGACTGGCGCAACATCCTCGACAATGTCCTGGTGCAGATCGAGCTGCGCGGGCTGCAGCCCCACGCCTACCGGGATCGGGCGCTGGAGCTCCTGCGCAGCGTTGGCCTGGAGGGCTTCGCCGACCGGATGCCGCGCGAGCTGTCGGGCGGCATGCGCCAGCGCGCGGCCATCGTCAGGGGATTGATCCATGACCCGCCGCTCCTGATGATGGACGAGCCTTTTGGCGCGCTGGACGCGTTGACCCGCGAGCAGATGCGAATCGACCTGGAAAAGCTGTGGCTGGGGCGGCGCCAGACGACGGTGTTCATCACCCACGGGATCGCCGAGGCGGTGGCGCTGGCCGACCGGGTGGTGGTGATGACGCCGCGCCCCGGGCGGATCGACACGATCCTGCCCATCGACCTGCCGCGCCCGCGCGACAAGACCGTGCTCGCGAGCCCGCGCTTTGCCGAATACTGCGAGTCCATCACCGAGCGCTTCATGCGCCACGGCGTGATCAAATACTGAGGTGAAGCCATGCTGAGCCGTCCTGTCACCGGCGTGATCGCCGCCCCCTTCCTGCCGATGCATGAGGATGGCGCCATCGACTGGGGCGCCACCGAACGCTACATCGACTGGGTCGCCGGCCAGCGCCCTGTCGGCATTGCGATGAACATGGACGCGTCCGAGGTCATCGCCCTTACCGAGGCCGAACAGGACGAGGTCATCGTCCGCTGCAAGGCCGTGATCGGCGGGCGCACGGCGCTGTTGTCGGGTGTTGTCGCCGGGTCCACGCGCGCCGCAGCCGCGAAGGCCGAGCGCTATGCCCGCGCGGGAGTCGATGGCCTCGCGGTGTTCCCGCCGTTTCCGACCTTCTCGGGCGCTCCGGTGCCCGGCGACATGATCCATCGCTTCCACAAGGCCATCGCCGATGCGTCGCGGCTGCCGCTGATCTGCTTCCAGTTCCCGAAGGGCTGGGGCCCCGACTACACGCCCGACATCCTGCGTCAGATGGCCGAGATCCCGGAGATCGTCGCCATCAAGGAGGCGTCCTTCGACGTGGCCCAGACCCTGTCGACGGTCGAGGTGGCGGCGGCTTTGCCGCAGCCGATCGGCGTGCTGACGGGCAGCGACACCTTCATCTTCGAGGCGATGACCATGGGCTGCACCGGGGCGCTGATCGGCTTTGCCGGCAGCTTCACCCGGGAGCTGATCGCCATGAATGCCGGCGTGCAGAGCGGTGACTTCGCGGCGGCTCGGGCGATCTGGGCGCAGATCGGCCCGATTGCGCGCACCTGTTGGCAGCCGCCGATCCGCGATTTCCGGCCACGCATGAAGGAGGTACTGCGCCTGCAGGGGCTGATCCCCTGCGCAGCCTGCCGGGAGCCGCAGCTGGGCATCGGTGGGGCCGAGCGCGATGCCCTCGCCGCGCTGATGCGCCGGCAGGGGCTGCTGTGATGACGATCGGCGGTGGCGCGGTCGCGATCTGGCACGACATCGTGCCGGAGGGACTTGCCGAGTTCTACGCCTGGCATGGCGAGGAGCACATGCCGGAGCGGGTGGCCAGTCCGGGCTTTGTGCGCGGCCGCCGCTTCGCAGCCGTGGACGCCGAGCTCGGGTTCTTCAACCTGTACGAGACGGCCTCGCCCGATGTCGTTGCCGGCGCCGGCTACAAGCAGCGGCTCGACAACCCGACACCGCGCACGCTGTCGGCCGTGCGGCACTTCCGCCATGTGGCGCGCTCGCTGTGCCGTGTCGCGGTCCGCACCGGCACGGCCCAGGGCGGTCTGGTGGCGACCCTGCGTCACGCCGTGGTGGCCGGCCAGGAGACCCACTACCGCACCCGGATGATCGACGGGATCATCCCCGCTCTGGCGGCGATGCCGGGGGTTGCCAGCGTGCTGCTGCTGGAGGCGGACCTGGCCGCCAGCGGCTATGTCAACGCGGAACAGCAGGCGAGGGGTGCCGCCAACCTGGTGCCGCCTTTCGTGCTGGTCTGCGAGGGCTGGGGCGAGGCGCCAGATTTCATCGCCACGGCCCGCGCCGCGCTCAGCGAGGACGTGCGCGCCACAGCCGGCCTCGTGCCGGGCTCGGCCCTCGACATTTACCGGCACCAGCTGACGACGGTGAAGTAGGGCGCGGAGGGGGCGGCACCCTTGCGGCGGCTGGCGGAGCGAAGCTGGACCGATGTGCCGCGCTTGCAGGTGCGCCCAACGCCGCGGGCCGGATCGCGGTTGGCACAGGGCGGTGGAAGCGGCTACATTTGACGGGTTGACCTCACGGCCCGCTGTGCGCTCGCCGGGGTGGTTCGGAACGGCGGTTCCGGCCGGTCACGGATGTTCGATCGTCCAGACCCTGAGCCTATGGAGCCAGCGCCATGTCATTCCTCTTGCGTGCGGGACGGCGCGCCGTGCTCGTCGCTCTCGTGCTTGCCGCGGCGACCGTGGTCCTGCGTCCTGCGACCGCCGCCGAGCCGCTGACGGTCTTCGCCGCAGCGTCGCTGAAGACCGCGCTGGACGAGGTGGCGCCGGTCTTTACAGCCGCCACCGGCATCCCGGTGCGGTTCTCGTATGCGGCCTCCTCGGCGCTGGCGCGACAGATCGAGAATGGTGCCCCGGCGGATGTGCTCGCCTCGGCTGATCTTGAGTGGATGGACTATCTGCAGCAGCGCGGGCTGGTGAAGCCTGAAACGCGGCTGAGCCTGCTCGGCAACAAGCTCGTGGTCATCGCGCCGGCCGATTCGGCGTTGCGTGACCTGCCGCTCACGGCCTCGGCCATCGGTTACGCCATCGGGGCGACGGGGCGGATCGCCACCGGTGAGGTGGCGAGCGTGCCGGCCGGCCGCTACGCCAAGGCGGCACTGCAGAACCTAGGGCTTTGGACGATGGTCGAACCTCGCCTCGCCCAGAGCGAGAATGTGCGGGCCGCACTCAGCTTCGTGGCGCGCGGCGAGGCGCCGCTCGGCATCGTCTACGCCACCGATGCGTCGTCCGAACCGAAGGTGAAGGTGGTCGCCCGCTTTCCCGATGGCAGCCACCCGCCTATTGTCTACCCCTTCGCCGTGACGGCCGGCTCCGGCCGGGTCGAGGCGGCGCGGCAGTTCATCGCCGCGCTGGCCAGTGCAAGGGCCCGCGCCATCTTCGAGGCGCAGGGATTCACCGTCATCGCCGCTCCTGCCACCACGAAGTGAAACCGGAGACTGCCGCCATGAAGATCAGCGCCCGCAACCGCCTGGAGGGCACCGTGGTCAAGGTCACCAAGGGCCAGATCACCGCTCCTATCAAAATCGACGTGCAGGGCACCATCGTCACCGCGGCGATCACCACTGCGGCGGTCGACAAGCTCGGCCTCGTGGTCGGCCTCGAGGCCTATGCGGTGGTCAAGGCGTCGGATGTCATGGTTGCAGTCAACGACTAGGCCGCGACGATGGTCCGCCGCAACGAGCTGCGCCCCGGCGAAATGGCGGTGGCCATGCCGCCGGTCACGGATGCCGGGCTGGTGTTCATCGGCCGCATCCGCACGCCGTGGACGGACCGGCTGCTCTGTCCCCGCCAGGGACGCCCGGATGGCCCGCTCTGCACCATCGAGCTGTTCGAGCCCTGGATCGGCGGGCTGGACGGGGTCGCGGCCTATCCGCGGCTCGAGGTGCTGTACTGGCTGCACGAGTCCCGGCGCGACATCGTGCACCAGAGCCCGAAGAGCGACGGTGTGGCGCGGGGCGTGTTTTCGCTGCGCTCGCCGGTGCGACCGAACCCGATCGGCACGCAGATCGTGACTGTCGAGAGGATCGAGGGGGCCGTGCTGCATGTGCGCGGGCTCGACTGCCTCGACGGCACGCCGCTGATCGACCTCAAGCCGGACCGGTCCGTATTCACGCCTCTGGCGCCGCCGCAGCCGGGCGACGTGCAGGTGGGAGATCCACGATGACCATGCCTGATCGTCGCAGCGTGCTGGCCGGCCTTGCGGCCGCCGCGGTGACACTTCCCGGCAACGCGCAAGAGATCGCGATCCGCGATTCCGCCGGCCGACTTGTGCCGGTGCCTTCGATGGTCGCCCGGGTGTTCCCAGCGGGGCCGCCGGCGGCGATCCTGCTCTACACGCTTGCGCCCGATCTGCTGCTCGGTTGGCCGCGGGCCAACCGGCCCGAGGAGCGCGCCTATCTGCTGCCCGATGTCGGAACTCGCCCCGAGGTGGGACGGCTGACGGGGCGTGGCAACACGGCCAATCTGGAGGTCGTGCTGCAGCTCAAGCCCGACCTCATCCTCGACGTCGGCTCGACCGAGGCGACCTATGTGTCTCTGGCCGACCGCGTGCAGGGCCAGACCGGTATTCCCTACGCGCTGCTCGACGGCCGTCTCGATGCGGCGGCGCAGACCTACCGCAGGCTCGGGCAGCTTGTGCGGCGCGAGCGCGAGGGCGCCGAACTCGCCGCCCATACCGCGGCGATCCTGAAGACCGTCGGCGAGCGGGTCGCGTCGGTGCCGGCTGAGCGCCGGCCGCGGACCTACTACGCGCGTGGTCCGCGCGGGCTGGAAACCGGCCTCACCGGGTCGATCAATGTCGAGTCGATCGAGATCATGGGAGCGCGAAACGTCGCAGGAGAGCGGCGTGGTGGGCTCGCCACCGTGTCGCTCGAGCAGGTGCTGGCGTGGGACCCCGAGGTGATCGTGGCGATCGACCTCGATTTCGTCGCCAGCGTGCGCAGCGACCCGGCCTGGGCGGCGATCACTGCGGTCCGCTACGGGCGGGTGCATCTGGCGCCGAAGCTGCCCTTCGGCTGGGTCGATTTTCCGCCGTCGGTGAACCGGCTGCTCGGGTTGTGGTGGCTTGGCAAAGTGCTGTACGGTGACCTGTTCCCCGAGGATCTGGCCACCATCGCGCGCGATTTCCACGCGCGCTTCTACCATCTGCCGATCTCGGCCGCGCAGGCGGCCCAGATCCTCGCAGGGCGCGGCTGATGCAGCTCGGTACGCGGGGTGGTCTCGCGGTCGCGGGCTGCGTTCTGGTGGCTGGCATCACGTTTGCTTTTGCGGTCGGCCGCTACCCGGTGACGCTTGTCGACCTCGTGCAGGTGCTGGCGGCGAAGCTCACGGGCCATCCCAGCGGTGTGCCTGTGGTGGTCGAGACCGTGATCTGGCAGATCCGCGGCCCGCGCGTGGTGGCGGCGGTGCTGGTCGGAGCGGCGCTGTCGGTTGCTGGCACCGCCTTCCAGGGCCTGTTCCGCAATCCGCTGGTGTCGCCTGACCTTCTCGGGGCGTCGTCGGGCGCGGCGCTCGGCACGGTGATTGCCATCTATTTCTCGTTCGGGGTGCTGGCCATCCAGGCCAGCGCCTTCGCGGGCGGCCTGCTGGCCGTTGCGCTGGTATACCTTGTCGGGTCGACGATGCGGGGCGGCGATACGGTCCTCGTGCTGGTGCTGACGGGGGTGGTCGCAGGTTCGCTGTTTGGTGCCGGGGTCGGGCTGATGAAGTATCTGGCCGATCCCTACAACCAGCTGCCGGCCATGACCTTCTGGCTGCTGGGCAGCCTCGCCGGCACGACCGCGTCGGACCTGCTGCCGCTGTTCGGCCCGATCCTGGCCGGAACCGTGGTGCTGCTGGCGCTGCGCTGGCGCATGAACGCCATGAGCCTGCCCGAGGAGGAGGCCCGCGCGCTCGGCGTGCCGACCGGGCCGCTGCGGATCGCCGTCGTGGCGGCGGCGACGCTGGTGACGGCCGCCAGCGTCGCGGCCGCCGGCATTGTCGGCTGGGTCGGGCTCGTCGTGCCGCATCTGGCGCGCTTTCTCGTCGGGCCGAGCTTTCCGCGCCTGCTGCCGACTGCAGCTGTGCTGGGCGGCGGCTACCTGCTGCTGATCGACACCGTGGCGCGCACGGTGTCGAGCGTCGAGGTGCCGCTCGGCATCCTCACCGCCGTCATCGGCTCGCCCTTCTTCATCGCGCTGCTGCGCAAATCGCACCGGACCTGGTCGTGATCCTCGAAGCCCGCCAGCTGGACATCGGGTATGGTGACCGGGTGATCGGGCGGGGGCTCGACATCGCCGTCGGGCCGGGAGAGGTCCTGGCGCTGCTGGGCCCGAACGGCGGCGGCAAGACGACACTGCTGAAGACGCTGCTGGGCCTGATCCCGCCGCTCGCCGGTGAGGTCGTGATCGCGGGGCGGCGCCTGTCTGAGCTTGCGCTGAAGGATCGGGCGAAAGTGCTGGCCTATGTGCCGCAGGTGCATGCCGGGACCTTTGCGTTCACGGTCGAGGACGTGGTGCTGATGGGCCGCACCGCCCATGGCGGCGTGCTGAGCCGCCCGTCGGAGCGTGACCGCGCGATGGCGGCCGCTGCTATCGCCCGCCTCGGGATCATGGCGCTGGCCGGGCGGCCCTACACGCTGATTTCAGGTGGCGAGCGCCAGCTCGCCCTGATCGCCCGCGCGCTGGCCCAGGAGCCGCGGCTGGTCGTGCTCGACGAGCCGACCGCCAGCCTCGATTTCGGCAATCAGGGGATCGTCATGGCGGAGATCCGTCGCCTCGCCGAAACCGGCCTCGCGGTGGTGTTCTCGACCCATGATCCCAACCACGCCATCCGGCACGCCGACCGAGCCATGCTGATCCGTGGGGGCCAGTGCGTCGCCAGCGGGCGGTCTGCCGACGTGATCAGCCGCGAGGCCCTTGAGGCCCTCTATGGCTGCAGGGTCGATCTCGTCGGCACCGCGCCGGAGGTGGCGTTCCTGCCGGCGGCCGGGCGGCGCCTGGAGCCATGAGCAGGAGCCTGTGCGGCCAATGCTGCCGTCAGTGTAGCGCCTGACGGCTGCGTGAGGGTCACGAGGCTGCGCCCGCCGGGCGGCTGCATGACCGCGTAAGCGTCGTGACGGGCATGGACCTCCCGTCGGCCTGCGGCGGGCGAGACTTGGCTGAGGATCGGCGAGAGCTCGCACCATGCGTGTGGTCGCGCAACTTCGGTGGTGCATCTCGCGTTCGTCATCGGCTGCACCTACTCCTTCCAGCCTCGCGCACCTACGTCTTTGGCGACGGTCGCCGACCGCGCCCCAAACCAACCCGGATGTTCCCATGGCCCTGCTCTTCCAGCCGACCACGCTCGGCACCCTGTCCCTGCAGAATGCCGTCGTCATGGCGCCGCTCACCCGCCAGCGCGCCAACGTTCTGGGCGTGCCGCAGCCCCATGTGGTCGACTATTACGCCCAGCGCGCGTCGGCCGGGCTGATCATTGCCGAAGGCACCCAGCCGAGCTTTGCCGGCCAGGGCTATTGCCGGACCCCCGGCATCCACACGCCCGAGCAGATCGCGGCGTGGCGCCTCGTGACCGACGCCGTGCATAGCCACGGTGCCAAGATGTTTCTGCAGATCATGCATTGCGGGCGCATCGCCCATCCGTTGAACCGGCAGATCCCGGACGCGCCGGTGGCGCCATCGGCGGTGACGCCGGCCGGCACGATGTGGACCGATCAGCAGCAGATGCAGCCGTTTCCGGCGCCGCGGGCGCTCGAGACCACCGAGCTGCCGGCTCTCATCGAGGAGTTCGTGCAGGGCAGCCGCAATGCCATCGCCGCCGGGTTCGACGGTGTCGAGCTGCATGCGGCCAATGGCTATCTGCTGAACCAGTTTCTCTCCACCAACACGAACCAGCGGACCGACGGCTACGGCACCACCGTGGAGGGGCGCATCCGGTTCATCGTCGAGGTGACGCAGGCCGTCGCGGCGGCGATCGGCGTCGAGAAGACCGCCATTCGCATCTCACCCGGCCACATGTTCAACGACCTGGTCGACGCCGAGCCGATCGCGACCCACACGGCGCTGCTCGACGCGCTGCCGACAGCCCAGATGGCCTATGTGCATGTGATGATCGCGACGGCGTTTGCCGAGGCGCTCAACAATGCCGGCGATCCTGCGCGTGCGCTGCAGGTGATGCGGGCGCATGTGAAGGGCCCCATGCTGGCCGCGGGCGGCTACACTGCCGAGACCGGCGAGGCGGCGCTCGCCTCCGGCCTGCTGCAGGCGGTGGTGTTTGGCCGGCCGTTCATCGCGAATCCCGACCTGGTTGACCGGATGAAGCACGGCACGGCGCTGGCCGAGGCGCGTCAGGACCTGTTCTACACACCCGGCTTCGAGGGCTACAGCGACTATCCCGTCGCTGGCTGATTGCCGGGTCAAGGCAAGGCGGGGCCGATCGGCAGCGCTGATCGGCCCCCTGTTCGCTGTAGCCTGCGGCAGATGCTCCCGGGGGCCGACGAAACGCCCCGCGCATGGCGGGTGCGCCCGAACATGTTTAATTGCGGTCGGCCAACACCGTAACCTGTCGGGGTGCGCGACAGGCGAGCTGCCCCTTGACGACCGATATCGGTCAACGTTCCCGCAAGATCGATGCAGCCGAAGACGGGCCGCACCGTCCTCCCCCGCGCGTGGCGGAGCTGCGGAGCGCTGCACTGGATGCCCTGGACGACGGGTTTGCCGTGGTGTCGATGGTGTTCGGCCCGGGCGGCGAGCCCTTTGACTACGTCTTCGTCGATATGAATGCCGCGTTCGAACGCCATACCGGTCTCACCGGCGCGGTCGGCAATCGCGCCTATGAGATCGCGCCCGGGCTCGATCCGTTCTGGGCGCAGTTTTACGGTCGCGTGGCGACGCGGTGTGAAGCGGCGCGGACCCAGCATGGTTTCGCGCCGTTGGGACGGTGGTTCGAGGTCCATGCGTTTCCGATCCCGGGTGACGGTGAGACGCTTGTCGGGATCCACTTCAGCGACATCACCAAGCAGCGGCGGCTTGAGATCCAGACCCGCGAGGCCGAGATCCGCTACCGGTCGGCGCTGCGCGTCGGGCGGATCGGCGCCTCGGAAACCGACTTCGCCCGCGGCCTGCGGATCTGGTCGGAAGAAGGCCTCGCGCTGTTTGGCATCGAACTGCCCGGCGGGATCGGGCAGGCTGGCGGCCCGGACGACGAATGGAGAGCCAGTCTCCACCCGGAGGAAGGCCATCTCCCGGAGGTGATCCAGGCCCATCTGCAGACCGAGGACCGGCTGCAGGTCCGCTATCGGATCGTGCGGCCGGACGGCCATGTGCTGTCGCTGCTCGGCCACGCCGAGGTCGCGGCGCGCGACGAGGATGGCCGGATCGTCCGGCTCGTGAACGTGGTCGCCGACATCACCGACCTGGCGCAGGCCGAGCAGGCACTGCGCACCAGCGAAGCCCGATTCCGCGCCATCCAGGACACGACCATCGACGGATTCATGGTGCTGGAAAGCGAACGCGGTCCCGATGGCCGGATCGTCGATTTTCGCTGGCTCTACGCCAATGATGCGGTCGAGCGGATCGTCGGCAAGCCGGCGAGCTGGTTCAATGGCAGGCGGCTGCTCGAGGAGATGCCTGACAACAAGACCTCGGGCCGGTTCGACGCCTATGTGGCCGTGGTGGAGTCGGGCCTGCCCTGGTCCCAGGAGTTTGCCTATTCGCTCGAGGGCCGCGATCTCTTCCTCAGGGCGACCTGTGCCAAGGCCAATGACGGGTTTGCGGTGACGTTCGCCGACCTCACGGATCGCCGCCGCGCGGAAGAACGTGTGCGCGAGAGCGAGGCGCGGCTTGCCTTCGCGTTGGCCGCCGGCCAACTCGGGGTACACGACTACGATCCGCGCAGCGGCGAGATCAAGTGGGATGCGACCGTGCGGGCGCTGTGGGGCGTCCCCGAACCCGAGCCGGTGAACTATGCGGTGTTCGCTGCCGGCGTTCACTCCGCCGACCTTCCGGGTGTCGAGGCACAGTTGGCAGCCGCACTCGAACCGGGCTCGCAGGGGCATTTCGCGATGGAATACCGGGTGATCAACCGCGTCACCGGAGAAATCCGATGGGTGGTGGCCAATGGCGACGTGACCTTTGAGGATGGTGTCGCCACCCGGACGGTCGGCACCGTGCGTGACATTTCGGCGGCCAAACAGGCCGAGGCAGATCGCCAGCTGCTGCTCGAGGAGCTGAACCACAGGGTCAAGAACACGCTGGCAACGGTCAAGGCCATCGCCACCCAGACCCTGCGCGGGGAGGGCGTGTCGGAGGCCGCGCGGACGGCCTTCGACGGGCGCCTGATGGCGCTTGCAGCGGCGCATGACGCGCTGATCGAGCAGCACTGGACCAGTGCCAGCCTTGTCGAGGTCGTCGGCAAGGCGCTTGCGCCGCATGTCTCGCGTGCGGGCGACCGTCTGAACGTCGAGGGCGACGACACGCGGCTCAACGCGCACAGCGCGCTGGCGCTGACCATGTGCCTGCACGAGCTGGCCACCAATGCAGCGAAGTATGGCGCGCTGTCGAACGATGCCGGACATGTGCGGATTTCATGGTCCGCCGCAGACGACCGTCTCGTCCTGCGCTGGGAAGAGCATGGCGGGCCTCCGGTCCAGCCGCCGACAACCCGTGGCTTCGGCTCGAAGCTGCTGGAACGGGTCATCGCCGGTGATCTGAGAGGCGAAAGCCAGATGATTTTTGCGCCGGAGGGCCTGATCTGCGTGATCAGCGCCCAGCTGGGCGACTGAGTGCTGGCAGCTGGAACCGCCGGCCGTACAGGCCCGCCTGGGATGATCGGGTGGACGCGACGCACTCCCTTGATCGCGCGCCGGCCTGCCTTACGTCTTGGGGAGATTGCAGACGCGGGGGTCCAGGCGATGACACGATTGACGCGACGGACAGCCGGACCGGTGCTGGGTGCCGCCCTGATCGGTGGCGCCATGCTCGGTGGTGCGGTGATCAGCGATGCGTGGGCGCATCACGGCTGGGGCAGCTATGATGCCGGCAAGGTGTTCACGATGACGGGGCCGGTGGCCATGATGGAATGGTCCAACCCGCACGTCCACGTGATGGTGGAGCATGAGGGTGCACGCTGGGAGGCGACGCTCGCGCCGATCTTCCGGATGCAGGCCCGCGGCCTTGCACCGGAGATGCTGGCCGTCGGCACGGTGGTGAGCATCGAGGGCTATTCGTCGACCAGGACGCCGCACGAGATGCGGGCCGAGCGCATCACCGTCGCCGGCAAGACCTTCGAACTGCGCTGACCCGCCGGTGTACCAGGCTGCCCTCGCAACACTCGAAGCCTCGGCCCTCGGCCAGCTGGCGCGGGGCTTGAGCTGGCTGTATCCGCTCGCCAATCTCCTGCATGTGCTCGGCGCTGCGCTGCTGGTCGGCGGGATCGCGGTGTTCGACCTCGCTGTGCTGTTGCGACGGGACGGTGCCGTCCCCGTGCACCGGGTGGCGCTGGGCGTCGCGGCCTTCGGCCTCGCCCTGCAGATCCCCACCGGGGTGGTGCTCCTCTCCGCCGAGGCGACGGCCGCCGGCACGAACCCGGCGTTCCTGTTCAAGCTGGCGATGATCGGGCTCGGCGTGCTGAACGTGGCCGTCTTCCATTTCCGCTTCCGTCGGGCGCTGGTGGACGGCGTGCTGCCGCCGGCTGCGACGCTCTATGCCGCCCTGTCCTTCCTGGCCTGGACGCTGGCGCTGCTTGCCGGCCGGGCCATCGCCTATCTGTAGGATCAGGGACCAAGGCGGGTTGCCGGCATGACCGGGGGTCGGGTTGCGACCCCAGGTCCCGGCGCCTAATCTGCGCCCCGTTCGCATCTCACGGGGCTGCGCCATGCCGATGAGCGAGACAGCCGATGTCCCCGCCCCGCCGGACGAAGCGGCGGCCCGCACCGCACGACACTACGACGCCGTTCCCTACGTGTCTGTTCCCTATCCGAAGCTGCACACGGCGCGCCTGTGCGCGACGGCACGGTTGTTCGGCCATCCGGCGGCCGATCCGCGGACGGCAAGGACGCTGGAGATCGGCTGCGCCTCCGCAGGCCATTTGATCCCGCTGGCGGCGAGCCTGCCGGACGCCCTGTTTGTCGGCGTCGATGTGTCGCCTGTGCAGGTGGCGGAGGGGCAGGCGCGCATTACCAGGCTCGGCCTGCGCAACATCACGCTCGCCACCCAAAGCTTCACCGATCTCGGTCCGGGCGACACCGGCTTCGACTACATTCTCTGCCACGGCGTGTTCAGCTGGATCACGCAGGCGCTGCGCGACGCGCTGATGCAGGTCTGCAAGGAGCAGCTGGCGCCGGGCGGGGTCGTCGCCATGAGCTTCAACGTCCTGCCGGGCTGGCGGCTGGGGCAGGCCGTCCGCGACACGGTGCTGCTGCATGCCGGCGGCATCGAGCCCCATGCCGAGCGGGTTGCCGCGGTGCGGGAGCTGATCACCGCCATGAGCCAGGCGACCAACGCCCGCTCGGCCTACGGGGCGGTGTGGCGCGAATATGCGGAACGGATGCTGCCGATGCCGGACTCCTATCTGGCGCATGAGCTGTTCGAGGACAACAACACGCCGCTGACCTTCGCGGACTTCAATGCGAAGGTCGAGCAGGTCGGGCTCGCCCACCTCGCCGAGGCCCAGTTTGCCGCCAATATCGCGGAGAACATGGGGGAGGCGCAGTCGTCGCTGATCGATGCGCTTGGCGGCGGCGACGGGTTGGCGCGGGAGCAGGCGTTCGATCTCGTGACGGGGCGCACGTTCCGGACGGCCCTGCTCGTCCATGAGGCGGCCTTTGCCGCGACGGACCGGCATGTTCCGGCCGAACGGTTCGCAGCGATGCACGTGATCGCGCCGATGGATTTCACGCTGAAGGCCGAGGACGACGGTCCACGCTGGCTGATGACCGCCGCCGACGCGCAGACCGCTGCCGTTACTGAGCCACGCGCCGGCGCGGCCCTTGTGCAGCTTGATGCACGGCGGCCGAAATCGAGCTCGGTTGGCGTGCTTGCGGCCGATCCGGCCGATGCCGGCTGGCTGGCAGAGTTGCTGCGGTCCCTGGTCTGCCGGGGTTTCCTCGATGCTTCCGTCGAGCCGGTGGACTGCGCGCCGGCTACGTCGGCGCGGCCGCTGGCCTGGCGGCTGGCTGCCTCCGATGCGGCGGCCGGTTTGGACTGGACGGCAACGCTGCGGCACACCTCGTTCCAGATCACGCCGCCGGCCCGCCTGCTGCTTCCCCTGCTCGATGGCACCCGCGACCGGCCGGCGCTGCTGCAGTGCCTTGTCGACATCGCGGTTTCGGGCACGGCGCAGCTGACGGAACATGGCGCGATCGTCACCAACCGCGACCGCATCACCGCATTGTGTCAGGCGACGCTGGACCGCGAACTCGCAACCTATGCGCGCGCGGGTCTGCTTGTGGACGCGGAACTGGCGGGCTGACCTGACTGTCGGGCGGACGATCGTCGTCGATCGGCGCGGGCCTGCGCCGTCTGCCCTCCCGGTCCCTCAGCGTCCCGCGACGGCGGCGATCCGCGCGGCGACGTAGGGGTAGAACGGGTTGCTCATCATCCGCATCAGGGTTCCGGCATCGACAAGGAGCACGCCGGTCTCACCCCTGGCGGCGATGGTGCCAAGGCGGATGCCGAAGTCGTCCTGTGGATCGGGCTGGGTCCCGTAAAGCCCGTCGCTGACCGGGAAGGGCAGGGCGACGTGGGACAGGGAGTAGACGTCGCGCGGATAGGTGAGGCCAAGCGGCTCCTCGCGTGCCGGCGATCCGGCCGGGCCGGCGATGCTGGCCACGACCTCGTCACTGTCGGGCCGGTTTGTCACCACGCTGGCGCGGAAGGCCGCGGGCGCCGCCGGAACGATCCGGGCGACGAGATTGCGGGAGGATTCGCGCAGCAGCGGGCTGAGCTTCATCGTGCGGTTGACGTCGAAAATGACGATCTCGCTGCCATTGGCCGGTAGCTGGGCATAAAGCTGCGTGACGATGGCGGCGGTGCTGACGGTGGCGTCGACAATCGACTGGAAAGTCAGGACCGGCGCGAGCCCGTCGATCACGCCGTTTCGGGCACGGCTGCGGATCGCCTGCTGCAGCGCCTGCGTGAGCCTGTGCGACTGGCGCGCCGCGTTCACCGGAAAGGAGTTGTACTTGAAGGGGTTGAACTCCGGCAGCACGCTCAGCCAGGCGGCCTTGGCAAAGGCCGGAAAGAACGCAGGCAGGCCAGCCAGCCCGGCAAAGCGGGCGAAGGTGGTGACGCCGACCATGGGCGACAGCAGCACGATCTGGTCCGGCCGGGGGAGGGCGGAATTGTCCAGCGCCTCCAGGGCGTATTTGGTCGCGAGCGCCGCGCCGTTCGAATAGCCGACGATGTGCAGCTTTGTGCCGGGCCCGGCGCGCCGCACCGCCTCGCGGACCGCGAGCCGGGTTGCGGCCGACCAGTCTTCCCACGCAACGTCGGTGAGCCCCCCCGGCACGGTGCCGTGGCCCGGAAGGCGGATCGCCAGGGCAACAAAGCCCTGGTCCCGATAGAGCTGCGCGACGTGGCGCAGGCTGTAGGGCGAATCCGTCAGGCCGTGCAGCAGCACCACCGCGCCGCGGGGAGCGCCGTCCGGCTGCAGCACGAAGGAGCGGTTCCAGTCCTTCGTGAAGCGCTGGGGATGCAGCGGGCTGCCGGCGAAATAGCGGTTGCCCGGCAGCTGCTGCTCCGGTGGTACCTTCGCGATCACGTCGGTCGCCATGGTGCGGAAGGCAGCCTCCTCGGCGGCGAGGTAGCCGGCCCAGTCTGTCCGATCGAGCTCGGATGCGCTGAGCTCGTTCGGGACGACCGTATGCCAGGGCTCCAGCGGCGCGCCGCGCTGCGCCTCCCAGGCGCGGACCAGCACGATTGTCGACACCACGAGCACCGCTGCCAGAACGAGGCGGCGCGTCCAGCGGACCAGCACGCGAACCATTGTCATCTCCCAGGAACAGGCAGCGTGCCTACCGTCTCGAATGGCCAGATCATTGGCACGAGAAACACCGCCACGACAAAATACAGTCCCATGAGCGGCAGGCCGAGGCGCCAGTAATCGCCGAACCTGTATCCGCCCGGCCCCATGACCATCAGGTTGGTCGCGGTCGCGATCGGGGTCATGAACGAGGCCGCGCCGGCGACACAGATACACATCATCACCGGGTGCGGCGATACGCCCATGCCGACGCCCGATGCCAGTGCGACCGGGATGACGATCAGCGTCGTGGCGGTGTTGCTCATGATCTGTCCGAGCGTGGCCGTCAGCAGGAACAGCCCGGTGAGCAGGCCGAGCGGCCCCAGCGGCCTCACGGCCTCGACGAGCGCTGTTGCAAGGGCGCCGGCGGCGCCCGTCGCCTCCATCGCCGTCGACAGCGGCATCATCGCGCCGACGAGGATCACCGTCGTCCAGTTGACTGACTTGAAGGCGGCGTCGACGGTCGTCACCCCTGTCAGGATCAGGATGGCGGCGGCGGTGAGGCCGGCGATCACCGGCGGCACGGCGCCGGTTGCCAGCAGCAGCACCATGCCGATCAGAACCGCCACGGCCTTGCGGGCGCCCGCTCCGAGCGGTGCCGCCTGGCGGCGCACCAGGTCCGGCGCGTTGACGAGCAGGATGTCGGGCGTGCCGAGCCGCTGGTCGAGCGCCTTCCAGGTGCCCTTCAGCAGCAGCGTGTCGCCGACCTCCAGCGCGGTCTCGCCCTCGGCGACCTCGGTGCCGTTGCGCTGGATCGCCAGGATGACGAGGTCGCCGCTGGGGTTGATCATGCCGGGAAAGACCATGCGGCCGATCAGGGCCGAGCGCGGCGGGATGATGATCTCGGCCAGCCCGGTCGTGCAGTTGAGCAGGGTCTCGGCACCGCCCTGCGCGTCGGTCTCGCGAAACGCCAGGTGGAGCTGCTCCGCCAGCGCGGCGACGCTATCGGGGTCGCCGTTGAGCAGGACGATGTCGCCCGCCGCGAGCGCCCGCGCCATTGGCAGTCCCGTCCCGCCATCCAGCACCGCGACCAGCTGGACCGGCGTCCCTTGCGGCAGCAGCGCCGGTGACGGGGTAAGGCCGATGAGGGGCGAACTCTTGCGCAGGCTCACCCGGTGGTGGCCCGTGGCCAGGCCATACTGCTCGACGAGGACCCTTCCATGCTGGCTGAAATCCGCCGGGATGGTGCGGCTTGGCCGGTCGGGCAGCAGGCGATCGCCGAACCGCAGCACGATGGCGAGCGTGCCGGCGACGAGCGGGAAGCCGACGAACAGGAACTCGAGATAGCCGAAGCCGCGATAGCCATGGTCGACCAGGGCCTCGGCCACGAGCACGTTCTTGGGCGAGCCTGTCAGCACGAGGTTGGAGCCGGCGTGGGCGGCGAAGGCGAGGGGCAAGAGCAGCTTTGAGGGCGGGATCCCCAGCCGCAGCGCGGCGACGCCTGCCACCGGCAACAGCGCCGCCACGGCACCATTGGCGCTGATCAGGGCTGTCAGCCCGGCCACGAGCAGCATCAGCAGTCCGAGCAGGCGGGGGGCGGTCGTGTTGCCGCCGTCGCCGACAAGGCGCTGACCGATCCACGCCGTGACGCCGGTGGATTCGAGCGTGGCACTGACGATGAAAAGGCTGGCGATGAAGCTGACGGCCGGATCGCCGAAACCCGCCAGCGCCTGCTGAAGCGTGAGGATCCCGGTGGCCCAGAGCGAGATGGCGGTCGAAAACGCGACAACCACCACCGGAAGCCTGTTCCAGATGAAGAGGCCCATGGCGGCAATGACGATGAGGCCTGTGGTCTCGATCGGGGTCACACGGGCCGTCTCCTGGCCGCTCCGCCAGCACGCGGGCTTGTCAATACGCAAATCAGGTTATGCTATCAGGAGGGGTTCGCCGTCCATCACGCTGCCGGACACCCTGGTCTGACTGCGGCTGACGCCATGGAGTTCCATGTCAAACCACGACCATCCGCTAAGGCCACGTCTGATCGATCCGCGTGCCGGCGACGTCGAGGACGACGCATCGAGCCCCGAATCGCGGTCGATGCTGGCGATCGCCGGCAGTCTTCTGGTCGAGATCAGCCTGCCGAAGCTCGTGCTGTCGTGGGGACTGATGATCGTGCTGCCCGGGCTGGCGCTTGGCGCCGCGCCGCTGGTCGCATCCGCATGGCTGAAGACGGTGTCGGGGCAGGCCGGCGCGCTTGTCGGCTTTGGGCCAGTGCTGCTGCTGGGCCTGATCTTGATGGTTGGCTGGATCGGCGGGCGCCCCGTGTTCCGCCTGATCGAAAAGAGCTTCTGGTCGCTGACCTCGCTGGCGGTGCAGCCGGGCTATGCCGTGTTCCGCGAGGGGTTGCGTCACTTTGCCGAGCCACTGCTGCGCCGCGGAGACGATCCCGAGCGCCGGGCCCGGGTCAATGCCGCCATTGCGGCGGTGGCGGGGCTGCTCTCCTGCGTCGTTGCGCTGGCGGTGTTCGCCTGGGCCTGGCCAGGGACACGGTGGAGCGCATCGCTTGGCGATCTCGGTTCGCCCCTGTTGCTGCTGCGGCCGGCGCTGGCCAACGCGGTCGCCGTCGTTGCCCTCATGATGGCCGGTGCGTCGCTGGTCTGGGGGCTTGCCGATGCCACCATGGACCAGGCGCGCGACCTCGAGGCGTTTGATGCCGCAGCACCTGAGGCCAGCGGCACGCGGGTCGTGCATCTGTCCGACATCCATGTGGTCGGCGAGCGGCACGGGCTGCGGATCGAGAGCGGGCGCTCCGGCCCGTCGGGCAACGGCCGGCTGGCGCAGGTGCTCGACAGGCTGGCGGCGATCCACGCCGAAAACCCGGTCGATCTGATCGTGATCACCGGTGACATGACCGATGCGGGGCGCTCGGCCGAATGGGTCGAGTGCGAGCTGGCGCTGTCACGCCACCCTGAGCTGCGCAAGCGCATGCTGATGCTGCCGGGCAACCACGACGTGAACATCATCGACCGGGCCAATCCGGCCCGCCTGGCGCTACCCGGCAGCCCGCTGAAGCGCCTGCGGCAGCTGCGGACGCTGTCGGCCATGGATGCCCTGCAGGGCGATCGGGTCCGCGTGCTCGCACCGGATCGCGAGCGGCTTGGACCCACCCTGGCGGAAGCGCTCGCGCCGCACCGCGAGGCGATCGCCACCTTTGCCGACCATGGGACCGTGCCGCTGTCGGCGCGGCTGGCGCAGCTGTGGGCCGACGTGTTTCCGATGGTGCTGCCGCCGCCGACCCCTGATGGGCTTGGCGTCATCCTGCTCAACTCGAATGCGGAGACGCATTTCTCCTTCACCAACGCGCTGGGTATGGTGCCGCTGGAGCAGGCCAACGGCCTCACGGCAGTTGCAGCCGCGTTTCCGCAGGCGCGCTGGATCGTCGCGCTGCACCACCATCTGGTTGAATACCCCAAGCCCGCCACGGCCTTCTCGGAACGGATCGGGACGGCGCTGATCAATGGCAGCTGGTTCGTGCGGCAGCTGAAGCCGCTCGGCGGCCGCGTGGTGGCGATGCATGGCCACCGCCATGTCGACTGGATCGGCCGTTGCGGCGCGTTGCGGATCATTTCCGCGCCGTCGCCCGTCATGGGCGGACGCGACGATGTGCCGACGCATTTCCATATCCACACGCTGTCGCGGCGCGCCGATCGCGGCCTTGCGTTGCTGCCGCCGGAGACCGTGGTCGTCGACGCAACTGACAGCAGCAGCTAGCCTGTCTGCTCCGACTTTGGCTCCGGCGCGGGCCCTGGCGCGTCCTGGGCGGAGAGCAGGTCGGCCAGCCAGCGGCTGGACGGGTGGTGGCCGCAGAAGGCGAGGACGGCGATCATGATGGGGACGCCGATCACCGCGCCGAACAGGCCCCACAGATAGGTCCAGAAGAACACCGCGAAGAGCACGACCGAGGGCGATATCGAAAGCGCGCTGCCGGAGACGCGCGGCTCGATATAGCTGCCAACGACGAACTGGATGATGTTGAGGACGACAAAGACGACCAGTGCCATCTGCCAGGCGTCGAAATTCACCAGCGACAGTGTGGTCGGGAACACCGTGGCGATCAGCGGCCCGATGAACGGGATGTAGTTGAGCGTGAAGGCGATCACGCCCCATTCGCCGGCCAGCGGCAGGCCGATCAGCGTGGCAAAGCCCCACACCAGCAGTCCTGTCAGCAGGCTCATCTGCGTGCGCACCAGCATGTAGCGGCGGATCTTGGACGCCGTTTCGATGCTGCCAGACAGCAGAACCTGGCGAATCTCCGCATTGCGCAGGGCCCGGGCGCGGCGGCCGAAATCCTCGACCTCGAGCAGGCCCAGCACCACATAGACGAACACAACGATCCAGAAGGTCAGGGCGCTGTTGGCGCGGCTCGTGGCTGTCTGCACAAGTCGCAGCATCCAACCGACGTTGAAGTGGTCCGACCACAGACCAGCCATGGCGATGCCGTGGCCCTCGAGCCAGAGCGAGGCCTGGTCGTAGAGCGCCTGAAAGCGCGCCGCCTCGCTCACCGTCCAGCGGCCGACGCGGCCGAACGCCCAGGCGACCAGCCAGCCAAACACGAGGAACACCGCCGCCATGATGATGACGGTGACAAGCAGGGCAAGCGCCTTTGGCAGACTCGCCTGCAAGCGCTTCTGCAGTGGCCAGACCATCGCGATGATGAACAGGGCGAAGGCGACCGGCGCGAAGACGGTGCTAGCCTCCGACAAAGCGGCGAAGCTGAGGATCACCGCAATGATGATGACGGCCGCCCAGTGCGGCCGGGGCTGGCTGGCCACGCCGCTAGACGCCATCGATGAGGGCGTCGAGGTCGAGGCTCGATTGCTTGCCGATGGCGTCGCTCTCTGCAGCGTAGAAGTCCTCGGCGGCTTTCCGCCCCTGGTCGCGCAGCATCGTCAGGAACTCCCACTCGGCATTGAGCTTGGACGAAGAGCCGAGATCCACCATCGTGTCGCCGGAAATGCGGTGAAGGCGCATCTTCGCCCAGCGTGCGCCTTCGCCGACCTTTGCGGTCACATCCTTGCGCAGCAGCGCCATCATGCGCAACTCCATCAGCAGCACCGCGTTGAACGACACCTCGTTCAGCCGGTTCATGATCTCGCGCGCCGAGCGCGGCGTGCCGGGGCGCTCGATCGGGTTGATCTGGACCAGGATCGTGTCGAGGCTGTCGCACTCGCGGATCAGCGGCGTCATCGTCGGGTTGCCCGAATAGCCGCCGTCCCAGTAGTCGTCGCCGTCGATATTGACAGCCTGGAACAGGGTCGGCAGGCAGGCGGAGGCCAGCAGCACGTCCGGCGTCAGCTCGGCATTGCGAAACACCCGGCCGCGGCCGGTACGAACATTGGTGGCCGTGACGAAGACCTTGACGTTGCCGCGGGCGATGGCATCGAAATCCACCATTTCGGCCAGAATTCCCGCGAGCGGGTTGGTGGTGTTGGCCCCCATGCTGTAGGGCGAGACGACCCGCGACATCAGGTCCATGGCGACGTAGAGCGGTGAGTTGTCCAGCGTCCAGCGGCCAAGCAGGACGTCGAGCGGGCTGCGCTGGAACGGGCTGAACCGGGCTGCATCGGAGACCTTGCGCCAGAACTCCGTCAGCGCCGCCCGGGCGCCCTCGCGGCCGCCGGTGGCGAGGCCCGATGCCATCACGGCTGCGTTCATCGCGCCGGCGGAGGTGCCGGACACACCCTCGATGTGCAACCAGTCCACCTCGAGGATCCGGTCGAGGACGCCCCAGGTGAAGGCGCCATGGGAGCCGCCGCCCTGCAGGGCAAGGTCGATGGCCAGCGGTGCGCGCGCCGTGGCCGGGCCGGACTTGGCGGCTGCCGGTGCGGCACGCCGCCGGGCTGCCGGCTTCAGGTCTTCGGTGCTGTCCCGGCTCATTGTATCCCCATGGCCTTGCGGCCGGTCAGTTCGATTTCACCAGTCCCGAGAAGCCGGCGACGGCGAGCAGGCTCAGCACCCAGCCGATGACGGATTCGATGTAGAAGTACCAGATGGTGACTCCGCCGAAGGGCTGCGCCGGATCAGGACGCCAGTAGTTGCGCTGGCCGATCTCGAGCACCGGGAACAGCGTATCGAGCGAATACATCAGGGCGTTGAATTCCGGATAACTCAATGCCTCGAACTGGGCGCGGAAGCAGGCGAGTGGTGTCTGGCCCGGATCCGCACGGCCCTGGAACTCGCGGCCGTCCTGCACCACGGTGCGGCCGCGCTCGATGCGACAGGTCGTCCATTCGGGCGCCCGCAGCACCACGGCACTGTTGGGCTTCATCGCGCCGACCGAGTCCGCATGGGCGAAGATGACAGCGCCGCCCGCCCAGAACAGCGCCAGCCAGACACAGGCCAGCAGCGGCCGCAGGCCATAGCCGAGCGTGATGCCGAGCATCAGGTCCTTGGCTGCCAGCACGGTCCGCCAGAGCGGGTTGGCGGTGCGTGCGCGGCGCACGGCGCGATGCTGGCGCTCCTTCTCGATCAGCACCGTGCGGGCGTCTTCGCCGTGGCCCATCTGGCGCAGGACCGTGGCGAGCTGCTCGAAGGGCTGGGGCCAGAAGTCCTCGCCCCAGCGCTCCGGCCGCTGCCGTCCGAGCCAGGCGAGGCGGTCGGCCGCATCGACCGGGGCGTCGATGAAGCCGCCATAGAGGCAGCGGTTGAGCAGCAGGTCGCCTTCCGCCGGCCAGGCCGATGCCGCATCATGCAGCGTGCCGAACCGCGCCCCGGTCAGGTCCATGATGCCGGCAACCGCTGCCTCGTCGGCCAGCAGGAAGCCGCCCTCGACGACGGCGCGGCCGAGATCGAGCGCCATGGCGCCGGGGTTGCTGAAGGTCGTGCCATTGCAGTCGAGATCGCCCTCGATCAGGGCGCCGCCGAGCAGCACCCCGCCGACAATGGTGGCGCGCCGCAGCACGACATTGCTGCGGGAGACCAGCGAATCGGCGTTGAGAGCCGTGCCCTCGGGGCGGGCGAGGTCGAGGCCCTGCGCCTCGATGCCCGACACCAGCCTTGCGCCCGACAGGTCGATGCCGCCGCGGACCTGTGCACCGCGCAGCAGGACGCCCTCGGCGCGCAGGCCGGACGCGGCGATCGCGGTCGAGCCCCCGGGTTCGAGAACGGCGCCGTCGCATTCGAGGCTGCCACCGATGGCGGCACCGGCGAGGCGGATGACGCCGGTGACGCGGGCACCGCGCAGCGTCAGCCCGCCGCGGGCCTCGAGCCGCTCGGCCTCGATCCCCGGCACCTCGGAGCCGTCGAGAAACAGATTGTCGATGATGGCCGAGCGCAGCACCGGCGCGGCCTCGAAGCGGCAATCCTTGAGGCCGATGTCGCGGGGGATCCGGCAGCCCTCGAGGTCGAGCTGCCCGGTGATCCAGCCGCCGCTGACGCGCACGCCCTTTTCGTGGGGCTTCACCACGCCGTCGCCGCCCAGCAGCAGGAACCGCAGCAACTCGGCGCGGACGACCCGTTCGGGGTCGCCCTCGGCCGGCAGCGAGCCGTCGCCGAGGCGGTCGAAATCACCGAGCCGGAGCGCTGCCAAAATCCGCCGCTCTGCCGGCAGCAGCGGTTCAAGCGCGGGCAGGCCGCCGCTCATGACGGGGCAGGTCCTGATCCGCAGGCATACGCGACCGGGCCCCTTGCGGGGGCCCGGCCGGTGGTCGCAGCGTGGCGGTCGGTCACTGGCTCAAAGGCCCCACGGCAGGCCCAGCATCTTCCAGACCGCGAACAGGGCGGTCCAGAGGACGAACATGATCACCACATAGGGAAGCATCATCGACACGACTGTCCCGACGCCAGACGACTTGTCGTATCTCTGCGTCAGCCCGACCACCATGGCGAAATAGGCGTTGAGCGGCGTGATCGCGTTCATTGGCGAATCCGCCACCCGGTAGGCGGCCAGCACGGCCTCGGGCTCGACGCCGAGCTTCATCAGCAGCGGTACGAAGACGGGCGCGAAGATGGCCCATTTGGCGATCGCACCGGTCAGCAGCAGGTCGATGATGGCGACGACCACGATGAAGCCGAGCAGCAGCGGCAGGGCGCCGATGTTCGAAGCCTGCAGGACACCGGCCAGCTTCAGGGCCATGATCGTGCCCATGTTGGTGTAGGTGAAGTAGGCCACGAACTGGCTGAGCACGAAGAACAGGAAGATCGTCGGGCCCAGATTGGTGATCGCCTTCTCGATGGCGCGGATCACCTCCGTCAGCGTCTTCAGCGTCCCGGCGCCGACACCATACGCCCATCCGGTGGTCAGGAAGGTGATGGTGATGACCGCGATCAGCCCGTTCATGAAGGGCGAATTGCCGATGAGCTCGCCGGTCGTCGGGTTGCGCAGCGGCGCGCCGGCGGGAACCGACAGCAGCCCCATGACGACGACCACGCCGAGAAGACCGTAGAGTGCGAAGCGCAGGCCGCGGTGTTCGGCCTCCGAGAGGGTTGCGCCCGTCTCCTTGCCGACCGTCGAGCCAGCCTCAGGCTTGTATTCTCCCAAACGCGGCGAGATGATCTTGTCGGTGATCAGCGCGATCACAACCGTGAGGAACGCCACCGAAGCAATCGAGAAGAAGACGTTCGACGCCAGGCCGATCGATCGGTTGCGGTCAACGAGGTGGATCGCGTCATTGGTGAACTCGACCAGGACCGCGTCAAGCGGCTTGATCAGCATGTTGACCGTGAAGGCTCCCGCCACCGCAGCAAAGCCGAGGGCAATGCCGGCGAGCGGATGGCGGCCGATGCTCATATAGGCGACGCCGGCGAGCGGGATCAGGACCAGATAGCCGGCATCGGCGGCAATGCTGGCGATGATGCCCACGAAGGCGAGGATGTAGGTCAGCGCCCAGCGCGGCGAGACGATGACCAGCTTGCGGATCAGGGCATTCACCAACCCGGATTCCTCGGCGACGCCGGCGCCGATCATGGCGGCGATCATCAGGCCGACGGCGGTGAAGCTCATGAAATTGGGGATCAGCGAGATGTAGAGGAAACGGATGCCCTCGGTGCTGAGCAGGCTGCGCAGCTCGGTGGTGACCGGCTCGATCTTCTGGGTCTGCGGATTGATCTGGTCGACGGTCACCGACGTCCCGAAGAAGCTCAGGATGGCGGACAGGCCGATCACGATGGCGATCAGGATGAGGAAGATGACGACCGGGTGCGACACCTTGTTGCCGACGGCCTCGACCGCGTCGAGGAACCGCTCCATCACGGATCTGTTGGCAGGCGTCGTCGCGGTTGGCTGTTTCATCCCCTGGTCCCCCCGGGCAAAGGCCCGCCTTCGTCGTTAAGAGTCGTGGTCTGCGTTGCGAGTTTGCGGGGCGCGAGTGGCCGCACCCGTTGTCCCGGAAACAGGGCCTGGACGCCAGCGGCGACGATGACGTCGCCCGGCTCGAGCCCCTGCGCGAGGATGACGCGATCGGTGTCGAAGCGCAGCACGTCGACCGGGCGCAGCGCCACCGTCGAGCTGGCCGGATCGATGACCCAGACGGCCGGAGCGCCGCGGTCGGATGTCAGGGCCATAGCCGGAATGGCGGTGATGACATTCGACGCCAGAGCAACCGTGCCGATGATGGTGGCGCCAAGCCGCATAGCCTCCGGCGGATTGTCCAGACCAACGCGCACGCGGAACGTGCGGGTCACCGGATCAGCCTCCGGCGAGACCTCGCGGATGCGGCCGACCGCGGTGACAGCCGGGTCACCGGCCAGCGCCACGTCGACAGTGGTCGTCGTGTTGCCGGCGCGGAGCATGGCGGCAGGCACCTCGAACACCGCGTCGCGGCCGTCACCGCGCGCCAGGCGCACGATCATCCGGCCTGGCTGCACCACTTCGCCGGGCTCGGCGCCGCGGGCGGTCACGACGCCAGGGGCGTCGGCGACAAGCTCGGTGAAGCCGAGCCGGTCACGCGCCGCGTCGCTGCGCGCCTCCGCGTCCTCGAGCCGCGACTGAGCCGTCTCCAGCGCCTGGCGGGCCTGGTCGAAGCGCGGCCGGGTGGTGAAGCCCTGGTTCATCAAATGCTGCTGGCGATCGAACGCGTTGCGCGCTGTCGCAACCTCGCCGCGTGCAGCGGTGAGCGCCGCCTTGGCGGCCTGCAGGGCGTTCTGCTCGGTGGCCGAGTCGAGCCGGGCAAGGACCTGACCGGCCTTCACCGTGTCACCGACATTGACCGGGCGTTCGGTCATCTTGCCGGCGATGCGGAAGGCGGCGTCGACGTCCTTTTGCGCCTGGATATCGCCGGTCAGCTGCACCGTGTCGGTGAGGCGCGAGGCCTCGACGGTGAAGACGGTGACGGGCCGGGCGCTGTTTGCGGCCGGCGTTTCGGCCTGGCAGCCGGCGAGCAGCAGGATGGCGGCTGCGGCGGCGATCAGCCGGGACGTGCCCGGTGCAGAGACGGCGATCCGTGTCACGAGGTGGCCTCCCTGGCGACGGCAGGCTTGTCCGGCTCCGCGCCGGCGCGCCCGAACCAGGCGACGTAGAGCGTCGGCAGGAAGATCAGCGTCAGCACGGTGGCGACGAGGAGGCCGCCCATGATGGCGAAGGCCATCGGGCCCCAGAACACCGTCGGGGCGATCGGGATCATGCCCAGCACGGTGGAGACCGCGGTCAGCATGATCGGCCGGAAGCGGGTGGCGCTGGCGTCGAGCGCGGCCTCGCGGACGCTCTTGCCGGCCGCGCGCTCGGATTCGATCTGGCCGACCAGGATCACGGCATTCTTGGTGATGATCCCGATCAGCGCCAGGATGCCGAGCACGGCGACGAAGCCCAGCGGTTTGCCCGACAGCAGCAGGGCGCCGACGACGCCGATCAGGCCAAGCGGTGCGATGCTGAGCACGATCGCCATCTTGGCGAAGCTCTGCAGCTCGGCCATCAGCACCGTGAGCATCAGCAGCAGCATCAACGGCACCACGGCGACGACCGAGGCCTGCGACTTGGCGCTCTCCTCCACTGTGCCGCCGGTGTCGATGCGGTAGCCGGTCGGCAGCGACGCCCGCAGCGCGGTGAGTGCCGGTTCGAGCGCCGACACGACCGTCTCGGGCAGCGCGCCCGGGATGATGTCGGCCTCGACCGTCAGCGTCGTGACCCGGTCGCGCCGCCAGATCAGCGGGTAGTCCTGGCTGTATTCGAAGGACACGAACTGCGACAGCGCGACGGTGCGCCCGCCCGGGATCGCCACCTGCAGGTCGCGCAGCGACTGCGGAGAATCGCGCTCGTCGTTGCGGGCTCTGGCCACGACATCGACCAGGTAGATGTCATCGCGCACCTGCGTCACGGCCGCGCCGGACAGCACGGTGGTGAGGATTCCAGACAGCGCCTGGGAGCTGAGGCCGAGGCGGCGGACCTCGTCCTGGTCGATCCGCAGCCGCAGCTCGCGGGCTGACTCCATCCAGTCAAACCCGACCTGCTTCACCTTGCCGTTGGCCGACAGTGCCTGGGCCAGCTTCATGGCGATGGCGCGGATCTCGCCGACGTCCTCGCCGCTGACGCGATACTGGATCGGCCAGCCGACCGGCGGGCCGAGCTCGAGCGGGTAGACGCGGGTGACCAGTGCAGGGAACTCCGTCGCCAGGTTGGCCTCAAGCCGCTTGTGCAGCCGCTCGCGGGCCTCGACATCCTTGGCGACGATGACGACCTGGCTGAAGAACTCGTTCGGCAGCTGGGCGTTGAGCGGCAGGTAGAAGCGGATGGCGCCGCGACCCACATAGGTGCTCCAGCGCTCGACGTCCGCATCGCCCTTCAGCATGGCGTCGAAGCGCGCCGACACGGTTTTGCTGGCCTGCATCGAGGCACCCTGCGGCAGGCGCAGGTCGACGAGAAGCTCCGTCCGGTCCGAGGCCGGGAAGAACTGTCGCGGCACCAGCGGCAACGCGAGCACGGAGACGACAAACAGCCCGACCGTCGCCGCGATGGTGATCCAGCGGAAGCGGATGGCCGTGTCAAGCAGGCCGCGGAAGGCCGCGACCACGCCGCCGGGCGGGGCATTGCCGGTCTTCGCCGGCACTTTCAGGATCGCCACGCCAAGCACGGGCGCGAAGACGACCGCGACGATCCACGACACGATCAGCGCGATGCTGACGACGGCGAACAGCGAGAAGGTGTACTCACCGGCGGAGCTCGCCGCGAAGCCGATGGGCACGAAGCCGGCAATGGTGACGAACGTGCCGGCCAGCATCGCAATCGCATACTGCTTGTAGGCGTAGGTCGCCGCGATCTCCTTGGGGTCGCCGGCCGCAAGGCGCGACATGGTGGCGTCCGTTGTCGTCATGGCGTCGTCGACGAGCAGCGCCAGCGCTATGATCAGTGCGCCGAGCGAGACGCGCTGCATGTCGATGTTCGCCACGTCCATCAGCGCAAAGACGATGGCGAGCGTCAGCGGAATCGCCAGCGCCACGACGAGCCCGGCGCGCACGCCCAGTGCGATGAAGCTGACGACGAGGATGATCGCGACCGACTGCCACAACGAGGTCATGAAGTCGGCAATGGCATAGCGGACGGTGGTGGACTGGTCCGCCACCAGCTTGGGCTCTATGCCGTGGGGCAGGCCGGCGGTGATCTTGGTCATTGCCGCCTTGAGGTTCTCGCCCAGCGCAAGGATGTCGCCGCCATCCTGCATGGCGATGCCCAGGCCAAGCGCCTCCTGGCCGTTGACGCGGAACACGGGCTGGGGCGGATCGACATGGGCACGCCGGACGGTGGCGATGTCGGCGAGGCGGACCATGCGATCCCCGACGGCGAAATTGACGTCGCGCAGGTCGTCCTCGGACGCGAAGGCGCCCGAGACCCTGACCGTCAGCCGCTCGTCGTCGGTGTTGATCGTGCCCGAGGGGCGCACGATGTTCTGGCTCTGCAGGGCGGCGAGCAGCGCGCCGCGGTCGATGCGCAGGCGGGCCATCTCGCGGACCGAGAATTCGATGAAGATGCGCTCGTCCTGGGCGCCGATCATCTCGATCTTGGAGACGTCCTTCACCTGCAGCAGGCGGGAGCGGATGTCCTCGACATGGTCGCGCAGCTCGCGCCGCGAGAAGCCATCGGCGGTGAAGCCGTAGATGATGCCGAAGGTGTCGCCGAAGCGGTCGTTGAAGAACGGCCCGACGACACCCTGCGGGAGGGTGTGGCGGATGTCGGCAACCTGGTTGCGCACCTGCTGCCACAGACCCTCGACCTTCGAGCCAGGAACTGACTGCTTCAGGTTGACGAAGATCGTGGTGATGCCACGTGTCGTGTAGCTGCGCAGGAAGTCGATATCGGCCACTTCCTCGAGCTTGCGTTCGAGCCGCTCGGTCACCTGCTTGAGGGTGTCCTCCATGGTGGCGCCAGGCCATGCGGCCGACACCACCATCGTCTTGATGACGAAGGACGGATCCTCGCTGCGGCCCAGCTTGATGAATGCCAGCACACCCGCCACCACGGAGACCAGCATCATGTAGATGACGAAGGAGCGGTGGCGCAGGGCCCAGTCGGACAGGTTGAAGGGCATTACTGTTCCACCCCGGCGAGGCGGACCAGCTGGCCGGCCTTGAGGCTACCAGCCCCAGCAGTGACAACGACGTCGCCGTCGGCCAGCCCGCCGCCGATCACGGCATAGGCCGGATCCTCGCCGACCAGCTGCACCGGCCGCAGGGCCAGCTTGCGGGTTGCCGGATCCACCAGCCAGACGGCAGCTTCCTTGGCGGATCGCACGATCGCGGCAACCGGCACGGCAACCCCGGCCTTGGCAGTCTTCGCAAAGGTGCCCTGGACAGCCGAGCCCAGCGCCAGCCCCGGCGGCGGGTCGATCAGCCCGACACGGACCCTGAACAGGCGCGTCACGGCGTCGGCCTCGGGCGCGACCTCGCGCACCCGCCCTTCGGCGGTGGCCGTTGGATCAGACGCACCGTTGACGGTGACGCGGGCGTCGACGCCCAGATAGGAGAGCGAGTCCGCCGGTACATCGAAGACCGCGTCGCGGCCACCGCGGCGCGCCAGCGTCATGACCATGCGGCCTGGCGACACCACCTCGCCCGGCTCGGCGCCAATGGTGGTGACAACGCCGGGGGCATCGGCCTTGAGGGTGGTGAAGCCCACCACGTCCTCGGCAATCCGGACATTCGCTGCGGCGGCGTCAACCTGGGCGCGCGCCGTCTTGCGGCCCTGGCCGGCGTCCTCGAACTCGGCGCGGGAGGTGACGTTGCGGGAATAGAGGTGCTGCTGACGCTCGAGCCGGCCCTCGGCCTGCCGCAGCACGCCCTCGGCCGCGGCCAGCGCCGCGCGGGCGGAGCGCAGGTCGTTGAGCTCGTTCTCGGGGTCGAGGCGAGCCAGGATGTCGCCGGCTTTCACCGACGCACCGACACCCACGAGGCGCTCGGTGATGCGGCCACCGATGCGGAAGCCGAGTGCCGCCTGTTCCTTGGCTTCGATGCGCCCGGGGAAGGTCGCGGCTGGCTCGGGGCGTTCAAGGGCCACGGTCATCGTCCGCACCGGCCGGACCGGCGGCGGCGCCGGTGCGTCGGCTTGTGGCGAGCACGCGGCCAGCAGCATGGCCGCGGCGACAGGGCCGATCCCGAGCACAGGGATGCGAATGCCCCGCGACCGCCGCGAAGGGCGGTCGTCGGGGCTGATCTGGGTTACCGGTGCAGACATATTGTGCGATCAGGCCCGTGACAGGGCGTCGAGAATGCGGACCCAGGAGCGGATCCCTTTGTGGAAGCTCCGCAGGTCGTACTTCTCGTTGGGGCTGTGGATGCGGTCGTCCTCGAGCGCGAAGCCGGCCAGGATCACGTCCATGCCGAGCGCCGACTTCAGCTGGTGGTTGACCGGGATCGATCCGCCGCCGCCGATATAGGCACCCTCGCGGCCCCACTCGTCCGTCAGCGCCTGGCGCGTCAGGTTGAAGGCCGGCGCGTCGATGGGGAAACGGATCGCCTTGCCCGAGCCGTGCTCCTTGAACTCGACTTTGCAGTCGGCCGGCACCCGCGCCTTGACGAAGGCGCGGAAGGCGGCGCGGATCGCGTGCGGATCCTGATCGAAGACGAGGCGGAACGAGATCTTGGCCGAGGCCTTGGACGGGATCACCGTCTTGAAGCCCTCGCCCTGGTAGCCGCCGCCCATGCCGTTGATCTCGCAGGTCGGCCGCGACCAGACCATCTCGAGGGCGCTGCGGCCCTTCTCGCCGGCCGGCAGCGACAGGCCGACGGCGCCGAGGAAGGCGGAGGCGTCGAAGTTCAGCGCGGCCCATTGCTCCTTCAGCACCTCGGGCAGCTCGGGGACACCCTCGTAGAAGCCCGGGATGGTGATGCGACCGTCAGCGTCCCGCAGGTCGGCCAGGATGCGGGCCAGCACATGGTTGGGATTGGCGGCAGCCGAGCCGTAGAAGCCCGAATGCAGGTCCCGGTCGGCAGCGGTGATGAACACCTCCTCGCCGCACAGGCCGCGCAACATGGTGGTGATCGCCGGCGTCTCGGGATCCCACATGCCGGTGTCGCAGATCAGGCCGACATCGGCCTTGAGCTCCTCGGCGTTGGCATCGAGGAAGCCGGGCAGGCTCGCGCCGCCGGACTCCTCCTCGCCCTCCAGCAGGATCGAGACCGGGATCGGCAGCTTGCCGGTCACGGCCTTGTAGGCGCGACAGGCCTCGACGAAGGTCATCAACTGACCCTTGTCGTCGGACGAGCCGCGGCCGCGGATGATCTTGGTGCCGTCGGGGCGGGTCTCGACGATCGGCTCGAACGGATCGTGGGTCCACAGCTCCAGCGGATCGACCGGCTGCACGTCGTAGTGGCCGTAAAACAACACCGAGAAGCCAGGCTGCGAACGGTCGTGGCCGACGACGATCGGATGGCCGGGCGTCGGACGCGCGCTGGCATCAAAGCCGATGCTGCGCAGGTCGGCGGCGTGCCAGTCGGCACAGGCCTGACAGTCCTTGGCGTAGGCCGGATCGGTCGAGATCGACTTGATCCGGATCAGCTCGAGGAGCCTGCTCAAGGCGTCATCAACATGCTCGTCGACATAGGACAGGACGGCATTGAGGTCAGACATGGAGCCTCCCACGACAATCCGGAATGACGCGGGGACCGGAGCCCCTTCGCATGGCGATGATCGCATCCCGGAGGAAACCGCGGCGACCGGACCGCATCCGGCCCACACGCACGGCAGGATCCGGTCGGCGACAGCCGTCATACCCCAGGCGCTCGATCCCCGACAGAATGTAGAGGTAGCAATGCCCCTGTGGCGATGGATTAGCTCAGAATCCCAAACCTGAGCGCCCGATCCCAATCTGGACCGCGGTCAGGCAGCTAGACCGCGACTGAAACCGGGCGCATGCGCGCCAACGCGACACCAGCGACAAGAGTGAGGCCAATGGCCGCAGCTGCTGCCATGGGGAGGTAGATCGCCTGGCCCCATGGTGCTGACAACTGGCCAGCGAGGTTGGTCAGAACCGCCATCGCCAGGGCCCAGACGGCGGCGAGCCAGCCCTGCGCCTGCGCCGACCGGCGATCATCGACCAGCCGCATGAGCAGGAAGACGCTCCCGAGATGGGTGGCGCCGAAGCTGAGGCCGTGGCCGACCTGCAGGGCCACGAGCACCGGCAGGGACGGATCGAGCGCCATTCCGAGCCAGCGGGCGATGGCCGCCAGCCCGCCCGCCGCCAGCAGGGCGAGGGCGCCGCGCTCGCCGACGACGAGGCGTCCGGCGATGGCGAAGACCGTGACCTCACCGACAATTCCGGTGGCCCACAGGGCGCCGACCACCGGGGAGGACAGGCCCTTCGTCTGCCAGTGCAGCGTGCTGAACGCATAGACGGCGGCATGGCTCGCCTGGATCAGAGCGGGACCGGTCACGGCCGCCGCCAGCAGCACCAGTCCGGCGGGGG
>JBEIIL010000022.1:0-37384 GCA_040380755.1 Methylobacteriaceae bacterium | reverse complement strand
TGCTGTTTGAGAAAGGTTTTGCGCCCACGCACGCCTTCTCGGCCTTCTACCGCTGGATCCGCGAGGATTTTCGCGCCGCAGCCGTGCTGCATTTCGGCACGCACGGGGCACTGGAGTTCATGCCCGGCAAGCAGTCCGGCCTGTCGGGCCGCGACTGGCCGGACCGGATGATCGGTGACCTGCCGAACATCTATCTGTATGCCGCCAACAACCCGTCCGAGGGCGCGATCGCCAAGCGCCGCTCGGCGGCGACGCTGATCAGCTACCTGACTCCGCCGATCGCCCATGCGGGCCTGTATCGCGGCCTGCTCGACCTGAAGGCGACGGTTGAACGCTGGCGGGCTCTGCCGGTTGACGCAGCCGAGCGCGACGACCTCTCCGGCGTGATCCAGGCGCAGGCCGCACTCGTCGACCTGGCGGCCGCCGAGCCGGCGTGGGGTGGACAGGCTGCGGCGCATATCGAGCGCCTCTCGCATGAAATCCTCGAACTCGAATACACGCTCATCCCGCACGGCCTGCACGTGGTCGGCGAGGCGGCGACGGCCGAGCAGCGCGTCGAGATGCTGGAGGCGGTGGCCGACGCGGCGCACGGGACACGGCCGGATCGCGCCGTCGTGACGGCGCTTGTCGGCGGCGCGACACCGGAGCAGGCGCTCGCGGCCAGCCCGCAGCCCGGCGCGACCCTCGAGGTGCTGAAGGCGCTGGCTGACACCGATCGCTGGCTGGCGGACGACCACGAGATCGCGGCCATCCTGCGGGCGCTCGACGCAAGGTTCATCCGCCCGGCTCCGGGCGGGGACGTGCTGCGGACCCCGGCAGTGCTGCCCACCGGCCGCAACCTGCACGGCTTTGATCCGTTCCGCATTCCCAGCGCCTATGCGATGCGCGATGGCGCCCGCCAGGCGGAACGGCTTCTGGCTCGCTACACCTCGGGCGGCCTGCCGCTGCCCGAAACCATCGCCATGGTGCTGTGGGGCACGGACAACCTCAAGTCCGAGGGCGGGCCGATCGCCCAGGCGCTGGCCCTGATGGGCGCGCGCCCGCGCTTCGACAGCTATGGCCGTCTGGCCGGCGCGGAACTGGTGCCTCTCGCCGAGCTCGGCCGGCCGCGGATCGACGTGGTCAGCACGCTGTCGGGTATCTTCCGCGACCTGATGCCGATGCAGATCAAGCTGCTGGCCGAAGCGGCCCTGCTGGCGGCCTCTGCCGACGAGCCGGCCACCGACAACTTCATCCGCAAGCATGCGCTCGCCTTCCAGCAGAAGACCGGCAGCGACCTGGAGACGGCAGCCCTGCGCGTGTTCGGCAATGCGGACGGCGCCTACGGCTCCAACGTCAACCACCTGATCGAGAACAGCCGCTGGGACGACGAGGACGAGCTCGCCGAGACCTATTCGCGCCGCAAGAGCTTCGCGTATGGCCGCTCGGGCAAGCCCGCGCCGCAACCCGCACTGCTGACCGAGGTCCTGTCGACGGTCGAGCTGGCCTACCAGAACCTCGACTCGGTGGAACTCGGCGTCACCACGGTCGACCACTATTTCGACACGCTCGGCGGCATCAGCCGGGCAACGCGGCGGGCCAAGGGCGGCAAAGCCGTGCCGGTGTTCATCGGCGACCAGACCCGCGGAGAGGGCGTCGTCCGCTCGCTCGGCGAGCAGGTCGCGCTGGAGACGCGCACCCGCATGCTCAACCCCAAGTGGTACGAGGGCATGCTCAGCCACGGCTACGAGGGCGTGCGGCAGATCGAGGAGCACGTCTCCAACACGATGGGGTGGTCGGCGACGACGGGTGAGGTGGCCCCCTGGGTCTACCAGCAGCTCACCCAGACCTACATGCTCGACCCGGCGATGCGCGAGCGCCTCGCCGCCCTCAACCCGACCGCATCGGCCAAGCTGGCGAACCGGCTGATCGAGGCGCACGAGCGTCACTACTGGACACCGGACAGCGCGACGCTCGACGCACTGCGTCAGGCGAGCGAGGACCTCGAGGACCGGCTCGAGGGCATCACAGCGGAGGTTGCGGCATGAACATCCCGATTCGGGCGGGCGTCCCCCGTCGTCCCGAAGGCAGCATGCAGGTCGAGCTCGACCCGACGCTGAAGATCGACACCGCCAAGGTGTTCGCGGTCTACGGCAAGGGCGGCATCGGCAAGAGCACGACGTCGTCAAACCTCTCGGTGGCGTTCGCCAAGCTGGGCAAGCGCGTGCTGCAGATCGGCTGCGATCCCAAGCATGACTCAACCTTCACGCTCACCAAGCGGCTGGTGCCGACGGTGATCGACGCGCTGGAGACGGTCGGCTTCCACTCCGAGGAGCTGCGGCCCAGCGACTTCTTTGTCGTGGGCTATGCGGGCGTTTTGTGCGTCGAGGCCGGCGGGCCGCCGGCCGGCACGGGCTGCGGCGGCTATGTGGTCGGCCAGACGGTGAAGCTGCTCAAGGAGCATCACCTGCTGGAAGACACCGACGTGGTGATCTTCGACGTGCTCGGCGACGTGGTGTGCGGCGGCTTTGCGGCACCGCTGCAGCACGCCGACCGGGGCCTGATCGTCACCGCCAACGATTTCGACTCGATCTTCGCCATGAACCGGATCGTCGCGGCGATCCACACCAAGTCGAAGAACTACAATGTGCGCATCGGCGGCGTGATCGCCAACCGCAGCGCCGGGACCGACCAGATCGACCGCTTCAACGCCGCTGTCGGTTTGCAGCGCCTCGCACATTTCCCCGACCTCGACGTGGTGCGGCGCAGCCGGCTGAAGAAGTCGACGCTGTTCGAGATGGACTCCACCCCCGAGCTCGAGGCGGTGAAGAACGAATATCTCAGCCTCGCGACAAAGCTGTGGGAGGGCGTCGACGAACTTCACGCCCAGCCGATGAAGGATCGCGACCTGTTCGAATTCCTAGGGTTCGACTGATGCCCAGCGTCGCTTATGACCATCGCCGCGGGCAGCTGCAGACCTATTTCGACCGCACCGCGGTCGAGGCCTGGGCACGCCTGACCTCGACCGCACCGGTCGGCCGGATCCGCGCGACAGTGCGGGCCGGTCGCGACCGGATGCGGACGACACTGCTCGACTGGCTGCCGACGGACCTCTCCGGCATGCGGCTGCTCGATGCCGGCTGCGGCACGGGGGCGCTGGCCGTCGAGGCGGCGCGCCGCGGCGCCCATGTGGTGGCGGTCGACATCTCGCCGACCTTGATCGGACTCGCCCAGGAGAGGGCGCCGCAGGATCTCGCCGGCGGCAGCATCGACTTTTGCGTCGGCGACCTGCTCGACCCGGCACATGGCAGCTTCGACTACGTGGTGGCCATGGATTCGCTGATCCACTACCAGGCCGCCGACGTCGGCCGGGTGCTGTCGGCGCTGTCGGAGCGGACCAGCAACGCCATGCTGTTCACCTTTGCGCCGGGCACGCCGGCGCTGAACGCCATGCTGGCTGTCGGGCGGCTGTTCCCGCGCGGCGACCGGTCGCCCGCCGTCGAGCCGGTGAGCGAGGCCAGGTTGCGGCGCATTCTTGCCGCAGCACCCGGCCTGCAGCCATGGCAGGCCGGCCGGACGCACCGCGTCTCGGCCGGGTTCTACAAGTCGCAGGTGCTGGAGATGACACGTCGATGAACCTGCAGCGCGCCCTCATCTCGCGGGTGAAGCGGCTCGGGCCGGAGTTCATGCCGTTTGCCGACGCGGCAACGCCTGAACTGCCGCTCGGGCGGCTGATGCGGCTGTCGCTGTTCCAGGTGACGGTCGGCATGGCGGCGGTGCTGGTCATCGGCACGCTCAATCGGGTGATGATCGTCGAACTCGCAGTCCCGGCATGGATCGTTGCCTGCATGGTGTCGCTGCCGCTGCTGTTCGCGCCGCTGCGCGCGCTGATCGGCTATCGGTCCGACACCTATCGGTCCTATCTGGGCTGGCGTCGTGTGCCGTTCATCTGGACCGGGACCCTGGTCCAGTTCGGCGGCCTGGCGATCATGCCGTTCGCGCTGATCCTGCTGTCGGGCGACACACACTGGCCGGCCTTCGTCGGCCAGATCGGCGCGGCCGTGGCGTTCCTGCTGGTCGGCGCCGGGATGCACACTGTGCAGACCGTCGGCCTCGCGCTGGCAACCGACCTGGCGCCGGCGCATGCACGGCCGAAGGTCGTCGCACTGCTGTGCGTCATGCTGCTCGTCGGCATGGTGGCGAGCGCCCTCGTGTTCGGCGCACTGTTGGCCGACTTCAGCCAGCTGCGCCTGATCCAGGTGATCCAGGGGTCGGCCGTCGTCACGATGGTGATCAATGTGGTGGCGCTCTGGAAGCAGGAGCCGCGCGATCCTTCCCGCACCCGGCACGACCTCGCGCGGCCCACCTTCGGGACCACGTGGCAGACCTATGTGCAGGCGCCGCAGGCGCGCCGCCGGCTGGTGGCGACCGGGCTCGGAACCTTCGCGTTCAGCATGCAGGACATTCTGCTCGAGCCCTATGGCGGCCAGATCCTGCGGCTCTCGGTCGGCGCGACGACAGCGCTGACGGCGGCGCTGGCAGCCGGCGGGATCCTCGGACTGGTGCTGGCGGCAAAGCGGCTCGGCAAGGGTGCCGATCCGCACCGGGTCGCGGGGCTTGGCGCGGTTGCGGGCATTGCCGCGTTCTGCGCCGTGATCTTCGCGGTGCCGCTCGACTCGGTGGCGCTGTTCGCCATCGGGGTAACGCTGATCGGCTTTGGCGGCGGCCTGTTCGGCCACGGGACGCTCACCGCCACCATGGCGGCGGCGGAAGGCGGCGACAGCGGCCTTGCTCTGGGTGCCTGGGGCGCCGTGCAGGCCACGGCCGCAGGCATCGCCATCGCGCTCGGCGGCATCCTGCGGGACGTGGTGTCGGAACTCGGCACGCAGGGTGCGCTCGGCGAGGCGCTGCGCGACCCGGCGAGCGGCTACACGGCCGTCTACACCCTCGAAATCGTCATGTTGTTCCTGGCGCTCGTCGCATTGGGTCCGCTCGTGCGCCGGGCTGCCATTCCACACACCGATTTTGCCACTTTCGGCATGGCCCGACAGGCCGGCTGAGACACGACAGACAGGAGAACGCGATGCTGCGCGGAGCACTGACGGAATATCTCGACGTCGCCCAGGTGGTCCTTTACGCCTTCTGGGTCTTCTTCGCCGGGCTGGTGTTCTACATCCGCCGCGAGGATCGGCGCGAAGGCTATCCGCTGGAAACCGACAAGGGCGGCGACGTCTACAAGGGCGGGTTCCCGTTCATCCCCGATCCCAAGCGCTTCGTGCTGGCGCACGGTGCCGGCACGGTGCTGGCCCCCAACGGCGTCCGCGAACCCTATCCGGTCAACGCCGTGCGCACCGGCAACTGGCCCGGCGCGCCGCTCGAGCCGACGGGCAACCCGCTGCTCGCCGGGGTCGGACCCGGCGCCTATGCGCAGCGAGCCGACCGGCCGGAGCTGACGCATCACGGCGATCACAAGATCGTGCCGTTGCGCGGAGCCCCGTCATTCAGCCTCTCCCCGGAGGACCCAGATCCGCGCGGCTTTACAGTGATCGGTTGCGACAAGGCGGCCGGTGGCACGGTCACGGACCTGTGGATCGACCAGGGCGAGCTGGTGGTGCGCTATCTCGAGGTCGCGGCCGGTGGCAACAGTGTCCTGGTGCCGATGACCTTCGCGCTCGTCGAAGGCAAGCGCGGCACCGTCTACGTGCATGCGGTGCGCGGCAAGCAGATGGCGGATGTGCCGCAGTTGCGCAATCCGGACGTGCTGACGATGCTTGAGGAGGAGAAGATCACCGCCTATTTCGGCGCCGGCACCCTTTATGCGATCCCGACCCGCGCGGAGCCCCTGCTGTGAACCAGGAACACGACTTCGAACCCGTCCGCGGGCTGCCGGCGCGGCTCCCTTCCGGCGAGACCCTGCGGTGGCAGGGATCGCCCGACTGGAAGGCCTTTGCCATCCGGGTCTTTCACGTCCGCAAGATCGCCGGCTGGTTCGCGTTGCTGATGGCGTGGCGGATCGCGTCGGCGGTGCATGACGGCGTGTCGCTCATCGACATCGTGCCGACGCTGGCGATCCTGGCCGGGCTGGGTGCCGCCGCGGTCGCCATGTTCTGCGGCTTTGCCATCGGGATCGCGCGCACGACCGTCTATACGATGACGGAACGGCGGGTGGTGATGCGCTTCGGCATGGCGATGCCGATGATCGTCAACCTGCCCTATTCACAGATCAATGGTGCGGCGCTGCGCGCCGGTTCCGAGGGGATCGGCGATATCCCGCTCGCCCTGGCCGACGACCGGCCGCTGACCTTCGCGGTGCTGTGGCCGCATGCGCGCCCCTGGCACCTGTCGCGGCCGCAGCCGATGCTGCGCTGCATTCCCGACGCGCAGGGTGTTGCCCAGATCCTGGCGGCCGGCCTCGCCGCCACCGCAACCGTCGGCCAGAGAGAGGTCTCCTCCGTGCCGGCTGCGACGATCGGCCGGCCGGTCCACACCGGCACGCTGGCGGCCGCGTCATGAGGGCGCAGGCGCAGAAGATCCCGTTTGCCGGCAGCGCCGGCCGCCTGCACCCGGGCGGATCGAAGCCCCGCCTGCCGCTCTATGCGGCCCTCGGGCTGATCGGTTTTGCGATCGCCGCCACCGTGTTCGGGCGCACGACCGAGATCGGCACGTTGCGGGTGCCGACAACCGCGCCACAGGCGATGAGGGACCTGACCTTCGTCACGGGGGAGGACGAGGTGCTGACCGTGCGTGACGCGCGCAGCGGGGATGTGGTGGCGGTGTACCAGCCCGAGGAGGGCGGCTTCGTGCGCGGCTCGCAACGCGGCATTGGTCGCGACCGCAAGCTGCGCGGTATCAGTGCCGACCAGCCCTACCGTCTGATACTCTGGGACGACGGTCGTCTGACGATCTCGGACACGACGACCGGCCAGCGCTTCCCGCTGGATGCGTTCGGTCCCACCAACTCGGCTGCCTTCGCGCGGCTGCTCGACGACAGGAGGAACACACGGTGATCTGGTCCCTGCTTGGCCCCCGCAAGAGCATCGACGTGCCCTGCACCATTGAGGTGTGCAACACGTTCGAGAGCCTCCATGCCCATGTGAAACTGGAAAATGGCGTCGTCGTCCATCCGGGCGACGAGGTGGTGGTGCACGGCGCCGAGGTCGCGGTTCCGTATGGCGAGATGCGCGTGTTCTCACGCATGGCAACCGTCAACCGGGCGGGTATGCTGGAGCGTCTGTGGACCCGCGCCACAGGCGATTTCGAGTTCATGGAACTGTGCGAGTTCAGCTTTTCGGAAAGGTCCCGGCTATGAACGCTCCCCTCCGTTCCCCGGCTGCCGAGCCGGCCGCCGTCAATGAGACAACCCGCATTGCCCAGCAGGACACGCTGCTGGCGCCGCGTTTCTACACCACCGATTTCGACGCGCTCGACAAGATCGACGTGACGCCGGT
This sequence comes from Methylobacteriaceae bacterium, assembly GCA_040380755.1. GTDB lineage: Bacteria > Pseudomonadota > Alphaproteobacteria > Rhizobiales > Beijerinckiaceae > Alsobacter. Next base: position 29,957 of record JBEIIL010000022.1, on the reverse strand, counting down.
GCGCGAGGAGTGGGATGCGCTGATCGAAGAGATGCGCGCCGATCCCAACCGCGGCCACTTCCGCCGCACGGCGGAGTGGGAGCTCATCGACCTGGAGACGCTGCCCGAGGGCCTGAGCAAGGAGCTGGTGGACTTCCTCGTCAGCTCGCTGACCGCCGAGTTCTCAGGCTGCGTGCTCTACAAGGAGATGAAGCGCCGGGGCTCCAACAAGGACATCTGCGAGCTGTTCTCGCATATGAGCCGCGACGAGGCCCGGCACGCCGGCTTCATCAATGACGCGCTCAAGGATTTCGACATCGCCGTCAACCTGGGCTTTCTCACGAAGGCGAAGAAGTACACCTACTTCCAGCCGAAGTTCATCTTCTACGCCACCTATCTGTCAGAGAAGATCGGCTACGCGCGCTACATCACCATCTTCCGGCACCTGCAGGCGCATCCGGAGCGGCGATTCCACCCGATCTTCAAGTGGTTCGAGCAGTGGTGCAACGATGAGTTCCGCCACGGCGAGGCGTTCGCGCTGCTGATGCGGGCGAACCCCCAAATGCTGACCGGCCTCAACAAGCAGTGGGTGAAGTTCTTCCTGCTCGCCGTGTTCGCCACCATGTATGTGCGCGACCATGCCCGGCCGCACTTCCACAAAGCGCTCGGAATCGACATCAAGGACTACGACTTCCGCGTGTTCCGCATGACGTCCGAGATCTCCAAGCAGGTGTTCCCGCTGACGCTGGCGCTGGACGACCCGCGGTTCGCGGCGGGGCTCGAGCGTCTGCTCGACATCAAGCGGCGGATCGACGCGGCCGACGAGGCCGGCGGCATCGGCGGCAAGCTGCGGCGCTGGGGTCTGCAGGCTCAGGCGGCGCTGGCGTTCGGTCGGCTGTTCCTGCTGCCGACGACGCCGAACCAGATCCCCGCACGCAGCCGGCTCGAGCCGGTCTGGTAAGGGGCACCTCGTGGGTTCCGTCGCCATCGCCATCAGCTTTGCCCTGTTCGTCTGGTGGTTCTCCACCGGGCTGATCCTGATCCTCGTGCGCGCGCCGGGACCCTGGCGTGCAATCGGGATGGTGGCGATGACGGTGCTGGCGGGCCTGTGTGCGTGGGGGCTGGTCGCGACCCGCGACACGATGACGCCGGCCGGCGCACTGGCCGGCTTCACCTATGCGATCGTGATCTGGGGCTGGCTCGAGGCCAGCTTCCTGTTCGGCTATGTCACCGGCACGCGCCGCGAGGCGGCGACGCCCGGGCGGCAGGGTATCGCCCGGTTCCGGCAGGCGCTGGCCACCCTGTGCTGGCACGAGCTCGCCATCCTGGCGACGGGGATCGGCCTGATCGCGCTGAACTGGGGCGCAGCCAACAGCGTCGGGACCTGGACCTACCTGGTGCTCTGGCTGATGCGCATCAGCGCCAAGCTGAACCTCTTCGTTGGCGTGCCGAATGCGACAACCGAGTTTTTGCCGCGGCACATCGCCTATCTGGGGACCTATTTCGCGCGGCGGCGCGCCGGCCTGTTCTTCATGGCGACGGTGACGGCCGCGAGCCTGTGCTTTGGCATCACGCTGCATGCCGCCGCCACCGCAAGCGACCCCTACACGACCATGGCCATGTCGCTGGTTGCGACCCTCCTGGCGCTGGCGATTGTCGAGCACTGGTTCATGGTCCTGCCGCTTCCCGACGCCGCCCTCTGGCGCTGGGCCCTGCCCGCCGACCCGGCTGAGTCCATGCCGCCGGCCGCCGGCGCAACCGTGGTGACGCTGCCGCGCCTGCGGCGTACCGATCCCACTCTCACAGACACGGCGGCAACGCCGGACACACGCAAGGCATCCATGCCGGGGAGACCGCGATGAACTACGAGGATTTCTTCAAGACCCGGATCGAGGGCTTGCACACCGAGGGACGTTACCGTGTGTTCGCCGAGCTGGAACGGCATGCCGGCGGATTTCCGCGGGCGACCCGCCATGTCGACGGCGGCACCCACGAGGTGACCGTGTGGTGCTCCAACGACTATCTGGGCATGGGCCAGCATCCGGCGGTTCTCGGCGCCATGCACGAGGCGCTGGACAAGTGCGGCGCCGGCGCCGGCGGCACCCGCAACATCTCCGGCACCAACCACCAGCATGTGCTGCTCGAGCGTGAGCTCGCCGACCTGCACGGCAAGGAAGCCGCGCTGATCTTCACCTCCGGCTATGTGTCGAACTGGGCGTCGCTGTCGACGCTGGCGTCGCAGATCCCGAACTGCGTCGTGCTGTCGGATGCCGGCAACCATGCGTCGATGATCGAGGGCATCCGCCACAGCCGCGCCGAATGCATCGTCTTCCGCCACAACGATCCCGAGGATCTCGCCCGCAAGCTCGCGGCCATCGACCCGGCCCGGCCGAAGCTGGTGGCGTTCGAGTCCGTCTACTCGATGGATGGCGACATCGCGCCGATCGCGGCGATCTGCGACGTTGCCGAACGGTTCGGGGCGATGACCTACCTGGACGAAGTGCATGGGGTGGGCCTCTACGGCGCCCGTGGCGGCGGCATTGCCGAGCGCGACGGGGTCATGCACCGCCTCACCGTGATCGAGGGCACGCTCGGCAAGGCGTTCGGCGTGATGGGCGGCTACATTGCCGCCTCGACGGCGCTGTGCGATTTCGTGCGCAGCTTCTCGTCGGGCTTCATCTTCACGACGGCGATCCCGCCGGCGATCGCGGCCGGGGCCACCGCCTCGATCCGCCACCTGAAGGTGAGCTCGCAGGAGCGCGCCCGCCACCAGAACCGCGTCGCCTTGCTGCGACGCCGGCTCGACGCGGCCGGTATCCCGCATCTGCGCAATCCCAGCCACATCGTCCCGGTGATGGTCAGCAATCCGGTGAAGTGCAAGTGGATCAGCGATGTGCTGCTCGACCGGCACGGCATCTACATCCAGCCGATCAACTACCCGACGGTGCCGCGTGGCACGGAGCGGCTGCGCATCACGCCGTCGCCGCTGCACACGGATGCCGACATCGACAAGCTGGTCGGCGCCATCGAGGGGCTGTGGTCGCAGTGCGCGCTGGCGCGCGCGGTGGCCTGACGCCATGCAGGCGGTGTCGGTCTCGTTCTTCCGCTTTGCGGGAACCGGCAACCGCCTCTGGGCCTTCGCCCAGATGCAGTTCGCGCGCGCCGGCCTGCGCGCAATGGACGGCATCGGCTTCTTCAAGCTGTTCGGGACAGGAACAGGCGAGGGCTTCACGCCGGTCCCCAATCCCGGCGTCTACGCGATCCTGGCGACATGGCCGTCGCTGGACGTGGCGCAGCGCAGTGTGGCCGACGGCGCCGTCTATGGGCGCTGGCGCGACCATGCGGTCGAGCATGCGACGCTCTATCTCTCGGCCGTCGCGAGCCGCGGATCCTGGGACAACCAGGCGCCGTTTGCGCTCGACCCCAGCGAGGGATTGCCGCGGCCGATCGCGGTGCTAACCCGGGCGACGGTGAAGCTGCGGCATGTGCTGGCGTTCTGGCGCCAGACGCCGGACATCAGCGCCACCGTGCGGGCGCAGGACCGGCTGCTGTTCAAGATCGGCATGGGCGAGGTGCCGTGGCTGCAGCAGGTGACGTTCTCGGTGTGGGACGACCCTGCCGCCATGGTGGCGTTCGCGCAGCGCAGCGCCTCGCACCATGGCGCGGTGCAGCAGGTCCGGCGCAACGGCTGGTTCCGCGAGGAGCTTTATGCCCGGTTCCGGGTTCTCGCGCATGAAGGCACCTGGGAGGGGCGCGATCTCCTCGCCGGGCGACAGACACATTCCGCCGGCGGCACTGATCGCCCGGTGGCACAAGCCGGACAGCCGGCCGCAGCATGAGGAGAGCGCCATGAGTGTCGCCGCACGGGCCACACGCCGCCTGCCTGTTCCGACAGTGATCCCGGCAATCGGCGCCGACGGCGCCGCGTTCCCGATCGAGAAGATGCAGGCGCATCGCATCGGCGTCCTGCATCTGGCGGTGTCGGCCTTCGTTTTCGACGGGTCGGACCTGCTGATCCAGCGTCGGGCGTCCAGCAAGTATCATTGTGGCGGCCAGTGGGCGAACACCTGCTGCACCCATCCGCACTGGGGCGAGAGCGCGGCGGCGGCGGCCTCACGGCGGCTGTCGGAGGAGCTCGGCTTCACCGTGCCGCTTGGCGAACGCCGGGTCGTCGAGTACCGGGCCGATGTCGGCAATGGCCTCGTCGAGCACGAGCGGGTGCACATGTTCGTCGGCCAGGCCGATCGCCGACGGCTCGATATCGTTCCGGATCCCGGCGAGGTGTCGGACATTCGCTGGATCGGTGCCGATGCGCTGCGGGCGGAGATCGCGGCCACGCCGGAGCGGTTCACGCCCTGGCTGAAGATCTATGTCGAGCGGTTTCCGGCCCTGCAGTTCTGAGATGGCGCCGGACACGCGGCGATGTGACCGCGCCGACGCGGACCCTCACTCTGCCTCCGACGGCAGGATCCCGGCAGCCTCGGCACGGCTGAGGATGAGGTCGGCCACCGCCGCCGGATCCTCCTCATGGGCGAGGTGGCCCAGGCCGCGCAGCCGGACGAGCCCGGCCTGCGGCATCCGGGCCTTCAACGCATAGGCCTGCCCGGGCGGTACGGTTCGGTCGCCGGTTGCCGCGACGAGCAGGAGACCGACCGGCAGGCGTGGAAGCTCCCTCTCCAGCGGCCCCAGATCCCACGACGCCATCATGGCCAGCGCGCCGGCAACATGGCCGGGGGTGCCGGCAAGCCGGCGGTAGAGCTCGACGCCGTGGGGGTCGAGCCGCGAGCCCGTATCATCGAGCAGCCGGCTGACGACGCGGCTGTCGCCGGCGTGCCAGGCAAACAGATGCGGCACCAGCGGGTTGGCGACGAGCAGCCTGGCCAAGGGTGAGAAGAACTGGCCCACCGGTCCGCTGAAGCCGACGAAGGCGCCGTTCAGGCTGACGATGAGTTTTGGCGCGATCAGCCGGTCCAGTGCCATGCGGCACAGGATGGCGGCGCCCGCCGAGTGGCCGACCGCCATGGCCGGTTCGGCACCGAGCTCGTCCATGAGGGCCGCAACGGCGCGCGCCATGCCGGGCAACGTGCTGCCGCCCGGGGCAGCACGATCGGTGAAGCCATGCCCGGGCAGGTCGGGTGCGACGATCCGCATGCGCCGGGCCAGCAACGGTGCCAGCCCCCGCCAGGACTGGGTGGCGGCACCGGTGCCGTGGAGCATCAGGCAGACGGGGCCCTCGCCCTGGTCGAGCATCAGCCAGCGCAGCCCGCCGGCCTCGACCGTGCGGCAATCCTCGCGCAACGGCCAGTCGCCGCCGTCCCGGTTCCAGTCGAGCGCCGCCACTGCGGTCATGCCAAGGGGGGCGCGAGCGCCCCCCTCCCCGTATCTGTCACGCGCCGTGGTGTCACGGCGTGCCGCCACCGAGCTCCGCCTGGTAGTCCTTGAGCATGCTCACGCCGTTGAGCGGCTTGTTCTGCCCCTGGTGACAGGTGCTGCAGTTGGCCTTGGGGGCGTCGCCGAGCCGTCCGAGCCGCTCGGCCGGATAGACCGGCTTGAGCGGTTCGAGGTAGTTGACGTTCAGCGACCGCGCCATGCGGATGCCGTGCCAGGCGGTGACGCGCTGGGGCGGCGACTCGTCCCACGCATTGAACGCGCGGGAGTTGTGGCAGAACGTGCAGTTCACGCCGAGCCCCGTCGACATATGGACCATGAACCCATAGGTCGACTCCGTATCCATGATCGTCGCCTTGTTGCCGGACGGCAGCGCAGTGAGCGTGTGGACGCGGATCTTGTTGTCCTTGAGCAGATAATCGGACGCATAGTCGTAGGGCAGCGATGTGGAGTTGCTCGTGCTCGTGACCACATTCTGGCCGTTGCGCCATCCCACCCAGCCGGTATTGCCGGCAATCGGGCCGGGGCCCGGCTCGGCGAACCAGATGTTCTTGGGCACCGGATTGCCGCGATGGCAGGTGTGGCAGGTCACGCCCGTCGCTCCGACATGGGACTTCCATTCGGCGTTGATGGTGCGCGTCATCTGGATCATGCGCCGCGCCACCTTGTGGGTGTACATCGTGTCGTCGGCCATGTTCTCGACATTGTGGCAATAGGCGCAGCCCTGCTCGGGCGCCACCCATTCGGCCATCGACGTCATCAGGCGCAGCAGCTGGTCGCCGGACAGGTCGCCGAGCAGCTGGAGCCCCGGATAGGTCTCTTTCGCCCGCGGTCCCGTCGGATCGGGATCGTAGGGCGAGGGCGGCGGCACATTGGCGGCCTGGAGCTTGACCGCCCTGTCATGGTCGATGATCTGCACCATGCCGGTTCCGCGGAAGCCGGTCTGCTTGTTGTCGACCGGCGGCAGGCTCCAGCCGGCGGTTGCGACCATCCAGCCGCCCAGCAGGACCACGATCGCGCCGGTTACGGGGACCCAGAGTTTCATGGCTTGGCTCCCGGTGCGAGCGAGGGATCAACGACGCCGCCAAAGACGTCGGGATAGCCGGGCACCATGCCGTGCTTGATACCCCAGAGGTACCAGTTATCGACGACGGTGCCGGTCAGCAGGATGCCGATGCCGCCGGTCAGCGAAGTGAGGACGGCAAACCACCACGCCCAACGGTGGATCGACTCCATGGTGGCGTTGAAGCCCATGGTCCAGCGCCAGAACAGGGCAGCGCGCTCGGTCGCGGTGCCACGGTCGACGATCTGCTCGATCTCGCGCTCGCCGCCGTAGCGGCTCACGGCCAGGATCGTGGCGCCGTGCATGGCAAACAGCAGCACGGAGCCGTAGAGGAAGACGATCGAGAGGCAGTGGAACGGATTGTAGTAGAGATTGCCGTAGCGGATCGAAAAGGCGGTGGTCCAGTCGAGATGCGGGAAGATGCCGAAGGGAACGGCCTCGCTCCAGCTGCCCATCAGCACCGGCCGGATGAAGCCGAGCACGAGGTAGAGCCAGATGGCCGAGGCGAAGGCCCACGGCACATGGGTGCCCATGCCGAGCGCACGGGCGCGCCGGTACATGCGCAGCCACCACAGCATGATCGACAGGGTGATGAAGAAGCCTGCGATGTTCCACCAGCCGCCCTGGTTGAGCGGTGGGATCAGCTTCAGCCCCTGCGACGGCGGCGGCGGCTCGAGCGCCAGCCACGGCAGCTGGCGGACGAACTGGATCGGGTTCCAGTGGACCGATGCCAGCATGTTGAAGCCGATGATCACGAAGCCGATCGTGAAGGTGAAGGCGGCGGCCGTGCCGAGCGCCCCCAGGTAGATCGGTCCGATCTGCGCGTTGCCGATCTTGCCGATCCAGTAGGAGAAGAAGGGGGTGCCAATGCGCTCGTAGCGGCCGCCCCACACCGGAACGCCGGGGTCGGGAGCGGTGCGCACCTGCACGCGTGTGAAGAAGTTCTGATACTCGGGCAGCATGTTCATTGCCTCAGTAGGAGGACCAGATCGGCAGCTTGAGCCACCAGTTCCACCATTCCGGCCAGCTCCGGTTCCAGAACGGCCCGGAGATGACGATGCAGACCGCGCTCCAGAACACGGCCATCAGCGCCAGGAAAAGACCGAGGCGGTGAATGCCGAGCGTGCCGATCGAGTAGCCGATGGAGTCGCGGAAGAAGGTGTCCTCGTGCTCGGGTGATTTCACCTCGGTGCCGGCCGGCGGGTTGGTGGCCGAGAGTACGAGCGCGCCGTGCAGCGACAGTGCCAGCGTCGTGGTGAAGAAGAACGTCACCGCGATCATGTGCGCCGGATTGTAATGGAAGTGCAGATACTGGTAGCCGACGTTCGACACCCAATCGAGGTGGCTGAAGATGCCGTAGGGGAAGCCGTGGCCCCAGGCGCCGAGCAGCACCGGCCGGATCACCACCAGCGTCACATAGGCGAGAATGGCGAACGAGAAGGCGAAGGGCACGTGGTAGCCGATGCCGAGCTTGCGGCAGATCTCGACCTCGCGCAGCGCCCATGAGCCGAAGGCCCCGATCGCGCAGATGGTGATGACCTGCCACAGGCCACCCTCGCGCAGCGGCGCAAAGGCCAGGCCATATTTGATGTCGGGCGGCGCGATGCTGATCTGCCAGACGTTCCATGTCGGGCCGAGCGCGGCGCCATACAGGATCATGGCGGTGCCAACCGCGGAGAAAAAGAGAGTCGTGACGCCGAAAAAGCCGACATAGAACGGGCCGACCCAGAAATCGAACAGGTCGCCGCCCACCAGCGTGCCGCCGCGGACCCGGTACTTCCTCTCGTAACTCAGCAGCGCCATCGCGCCCTCCTCCCACCGGATTTCGAGGCCCGCTCAGGTGCGGGCGGACGACGGGCGCGTCCTTGCCTGAAGGACACGCCCGCCACCGAGCGGTCCCGGCCGGGGCGATCCCTGCGGATCGCGACCGGCCGGGACGCGCGTCGCGGTCTCACTTCACCGCTGCGCCGATCAGCCAGTTGAACCGCTCCGTGCTGAGCAGCACGAGGTGGATCATCACGGCGAGTGCGAACAGGAAGATGCCCTGTGCAACCAGCACGCGCCGCGGGTCGAAGACTTTCCAGATGCGCCACATGAGGGATGCTCCTAGGAGACGAGCGGAAGCACGGCGGACGCGACGGTCTGCACGGCGTCCAGGGCCGAAGTGGTGTACCCCTTCGGACCAGGGATCCACGGCCGCCAGGCCCACACCAGCAGGTGGGCGACGATGGCCATGGCGACGAACAGGAAGGTTCCCTGCAAGTAGAACTTGTGGAATTCCTCGGCTTCCTGGTCGGTCAGGCCGCTCCAGGCTTCAGAGTTATCAGCCATCGAATACCTCCGACTGACGAGTTACCGCACGACCCGTGCGGCGGAGACGTCACGGCTGGTCGGCCGTGCGTTTCGCCCGGGGTTGCCGGACGAATGAGGGGGGTCCGACGCCTTTGCGTCAGGCCGAAAAAGCGATCGCGATCGTCGATGCGACCATGGCGCGGGCGTCAGACACGACCGACCGCGGCTCGCAGGTCCCGCAGATGTGTGAGCGGATGCGCTCCGGCAGCAGCCGCGCCAGCGCGGCCACCACCAGGAAGATGATGAAGGCCAGCGAGGAGAGCACGCGGTAGTCGCGGCGCACGGCGCGCCGTGCGGCGTGGCGCGGCGAGGCTCCGGCGCCGGCAGCCCAATCCTGGCGCAGGCGGGTGCCGGCGGGCAGGGGCTCGGACCGGGAGCGACGGCGCGGTGCGCCGCTGTCGAACATGAAGGCGCTGGTCATGCGGATTGTCCCTCCAGTAGGGCGCGACGCGTGTCGCGGATGCGTTGGGCAGAAACGACGTTTTCACCGCTGCGGCGTGCCGCCCGTTCGGCGGCGTCACGCAGCCGCTTGGCGGCCGAGATGCGCACGAGGACCGGCTCGGCATCGACGAACCCGTCGAGCGCGGCCTTGGCGGCGTCATCCCAGGGCAGCTCCTCGAGCCGCTTCGCCGGCGTCGGATCGACGGCGTCGAGCTGGCTGGCGAGCGGCAGGATGTGGAACAGCGTGTCGAAGAGGGCGTTGCAGACCTCCTGGACGAGGTAGGTCGCCCCCGCATAACCCATGAACGGCGTGCCGGTGTGGCGGCGGATGATGGCGCCGGGAAAGGAGGCGGGAATGTAGGTCCCGCGCCCGCCGGCCTCGGCCATGTACATCCGCTCGTTGAAGCTGCCGAACAGCACCAGCGGGGCCTTCTCGCGCACCAGCTTGCGGATCGCGTCGTTGTCGGTCTTCTGCCCGGCGCGCCGCGAGATGGCGAAGTTGCAGGGCAGGCCGAGATCGTCGCGCAGGAACGCGGTCATGCCGCGCACATAGGTCTCGCAGGCAACGATGCCGAAGCTCGCGGTGCCGAAGAAATCCTGCGTCACCGAGCGCCACAGATCCCACAGCGGCTTGATGGTGGTGTGCTTCTCGCGGGTGATGAACGGCTCGGGATCGAGCCCGGTCATCTCGCCCAGCGCGCGCAGGAACCGGGTGGTCGAGTGCAGGCCGATCGGCGCCTGCAGGTAGGGCTTGTCGAGCGCCTCGCAGAGCAGGCGGCCGAACTCGCGATACATGCAGATGTTGACGTCGGCATCGACCAGGCGCGGCACGTCGGCCAAATGACTGCCGAGCGGGAACACCATGTTGACCTCGGCGCCGATGCCCTCGACCAGACGGCGGATCTCGGCGAGATCGGACGGCATGTTGAAGGTGCCGTAGATCGGCCCGATGATGTTGACGCGCGGGCGCTCGCCCTCCTTGCGGGGCTTGGCCTTGGGCATCTTGCCGCCCTTGGCGCCATATTCCGTCCACAGCCAGCGCATGGCGCGGTCGGCGCTCTGCCACTGGTCCTCGTCGATGGTGCGGGGCAGGAAGCGCTGGATGCCGGTGCCTTCCGGCGTGACGCCGCCGCCGATCATCTCGGCGATGGAGCCGGTGACGACCACGGCCGGCAGCGACGGGTCGAGAACCCGGTGGGCCCGGCGCATGGCACCCTCGGTGCCGTTCTGGCCGAGCTCTTCCTCGGCAAGCCCGGTGACGACGATCGGCAACTCGTGCGGCGGCAGGGAGTCGGTGTAGTGCAGCACCGAGGTGACGGGCAGGTTCTCGCAGCCCACCGGGCCATCGATGACCACCTGCATGCCCTTGATGGCGGTGAAGACGTAGACGGCGCCCCAGTAGCCACCGGCCCGGTCGTGGTCGAGGATCAGCATCCCACGGCCTCCCCGGTGTCGACGGCGTTGGTCTTGCGGGTGCGGGCGGCGTGCTTCTTCTTGAAGTCGGGCCGGTCCTGCGGCACATCCTCCCAGACACCGGCGGCATGGCCGGTGCCGACGCCCTCGAAGAACGCCGTCATGGCGTCGAACCGACCCTGGTTGGCGAGCGCGGCGTTGACCACCTGGGCCAACGAGCCGGCGCCGGCAGGGCCCATCAGCGGACGCGCCGAGATCAAATTGGTGAAGTAGAGCGCCGGGACCGACTGCTCCTTGGCCTTCTGCACGACCGGCGTGGTGCCGATGGCGAGGTCGGGCTTGAACTCGGCGAAGGCCGCGAGGTCCTGCTCGAGCGAGGCGCGGTACTGGACGTGGACGCCGCGGGATTCCAGCCAGTCACGGTCGGCCTCGGAGAACCGGGTCCGCGGGCAAGCGGTGCCGACATAGCGAAGATCGGCGCCGCTCTCGACCAGCAGCCGCGCCACCAGGAGCTCGGAGCCCTCGTAGCCCGACAGGGTGATGCGGCCCTTGATCGGCGATCCGGCCAGCGCGCCGGCGATGGCCGGCAGCACGGCGTTGCGGGCCTTGTCGATGTCGGCACGCGAAACGCCGCAGGCGTCGCCGATCGACTCCAGCCAGGCGCTGGTGCCGTCGACACCGACCGGCGCGGAGCCGACGATCGGACGGCCTGCCGCCTCGAACTCGCGGAAGGAGGCGGTGTAGAAGGGGTGGATCGCGGCGGCCACCGCGCAGTCGAGCGCGGAGTAGAGCTCGCGCCACTCACGGGTCGGCACGACCGGCCCGGCCGCCAGGCCCATCGGCTCCAGCATGCGGCCGATGCCGATCGGATCGACCGGGAACATCTCGCCGATCAGCGTCACGGTCGGCTTGCCGGGCCGTGCCTGCTTGGGCGCCTGCACGGGGCCCTGCTCGGCCTCGAGCCGGGCGTAGTTGAGCATGGCGCCGGCCAGGACATCCTTGGCTTCGGCGTGGGTCGGAACACCGAAGCCCGGAACGTCGATGCCGATGATGCGGACGCCGTTGATCTCCTTGGGCAGCAGCCGCAGCGGCACGCCCGAGGCCGTGGGGACGCAGAGGTTCGTCACCACGATGGTGTCGTAGAGCGCAGGGTCGGCCAGCGCGAACACCGCCTCGCGGATATCCTCGAACAGCTTGCCGGTGACCAGCGTCTCGGAGTTGAACGGCACGTAGCCGACGGTGCGGCGGGCGCCGTAGAAGTGCGACGTGAAGGTCAGCCCGTAGACGCAGCAGGCCGAGCCCGACAGTACGGTGGCGGTGCGGCGCATGCGCAGGCCGACACGCAGCGAGCCGAAGGCCGGGCACATGCTCTGGGGCTGGTCGTGCGGCCCCTTCGGATAGTCCTGGGCGTAGCGGTCGAGGGTCTCGGACGCGCCTGCAGCGCGAGCTGCGCGCTCCATCTCGGCGGCGCCGGCGTGGCAGCCGCCGCCGTTGGCGTCGGGCCGGTCGGGGATGTCGAGGGGGATCGCGTCAGCCATCGCGGTCACACGGTCTCGTAGACAACTTCGAGGGACGGCTTGGTCGACACGCTGGCACCGCGCATGTCGGCGGCGGTGGCGGGCTCGAGCTTGACGTCGCGGCCGACCGTATCGCCGGAGAACAGGCCGAGCAGCGCATCCTGGCTCAGTGGCGCCGGCTGGCGCGGCGGGGCCTCGCCCACATTGGTGGCGAGATGCTCGAACAGGGCGCCCCAGCGGCTGTCGGGCTTGCCGATGATCTCGTAATTGGCGCTCTTGCGGCGAATGTCCTCGTCGGCGGGGATCGCGGCCAGAACCGGGATGCCGACCTTGTCGGCGAAGGCCTGCGCCTCGCCGGTGCCGTCGTCCTTGTTGATCACCATGCCGGCGACGCCGACATTGCCGCCGAGCTTGCGGAAATACTCCACCGCCGAGCAGACATTGTTGGCGACGTAGAGCGACTGCAGGTCGTTGGAGCCGACGACGATGACCTTCTGGCACATGTCGCGCGCGATCGGCAGGCCGAAGCCGCCGCACACCACGTCGCCCAGGAAGTCGAGCAGGACATAGTCGAAGTCCCACTCGTGGAAGCCGAGCTTCTCGAGCAGTTCGAAGCCGTGGATGATGCCGCGGCCGCCGCAGCCGCGACCGACCTCGGGACCACCGAGCTCCATCGCGTACACACCCTCGCGCTTGAAGCAGACGTCGCCGATGGCGACCTCCTCGCCGGCGAGCTTCCGCTTCGACGAGGTCTCGATGATGGTCGGGCAGGACCGGCCATAGAACAGCAGCGAGGTGGTGTCGCTCTTCGGATCGCAGCCGATGAGCAGCACCTTCTTGCCCTGCTGGGCCATCATGTAGCTGAGGTTGGCGAGCGTGAAGCTCTTGCCGATGCCGCCCTTGCCGTAGATGGCGATGACCTGGGTCTTCTTGGTCGGCTCGGCTGTCGCCACCGGATCGGGCTCCAGGGAGGCCTCATGCCGAAGAGCATCGTGCATCGGGGCGCTAACGCCGGTCATGCCGCGCGGGGTCGCGTTCATGATCTTGACCTCCAATCGAGAACCATTTTGAGACAGTGCGGATCGGTGAAAGCCGTCCGATAGGCTTGGCCCATCTCGGCCACCGGGGCCTGGTGGGTCAGCAGTCCGTCAAGCGAGAGCTTGCCATCCTGGACGAGGGCGACGACGGCCGCGAGATCGGCCGGAGAAAACTCGGTGGCGATGCGAAAGCGCGCCTCGCGGATGAAGGCCGGTGCGAAATCGAAGCCGACGCGGGCCTCGTAAAAGCCTGCCAGCACGACCTCGCCGCCGCGGGCGAGGCGCGCGACCAGTGCGTCGAGGATGCCCGAATCGCCGCTGGCGTCGCAGATGCGCGCGTAGTCGCGGCGGGTGTCAGCGTCAGGATCGGTCACCACATAGCCAACGGCGCCGTCGAACCGCGCCGGCTGGCGCTCCCACACGACCGGGGCGCAACCCATCGCCACGCCGATGCGGGCGATGAGGCGGCCGAGAACACCGTGGCCAACCACGAGCTCGGGCAGGCCGCTGGCGACCGCGTGATAGGCGGTCGCCGCCAGCGACAGCAGAATGGACTTCTCGCCCCAGCTCTCATCCACCGGGATGACGCGGGAGCCGGGAACCACGATGCAGGAGGCGGCGGCACCAAACAGGCCGCGCACGGGCCCCGGCCAGCGGGCGCCGGGGACGAAGACGCGCTGGCCGACGGCGACGCCTGCGGCGTCGCCAGCGGCGCGCACCCGGCCAACCGCCTCGTAGCCGGGGATCAGCGGATAGCCCATCCCCGGGAAGGCCGGCATGCGGCCGAAATACAGGAGCTTTTCGGTGCCGGTGCTGATGCCCGTCCAGTCGATGTCCACGACCACGTCGGCATCGCCGGCGGGCGCCAGCGGCACAGCCCCCAGAATGAGGTGCTCGGGACGCTCGAAGATCACGGCCAGTGCGGTCACGACAATCCCGGTGGTTGGCGATCCGGACCGGCTCCATGCCGGCTTCGATCTGATTGTCAGCTTAACGCGACGGACGAAAGTGTCAACTCAACTTGACGATCATGTCCGGGAAAATACGGCTCCGGGGCGCACCGTGGTGCGACCGATCAGCGCCTTGCGGTGATCAGCCCGGTGAACAGCGGGCTGCGCGTCCTGCGCACCGCGACATCGACAAAGCCGGCTTCGCGCACCAGGGCGCAGATCGCATCGGCGGTGCGGGCGTCACCGCCACGCATCGCCAGCAGGTAGAAGGGGAAATAGACGGCGCCGACGGTTTCCGCGCCTTCGGCACCGGCCATCGGCTCGGCCACCAGCAGGGTTCCGCCCTCCGGCAGAGCCGCGTGCACGGCCCGCAGGATCGCCAGGGCGCGGTCGCGACCATGGTCGTAAAGGACGCGGATCAGGCAGGCGATGTCGGCACCGCGCGGCAGTGGATCGGCGAACAGGTCACCGCCGACGGCGGTGGCCCGCCCGGAGAGCCCGAATGCGGCAAAACGTCCTGAGGCGCGCGCGGCGACGGCCGGCAGGTCGAACAGCAGGAACTGCAGATTCGGCGCGCGTTCGGCTGCGGCCGCCACGAAGGCGCCCTCGCCGCCGCCGGCATCGAGCAGGACGCGATGGCGGCCGAGCGGATAGGCATCCAGCACCTCGGCGGCGATGAACGCCTGGGACACGGCCATCAGCCGGCTATAGGCGGCAACGTCGCCAGCCGGCAACGCACCGGGCTCCCGCGTCGACGCATAGGCCCAGAACCGCGACAGCGCCGGCTCCGGCCCCTCGCCGCGCAACAGGGCAACGGGATCGCGCAGGTCGTCATACAGGATGGCGTGATGCTCGATCATGGCGGCCACGCCGGGATTGCCGAGCAGGGCCGCGCCCAGGTCGCCCAGCCCGTAGCGGCCATCGCCGCGGTCCGCCATCAGCCGAAGGGCGACGGCGGCACCGCACAGGCGCCGCGCCGAATCGGGCGGCAGCGCCGCGGCCGCGGCCAGTTCGTCGAGGCTGCGCGGTCCCGCGGCGAGCGCCTCCAGCAGGCGCAACCGCACCACGGCGGCCAGCACCTGGGAGGAGACGAAGCCGGCAACCAGATCGAACAGCTCGGCGGCACGGCGGCGGGCGACCGGACGGGTCAGCGGGAAGCCGGCCGCCCAGCGCTGGAAGGCCGCGCTGGCGATGGTGCGGTCACGCCAGGCATACCAGCGGTCGCGCCAGGACCGCGGCGTGGCGGACGACCCCATGGCGTTCAGGCGATCGGCAGGCTGCAGCCGGACGCTCATCTCAGGCCGCGTAAGCCGCGAGTTCCTTGGGCACGAGGCGCTTGGCCTCGCTGCGCACCAGTGCCTCGAGCTCGTTGGCCCGCGGGCAGGCCGGGATCGCCGCGACCGCGCCGGCCACGAGCCCCTGCAGCCGCCGCAGGACTTCGGTCGTGCCGAGTTCGGCCACCATGTTGGGCCGGTGATGCGCCGCATCCTGCCCAACCGGCTTACCGATGTCGGCGGCGTCCGCCACGGCATCGCGCAGGTCGTCGGCCATCTGGTAGGCCTCGCCCAGCCGGTCGCCGAAGTGGCGCCAGGGATTGGGATCGGCGCCCGCCGCCACGGCGCCCGCCATGGCGGCGCCAACGAACAGCGATCCGGTCTTGGCCCGGTGATAGGCGGCGATGTCGATGCGGTCCTCCATCTCCCAGGCCTGGCCGGCGACAATGCCGAGCGGCATGCCGACAGAGCGGGCGACCGTGGTGGTGAGGCGGGCCATCCGGGCCGGGGCGGCGACCGCCTCCATGGCGATGGTCTCGAAGGCCAGGACGATCAGCGCGTCGCCGCAGAGCAGCGCCAGCGGCGCGCCATAGGCGGCATGGACGGACGCCTTGCCGCGGCGGACCGGGGCGTCGTCAAAGCAGGGCATGTCGTCATGCACCAGCGAGGCACAATGCAGCAGCTCCACCGCAGCAGCGGCGGCATCGGTCACCTCCGGCAGATCGTCACCGCAGGCTGCCGCAACCGCGTGGCAGAGCCTCGGCCGCACCCAGGCGCCACCGGGGAAGACCGCATGACGCAGCGCCGCGGCCAGGCGCGGCGGGGCGTTGGACGCGCAGGCGCGGGCCAGCGCCTTCTCGAGGGCGTTCTCAATGCGCGTCCTGGTGTCCATGGGCAGTCCCCCCGCGCCAGATGCTGACCGTCAATACGGCATGTCGAGATCAAATGTCAGTTTCAGTTGACAGTCAACGGTGGAAAATTGTCTGATCGCTTGAAGGGAGACACCATGCGCGACCGCGTCATCATCGTCGGGGCGGGCGTCGGCGGGCTGTGTGCCGCGCTGGCGCTGGCGGCGCGCGGCGTCGACGTGACGGTGCTCGAACGGGCGCCGCGGCCCGGCGGCAAGATGCGCGAGGTCATGGTCGGTGGCCGGCCGATCGACGCCGGCCCCACGGTCTTCACCATGCGGTGGGTGTTCGAGGAGCTGATGGCCGAGGCCGGCGCCGACCTCGCCGGCGAGGTCGGGCTGCGCCAGGCCGAGGTGCTGGCCCGGCATGCCTGGACCGCCACCGACCGGCTCGACCTGTTCGCCGATGTGGCGCGCTCGGCAGAGGCCGTGGGCGACTTTGCCGGCGCCGCCGAGGCGGCCCGGTTCCGCGCCTTCTGCGCCCGCGCCGGCGAGGTCTATCGCACGCTCGAGACGCCGTTCCTGCGGGCCGGACGACCAAGCGGCCCGGTCGACCTGACCTGGCGGGTGGGGCTTGCCGGCCTGCCTCGCCTGCTCCGGCTCAATCCTTTCGCGACGCTGTGGCAGGCGCTGGGGGAGAGCTTCCAAGACCCGCGGCTGCAGCAACTCTACGGGCGCTACGCGACCTATTGCGGGTCCTCGCCCTTTGCCGCCCCGGCGACGCTGATGCTCGTCGCGCATGTGGAGCAGGACGGCGTCTGGTATGTGGACGGCGGCATGTACCGGCTGGCCGAGGCGCTGGCGCGGGTGGCGACGCGGCTTGGCGCGGATATCCGCTGCAATGCATCGGTTGCGTCCGTGACGAGCGCCGGTGGGCGGACCGACGGCGTGGTGCTGGACACCGGCGAGCGGCTCGCCGCCGATGCAGTGATCGTCAACGCCGATTCGGCCGCCGTCGCGGCGGGACTGCTGGGCCCGGCGATCGCCGGCGCGGTGCCGCCGGTGCCGGCCGCGGGGCGGTCGCTGTCGGCCTTGGCCTGGACGGCGGTGGGACGGGCCGAGGGTTTTCCCCTGGCGCGTCACAACGTCTTCTTCGGCGGCGACTATGCGACCGAGTTCGACACGATCTTCAGGCAGCGGCGCCTGCCGGATGACCCGACCGTCTATGTCTGCGCACAGGACCGCGCCGACCTGCAGGCCGGCGATGCGGCCGGACCGGAGCGATTCCTGTGCCTTGTGAACGCGCCGGCTGACGGCGATACGCGACCTTTCGACGAAGCGGAGATCGGCAGATGTCTGGAACGGATGGCGGACAGGCTGCGGGCCTGCGGGCTCACGCTGGTGGCAGAGGCGGCCTCGACCACCGCGCCGGCGGATTTTCACGCGCTGTTCCCGGGGACGGGGGGAGCCCTCTACGGGCGCGCCTCGCACGGATGGCGGGCGACCTTCCAGCGGCCGGATACCCGCACGGCCATCCCGGGCCTGTATCTGGCGGGGGGCAGCGTGCATCCCGGGCCGGGAGTGCCGATGGCGGCCTTGTCGGGCCGGATGGCAGCCCGCTCGGTTCTGTCGGACTTCGATTCGACCAGGCCGTCGCGCCCGGTGGCTACCTCTGGTGGTATGTCGACGCGCTGAGTGCCGACGGCCTCAATGGGCTGAGCATCATCGCCTTCGTCGGCAGCGTGTTCTCGCCCTATTACCACTGGGCGGGACGGCGCGATCCCGAGAACCACTGCGCGGTGAATATCGGCCTCTATGGCCCGGGCGCTTCGCGCTGGACGATGACCGAGCGCGGCCGCTCTGCCCTGGCGCGCGACGCCACCACGCTGGCGATCGGCCGCAGCGCGCTGGCGTGGGACGGCTCGGCGCTGACCCTGTCGCTGGACGAGGTCACGGCGCCACTGCCGCGCCGGGTGCGGGGAACGGTGCGGCTGATCCCCCACGGGCTCGGTCGGCGGGCGTTCGCGCTCGACGCAGCCGGCCGGCATCGCTGGATGCCGCTCGCCCCTTCGGCGCATGTGGAGGTGGCCTTCACGGCGCCCGACTGGCGCTGGAGCGGCCATGGCTACTGGGACACGAATGCGGGCGACGAGCCAGTCGCGGCGGGCTTTCGCACCTGGGACTGGTCGCGCGCCGACCTCGGCGATGGTGCCAGCGCCGTGCTGTACGACACGCGCGCCGCCGACGGCAGCGAGCGCAGCCTGGCGGTGCTGTACACGGCCGACGGCAGCAGCACGGACTTCGCCCCGCCGCCGCGCCACACGCTGGGGCGCACGCTCTGGGGCCTGCCGCGCAGCACCCAGGCGGACGGCGCGGCCCGTGTGTCGCGGACGCTCGAGGACACGCCGTTCTATGCGCGCTCGGTGCTTGACACCCAGTTGCTCGGCCGGCGGGTCACGGCGGTCCACGAGACGCTCTCGGCGACGCGGTTCAACACGCCGATCGTGCGCGCCATGTTGCCGTTCCGGATGCCGAGGCGGACCGGCTGAAGCCGGACGGCGCCCGCCGGTGGCCGACAGGAGCCCCATCGAGGGATGCGGTTACGCCTGAGGGATTCGGTTGCGACGCTCAGCCGCGGTCCGGCGCGTCGGGATCGCGGCCCTCGCGCCGGGCCTTGGCGCGGCGGTTGAGCTCGCGCATCTGCCAGACATAGAAGGCCAGGAACGCGCCGAAGCTGAACAGCAGCTCGACCAGCGCCAGACCCGAGGACTCCACTTCAGCCGCTCCAGCCGACGGGCTCTGCGGTGCGTCGGCGATGCTCGACACGGCCGAGCATCTCGATGATCCGGCCGACGCGTTCATCGGCGGCGCGAATCGCGCCGGGCGGCACGGGCCGCGACGGGCCGGCGGCGGCCTCGACGAGGAAGCGTGTCTGGGGCAATGGCGGCTCGGCCAGCGCCGCGGTCACGGGCAACGGCGCCGTCATCGCGGTGAGTACCAGCGCGAGCTTGCGCCGGCCCGGCACCACCGCACGGCGGGTGACGCTGTCATGGCCACTGCGGGCAATATCCCGACCGATCTCGCGGTAGATGAGGCGGGCGGCGCGGATCGCCGGACGCGATCCGGAGGGCAGGCCCGGAATGCCGGCCAGCGCCCGGTCGTACAGCGTCTCCGCCTCCGCCAGTAACCGGGCGACGAGCCCGCGCAGGCGCGCATCGGCGACGGGGGCGGCGATGAGATCGTCGGGCGCGATGCCGACCTCGTCCAACCAGTCCAGCGGCAGGTAGACCCGGCCGTTGCGCGCGTCCTCGCCGACGTCGCGGGCGATGTTGGTGAACTGCATGGCGACGCCGAGGTCGCAGGCGCGTGCCAGCACCTGCGGATCGCGCACGCCCAGCAGCACGGTCATCATGCCGCCGACGGTGCCGGCGACCCGGGCCGCATAGGCGCTGAGGTCGGCGAGCGTGCGATAGCGCCGGCCCTGCGCATCCCAGGCAAGGCCTTCGAGCAGCGCCTCCGGCAGCGCACGCGGCAGGCCGGAGCGGGCGACCACATCGGCGAAGGCCCGGTCGACCGCATGGTTGCCCGGCACACCGTCATAGACCGCGGCGAGCCGGCTGCGCAGCCGGTCGACCGCGTCGGCCCGCGCATCGGGCTCGTCGACGGCGTCGTCGGACAGCCGGCAGAAGGCATAGAGCGCGAAGGCATCGCGCCGTGCGGCTGCCGGCAGCAGCAGGCCGGCAGCGTAGAACGACCGCGAGCCCTGGCGGATGAGCGCCCGGCAGACGTCATGATCAGCGGCAGTGTCAGCGGAAGACGGCAGCATCGGGCACCACGCGGTCGAGGATACGGGCAGAGGAGAGAACCCCCGGGACACCAGCGCCCGGGTGGGTGCCGGCGCCGACGAGGAACAGGTTGCGCACGTCCTCGCTGGCATTGTGCGGACGGAACCAGGCGCTCTGGGTGAGCACCGGCTCCAGCCCGAACGCGGCGCCGTGCAGGGAGGACAGCCGGTCGCGGAAATCCGGCGGGGTGAACAGCTTCGAGGTGACGATCTCCGCCTCGAAGCCCGGCAGGACGCTGGCGTCGAGCGCGGCGGCGATGCGCCGGCGGTAGGGCTCGGCCATGGCCTCCCAGTCGACCCCGCTTTCCAGGTGGGGGACCGGCGACAGCACGTAGAACGCGTCGCAGCCCGGCGGCGCCAGCGACGGATCGGTCGCGGTCGGCCGGTGCAGGTACAGGCTGAAATCCTCGGCCAGGACCTTGCGGCGGAAGATATCGTCGAGCAGCCCACGATAGCGCGGACCAAGCAGGATGGTATGGTGGTCGACCCCGGGATAGCGCCTGCGCGTTCCGAAATACCAGACGAACAGGCTCATCGAGAAGCGCGAGCGGGCGAGCTTGCGGGCGGACCAACGCTTGACGACGGCGGGATCGAGCAGGCTGCCATAGGTGGTCGCCGAATCGGCGTTGGACACCACCACCTCGGCCGGCAGCGTTTCGCCCGATGCGAGGCGCACGCCGGTCGCCCGACCGTCCTCGACGAGGATCTGCTCCACCGGCGCGTTGCACCGCACGGTGTTGCCCTGGCCCTCGATCAGCGACACCAGCCCGGCGACCAGCTGGCCGGTGCCGCCCATGGCGCAGTGCACTCCGTATTTGCGCTCAAGATGGCTGACGAGGGCATAGAGCGATGTGACGCTGAACGGGTTGCCCCCGATGAACAGCGGATGGAAGCTGAAGGCGATGCGCAGCCGCGGGTCGCGGATGTAGCGCGACACCATGGCGTAGACGGAGCGGTCGGCGCGGTGGCGGATGAAGCGCGGGATCGCGCTCAGCATCGGCACCGGCGTGGTGAACGGCACCTGGCCGAGGTCCTCGAAGGCGAAGCGGTAGATCTTCTCGCTCTCGACCAGGAAGCGCTCGTAGCCGGGCAGATCGCCGGGCGACAGGCGGACAACCTCGGCGCGCATGGCCGCATCGTCACCCGAGCACGCGAAGGTCGATCCGTCGGCAAAGCGCAGCCGGTAGAACGGATCGAGGGCCTGCATGGTCACGTCATCGGCGAGCCGCCGGCCGCACAGGGCCCAGAGCTCCTCGAACAGGAACGGCAGGGTGATGATGGTCGGACCGGCATCGAACACGAAGCCGTCCTGCCGGAACACCGAGGCGCGGCCGCCGGCCTGTTCCAGCTTTTCCACCACGACGACGCGGTAGCCGCGCGCGCCCAGACGGACTGCCGCAGCAAGGCCACCGAAGCCACTGCCGACGACCACAGCCCGCGGGCGTGGATCGGTGGTTCTGGAGGAGGTCGGGCGGTCGAGAGCTGTCAACATGATCGAACACTAGCAGTGTCACTTGAAAGTGCAACGCGCCGACAAAACGCGCCGGTGGCATTCGGGTTCTCTTCGCCCGCTCGGCGTTGCGGCCACGCCTCAGGTTGAATTGCCAGCTGGAACAAACGCTGGTGAAACGGCCCACTTCAGGAATTGTCAGGTTGAATTGACACTTGCTGGCGTCCATCTCGTGTGACAATCTGACGCCACGACGGTGCTCTCGGATCAAGGCGTTCCGGCTTGATCGTGCCACTGTTCGTAACCCGCGTGCGGGTCTCGCACGCGATCGGCTCAACGAGGTGGAGCGATGAACTACGATCCGGATCGGGTCTGGCCGTCAGGCCTTACACTGCCCGAAGCTGAAGAACTGCATCGGCACATCATCGACGGGACGCGAGTCTTCGGATTTATCGCGATCCTGGCGCATGTTCTTGCATTCATCTACACCCCTTGGCTCGGCTAAGGAGATCTAGATCATGAACAACGCAAAGATGTGGCTTGTCGTGAAACCGACGGTCGGCGTTCCGCTGTTCCTGACGGCGGTCGCGGTCGGCTCGTTCTCGGTGCATGTTGCGGTCCTGCGCAACACCACCTGGGTGACGAAGTTCCTGGACGGCAAGCCGAAGGGCAAGACTGCCGCCCTCGAAGTGCCGGAGGGCGCAACCCCGTCCGCTCACGCCACGGTCATCTTCAAGGACTCCGCCGCTGTCGGGGAGGCCATTGAAGGCACGGTCGTGCTGCCGGACGGCCGCACCGCCAAGGTTGTGTTCAACGCACCGACGACACTGGCGAGCGCCGCCCTGCCGACTCGGTAGGCGGTGCGCCGTCTCTCGACACTCTGCTGCCGGGGTCTGCGGACCCCGGCCTTTTTCCGGCGACGGTACCCTGCCAACCGCGCCGGATCACTGTGATCCCATCGCGTGAGCTGACCGCCATGAACGCGTTGACCCAGAAGGCCGTCGAAGGCTGGGCCCGGCTCGGGCCGCGCTTCCTGCCCTTCGCCGACGCCGCGACCCCGGACCTGCCGCTTTCACGCCTGTTGCGCCTGTCACTGTTCCAGGTGTCCGTCGGGATGGCCCTTGTGCTGCTGATCGGCACGCTCAACCGGGTGATGATCGTCGAGCTCGGTGTCTCGGCCGGTCTCGTCGGCACCATGATCGCGCTGCCGCTGATCTTCGCGCCGTTCCGGGCGCTGATCGGCTTCCGGTCCGACACCCACACCTCGGCGCTGGGCTGGCGGCGCGTGCCCTATATCTGGAAGGGAACGATGCTGCAGTTCGGCGGCCTCGCCATCATGCCGTTCGCCTTGCTGGTGCTGTCGGGAAGCGGCAATGCCGCCAACGCCCCGGCGTGGATCGGCCATGCGGGCGCGGGCCTGTCCTTCCTGCTGGTCGGGGCCGGGCTGCACATGGTGCAGACTGTCGGGCTGGCGCTCGCCACCGACCTCGCCCCGGCCGAGACGCAGCCCAAGGTCGTGGGGCTGATGTATGTG
The DNA here is from genome assembly GCA_040380755.1 of Methylobacteriaceae bacterium. Taxonomy (GTDB): domain Bacteria; phylum Pseudomonadota; class Alphaproteobacteria; order Rhizobiales; family Beijerinckiaceae; genus Alsobacter. The sequence continues at coordinate 6,868 of JBEIIL010000022.1, read as the reverse complement.
ATGCTGCTGGTCGGGATGATCATCAGCGCCCTTGTCTTCGGCGCGGCGCTTTCGGATTTCAGCGCCGGCCGGCTGATCCAGGTGATCCAGGCCTCGGCGGTCGCCACTGTCCTGCTCAACGTCATCGCGATGTGGAAGCAGGAGACCCGCCGGCGGGGCGCCGCCGCCGCAGCCCCGGTTGCACCGCCCCGGTTCCGCGAAACCTGGGATCGGTTCATCCAGGGTGACCACGCGGTCCGCCGCCTGACGGCGGTCGGCTTGGGCACCATGGGATTTGGCATGGCGGACGTGCTGCTCGAGCCCTATGGCGGCCAGGTGCTGCAGCTGGGCGTCGGGGACACGACAAAGCTGACGGCCGTGCTGGCCGTGGGCGGGCTCGGCGGCTTCGGCTATGCATCCCGCGTGCTGGGGCGCGGCGCCGATCCGCTGCGGCTGGCGGCCGTGGGCGCGCTTATCGGTATTCCGGCCTTTGCCGCCGTGATCCTGGCCGCACCATTCCATTCCGTCCCGCTGTTCGTCATCGGCACCCTGCTGGTGGGTTTCGGCGCCGGACTGTTCGGCCACGGCACCCTGACCGCCACCATGAGGATGGCGCCCGATTCGCAGGCCGGTCTGGCGCTCGGCGCCTGGGGCGCAGTGCAAGCCTCGGCTGCCGGGGTTGGCATCGCGTTTGGCGGGATCCTGCGTGATGTCGTCGCGGCGTTCTCGTTGGAGGTCGGCAGCTTCGGGGCGGCGACGTCCTTCGTGGTGGTCTACGCGGTGGAGATGGCGCTGCTCGCAGCGGCGCTCGTCACCCTGATGCCGCTGATCGGCAGCCGCCGCCGCGCGCCCTCCTCCGTCATCGGGCAGCTGCGCCCGTCGTAAGGGTTACGGCGCTTCCGGATCCGGTTTGGCCGACAACACCACTGGGCCGTGTATCGGCCTTTGGCTGATCTCAACTCCCAGGGCTCGGCAGACGCCGAGCCTTCGACAGAAAAAGCCCGGCGCATCAGGGATGCACCGGGCCTTTGTCTTTGTGCCTTGGCGTTAGACGATACGCGAGGGCGCGCCGGAGAACCGGCGCGCCCAGCGCTTATCAGTCGTTCTTGGTCAGGGTCGGCAGGCCCAGCGCCGACGACAGCGGCGTCCCGCTCTTGACAAGGCCGGCCTTGGGCTCCTGGCTGCGCGTCAGGGTCGGGAGGCCGAACATCGACGAGAACGGCGTGGTGTTGGTCTCGATCAGGCTGGCCATCGGGCCGTTGCTGCCGGACAGCAGCGGAAGGCCGAACAGCGACGAGAAGAACGCGTTCTTGCGGAAAACCGCCCGCGGGAACATGCCGTCCGACATCACCAGCACGTCGCTGTTGAGCAGCACCGGAAGATTCTTGCTGGACAGCGAGGTCTTCGGCGCTTCCTTCGATTCGACATAGGCTTCCGTCCGCCGCACCGCCGTCGGCACCGCCTCGAAGTTGTCGAGGACGTTCATCGCCTGCACGGCGCGGCCATAGGGGGCCTGGACGACGACGAGGGCTTCACCGCCCGCGACGTGCTTGGCATAGATGTCAGCGGCTGCGGCATAGACGCCCGCCTTGCCGATGGCCGCGCGGACACCGCCGGCGGCGTCGGCGGTGATGACGCTCACCAGCTTCTTGCCGAAGCGGCTGGCGTGAAGGGCTCCCGCAACCTCCGCGGCCTTTTCCGGGGTTGCATACAATCGCGTGATGATCGTGGTCATGGTCCCCTCCAGGGCATGGTTGCAGTTGCAGAGACACCGGATGGCGCGGCAGGCACGGCCGCTTCAACCGGTAGGATAAGGCCCTTCCAGCAATTTTCCAGCAGCAATCGCGCGAATTGTCGCAGGCCTTTCTGCGCTGCCGGCACGATGGACGCGCCGATCATGGCCCGGCTCCGGCAGCGGCGCGGACAACGCGCGAGACGGCGGCCGCGCTGGCGGCCGGCAGCGCGCAATAGCGCGCGCCCATGGCATCGGCGAGGCCGCGGGCGGGCGCGTAGGGCTGCGGCGATGTATCGATCAGCAGCGCCCGCGTGCCGGCAGCGCGCAGCATGCGGCCGGCCGCAAGCGCCTCCTCGGCAGCGCGCGGCCGTCCGCCGCGGCCATCGCGGCCAACATTGGCGCGGCCATCGGTGAGCAGCACGACCAGCGGCGTCAGTCCGCGACGGCGCGCGGCATCGGCAACGGCGCCGGCCGCATCGATGCCGGCGGCGAGCGGCGTGCCGCCGCCGCCCGGCAGTCCCGACAGGCAGCGACTGGCGCGGGCCAGCGAGCGGGTCGGCGGCAGCAGCAGCTCGGCGGCCGTGCCGCGGAAGGCGACGAGCGCGACCTGGTCGCGCCGCACATAGCAATCGGCGAGCAGCAACTGCACCGCGCCCTTGGCCTCGGCCAGCCGGTGCAGCGCGGCCGAGCCCGACGCATCGACGGCAAAGACCGTGACGGTGCCGGTGCGCTGCACGAAGCGGCGCAGGCGGACGTCGTCGGGGCGGACCAGTACCGGAGGGGCGACCCGGCCGGGTGGCAGAGCGGCGCGGCGCAGCGGCTGCCAGGGCGCTGCAGCACGCAGGGTCTCGACCAGCGCCAGCCTGGCGCCGCCGCGCAGCTCCCCGCGGCGCACGCCGACGGGGCGGCCGCGCACCGGCGAGCGACCGGATGCACCCCCGACACCGTGGGCCGGGGTTCGCAGCTTTGCTCCCGCGGTCAGGGCCAGCGCCTCGAGCAGGCCTGGCGGCAGCGCGGCGCGGGCCGCCTCGAGCAGGCGATCGCCCGCACCAGACGCATCGCTTTCGGCCTCCTGCTCGGGCGCGGGTGCGTCGTCGCCGGCCGGTGACGGTGCGGGCGGTGGCCGCTGGGCCTCCTGCGCGGAGGGCTCCGGCGCCGTCTCGGGCGGCTCGCCGGGCTCCTGCGGGGTGTCGCTTGAGTCGTCCTGGGCAGCGTCCTGCGGCGCCGGCATCTGGCGGGCGCGGGGGACCAGCACGAGCCGGACCGCGGCGGACAGGTCGTCCTCGACCACATGGTCGCGCCCGGCAAGGGCCGCCGCGGCGCGGGCGGTGCGCAGGGCGTGCAGCGGCGCCCGCAGCGAGACGATGCCCAGCCGCGCCGCCACCGCGCACAGATCGGCGATCGCCGCCTCGGGCGTCGTCACGGCAGCAAGACCGGCCCTGGCGGCGGCGACCTGGGCCGGCCGCGGCGCTGTGGCAGGGCTTGCCGGCGGCAGATGGTCAATGGCGACATAAAGGGCGAGCCGATCGGCCAGGGCGGACGGCACGGCCTCCTCGTCGACGCCCTCGTCCAGCGCCACCAGCGCAACATCGGCCGTGGCGTCGTCCAGCAGCGCGGCGATGCGCGCAGCCGTGGCGACAGGAAGACGCTCGGCGCAGGCAGCCAGCACGGTGCCGCCGCGGCTTTCGGCAAACAGGCCGCGGGCCGTCACCGGACGGCCCGCGGTCAGCGTTGCGGCGAGATCGAGCCCGCCGAACAGGCGGTCCTCCCCGGCCTGCAGCGGCACGCGGCGCCAGGGCGCATCGGGCGGTGCCAGCCGGCGCAGCAGGGATGTCCACGCATCGCGCGCGGGTCCGGCACGGCCGCGCAGGACGGCGCCGCCCAGCCCGGGATCGACCGCCAGGAGGGCAGCCGCCAGGCCAGCGTCGCCGTCTGCGTCGCTCATGCCCCGAACACCTCCGCCACGGCGCGGTCGACACGGGCGGTGGATCCGCTCTCGTCGAGCGGATCACGGCGCAGGCGGTGGCACAGGGCCGAGGATGCGAGCCGGCGCAGGTGCCGGTCCTCGACCACCGTGTCGCCCTCGAACGCCGCCAGGGACCGGGCGGCGCGCATCAGCGTCAGTTCGCCACGCAGGCCGTCGGTGCCAAGGGCCATACAGAGCTGCGCCGAGCGGGTGAGGGCCGCGTCCGGCACGACGACATCGGCGACGCGGGCGCGCGCCGACGCAACCTGGCGCCGCAGCTTGGCGTCCCGGCCGCTCCAGGCGGCGACAAAGCCTGCCGGATCGCGCTCGAACGCATCGCGGCGGCGCACCACCTCGATCCGGGTGGGCAGATCCTTCGGCGTGCGGACCTCGACGGCGAGGCCAAAACGGTCGAGCAGCTGCGGCCGCAGCTCGCCCTCCTCCGGATTGCCGCTGCCGACAAGGACGAAGCGGGCCGGATGACGGACGCTCAGCCCCTCGCGCTCGACGACGTTCTCGCCCGAGGCACAGACATCCAGCAGCAGGTCGACCAGATGGTCCTCCAGCAGGTTGACCTCATCGACATAGAGGAAACCGCGGTTGGCGCGAGCGAGCAGGCCGGGCTCGAACGCCTTCTCGCCCCGCGTCAGCGCGCGCTCCAGATCGAGGGCCCCGACGACACGGTCCTCGGTGGCACCCAGCGGCAGGTCCACAACCGGGACGGGGATCTTGCGGACGCGCAGGGCTCCACGGGTGCGGCAGGCCTCGCACAGGCTGTCGACACGGTCGGGATCGCAGCCATAGACGCAGCCCTCGACGGCGCGCATGCGCGGCAGCAGCGCTGCGAGCGCCCGGACCGCGGTCGACTTGCCGGTTCCGCGGTCGCCGAAGGCCAGCACGCCGCCCAGCGCCGGGTCGACCGCCGCCACAAGCAGCGCCAGCTTCATCTCGTCCTGGCCGACGATGGCCGCAAACGGGAAGACCGGGCGCGATGTGGCAGCCTGCGGCCGGGTGGCGGCCTGTGGCCGGACTGCAGCCTGTGGCCGGGCCTGTCGGATCAGACCGACCCGGCCGGAGGACACCGGGACGAGGCCGGCAGGCCCCGAATCGGGGGTGTCGTCGTATCGCTCGACCACGCTCGGCTCCCTGGTCGCCCGTCGGCCCGCACTTGCGTTGCCGGACGGGAACATTCCATGGTCAGGATCATAAAGACTTACGTTTTGAGTGTCATCTAAAATTGACAGATTGCACACGCCTGCCCGCACCGGCCGGCGCGCAAATTGGCGCAGCCGGGTCGACGTGCAGCCTGCACGGCGGTGCCTGGGGGATGAACCGGATGCCCAACAGCCGCGTAAATGGGGCGAAACTGGACCGGTTTGCGCCAGAGTGTCCGCCCTGGCGATCCGATGTATCGCCTTGCGTGTTCGCCCGTCTGTCGCAGCGTGGTGTCATACCGCCCTATCGGCGCCGTGTCCCCGCCGTGCCGGGCGGCTCGGGCACGCGATAGGCGGTGGTGGCCTTGATTCGCTCCATGGCGAAGCGCGACGTGACATTCTTCAGCGGGAACCGGGCGATCAGCTGCTTGTAGAAGGCGTCATAGGCTGCCATGTCGGCGACGACGACGCGCATCATGTAGTCGACGTCGCCGGCCATCCGGTAGAGTTCCATCACCTCCGGCATCTCGCCGACCGCGGTGGCAAAACCCTCCAGCCAGGGGCCGGAATGGTCGGCGGTCTCGATCTGCACGAACACCGTCAGGCCCAGGCCGATGGCCTCGGGCGACACCAGCGCCACGCGACGCAGGATGACGCCGGCGGCCTCGAGCCGCTGCACCCGCTTCCAGCACGGCGTCTGCGACAGGCCGACCCGGTCGGCGAGATCGGATATCGAAATGCTGGCGTCCTGCTGCAGGGCGGTGAGGATCCTGCGGTCGATCGCGTCCATGCGATCAGGACGCCACCGCGGCGACCGCCTGCACGTCTTCAGACTGCCGGAGGATGGCGGCATAGGCCAGCGCCCGGCCGATGAGAACGACGACAGGCGCATCGGGAGGCAGATCGGCCAGGCGCTCGGGCAGGTCGGCCAGCGTGCCGGCGATCATCGCCTCGCGGGGCGTCGTCGCGGCTGCCACCGCGATGGCCGGCGTCGCCGGATCGAGACCGCAGGCCACGACCGCGTCGCGCAGGGCGTGCAGGGTGCGACGGGGCATGTACACCACCGTGGTGGCGGCAGGATCGGCCAGCGCCGCCCAGTCCAGATCGAATGGCAGGCCGCCATCGCTGGCATGCCCGGTGACATATTGCAGGCGGCGCGCCGCGTCGCGGTGCGTCAGCGACACGCCCAGCGATGCCGCGGCACCCTGGGCGGCGCTGATCCCCGGCACCACCGATACCGGGATGCCGGCCGCCGCACTGGCGTCGAACTCCTCGCCGGCACGGCCGAAAATGAGCGGGTCGCCGCTCTTCAGGCGCACGACGTGGCGCCCCTGGCGGGCGAACGCCACCATCAGCGCGTTGATCTCGTCCTGCTTGCAGGACGGCCCGTGGCCGCGTTTGCCGACGACCATGCGCTGCGCCTCGCGACGGGCGAGGTCAAGAACCTCGGGCGAGACGAGGTCGTCGTGCAGGATCACGTCGGCTGCCTGCAGGGCGCGCACCGCCTTGAGGGTCAGCAGCTCGGGATCGCCCGGCCCTGCGCCCACCAGGGTGACGCGGCCGGCAGGCCGGGCCGAATCAGCGTCGATGCCGGCCAGCAGCGCGTCCCGGTCGGCCGCCGTCGGCTCGCTGCGCGGGTCGCGCCAGGCGCGCTCGGTGAACCGCTCCCAGAACCGGCGACGGCGGGCGAAGGCGAGATCGCGCGCCTGCACCAGCGGTCGCCAGTCCCGCGCCACCTGCGCCCAGGCCTTGAGGCCCATGGGCAGCGCTGCCTCGATCTTGGCGCGGATCGCCTGCCCAAACACCGGCGCCGCACCATCGGTCGAGATCGACACGACGAGCGGCGAGCGGTTGACGATGGATCCGAACTGGAAATCGCAGAAGGCGGGCTTGTCGACAACGTTCACCGGCACGCCGTGAAGGCGGGCTGCGGCCACGAAAGCGCGGGCCTCGTCCTCGGTCTCGACATCGCCAATGGCCACTCCAGCGCCGGCGAGATCTCCCTGCGTCCAGTCGCGATCGTGCACCACGACC
>JBEIIL010000021.1:0-37682 GCA_040380755.1 Methylobacteriaceae bacterium | reverse complement strand
GCGTGCCAAGGCAGAAGGCGTGGCTCACCACCACATGGCCCCTCATGCCGAGCGCGCGGGTACGCTCGAAAATCAGATCGAACGAGAACGCGCCCATCTCTCCGAGCTCATGGAGATGAATATCGAGCGGCTTGCCGTAGGTCTGGGCAAGCGCAAAGATCGCGTCGAGATGCCCCTTGGGATCTCGGTCGATCGCGCAGGGATCGAGGCCGCCGACCACATCGGCGCCGGCCTTCATGGCAGCGTCCATGAGATCGAGCGTTCCGGGGCGGCGCAGCAGTCCGGATTGGGGAAACGCGACAATATCGATATCGACGATGTCGGCGTAGTCGGCGCGCGTTTTCATCACGCCCTCGATACCCCAGAGGCCATGGTCGGTATCCACGTCGACATGACTGCGGATATGCGTCGAGCCGTGGCTCACCGAAAGGACGACCTGCCGGGCCGATTGCCGGGCGGGATCGATATCGATCAGCCGCTTCAAGCGGCGCTCATTGTCGATCTTGTCGAGGAGCTTTGGCCCGGCATCGTTGGGACGCCACGGCATGCCCCACAGCGACTTATCGAGATGGGTATGGGCTTCCACAAGTCCCGGGAGGACAAGGGCGCCGTTTGCATCCTCGATGATGGCCCCCTCGGCACCCAGGCCCTGCCCGATGGCGTCGATCCTGCCGCTCCGGACAAGCACATCCGCTGCAGCTCCGCCCATCGGGCGGCCGTTCTTGATCAGCAGGGTCGCGGCCATCGTGCCTCCAGGTCTGTCCATCATCGAAGCTTTGGATTGAGGGCGTCGCGCATCCAGTCCCCCAGCAGGTTCACGCTGAGGACGATCAGGCCGAGATGCAGTGCCGGGAAGACCACCAGCCACCAGGATCCTGAAAACAGATACTGGTTGCCGATGCGGATCAGGGTGCCGAGCGAGGGCTGCGTGATCGGCATGCCGACACCGAGGAAGGACAGCGTGGCCTCGGAGAGAATGGCCAGGCCGAGATTGAGGGTTGCCGCGACCATCACGGGCGTCAGCGTGTTCGGCAGGATATGCCGGCGCATGATGCGCGAGGGTGCGACGCCAATAATGCGCGCAGCCAGGACATACTCTTTGCGCCGCTCGACCATGGTCGACGCCCGGACCGTGCGTGCATATTGCACCCAGGCAGTGAGCGAGATCGCCAGCACGAGAATGATCGCCGAGAACGGGTCGCGCATGGCCGGTGGCAACAGGCCGCGGAAGATCGCGCTGACAAGGATGGCCACCAGCAAGGTGGGGATCGACAGCACCGTATCGGCGACCCGCATCAGCAGATTGTCGATCCAGCCGCCGAGAAAGCCGGCCACGAGGCCGATCGTGACGCCGATCGTCATGGATACGACCACGCTGGCCAGTCCGATCAGCAGCGAAATCCGTGTTCCATAGAGGATCGCCGAGAGCACATCGCGACCCTGCGGATCCGTTCCCAGGATGAAGGGCCACTCGCCGTCCTTGGACCAGATCGGCGGCAGTTCGGCCTTGTCGATGAAGATCTGCTTCAGATCGTGCGGGTTCTGCGGGCTGATCCATGGCGCGAGGAACGCCGAGAGCATCACTACAGCCAGCAACACGAACGCCAGCATCGCGACCGGCGAGCGGCGAAAGCTGTAGCCGAGATCCGAGGCCAGGAGCCGTGACAGTGTGGACGCGCTAGCGGCCATGCGCGCCTCCCGCAATGGCATCCTGGCGAAGGCGGGGATCAACCAGCGCGTAGGTGAGGTCGACGATCGTGTTGAGCAGCACGAAGATGAACGACACGATGATGAGATACGCCGCCATCACCGGAATATCGACGAAGGTCACGGCCTGAACGAACAGCAGGCCCATGCCGGGCCACTGGAAGACGGTCTCGGTCACAAGCGCGAAGGCGATGAGATTGCCGATCTGCAGGCCCGTGACCGTGATCACCGGCATCAGGCAATTGCGCAGCGCGTGGCGAAAATGGATCGAGCGGTCCGGCAAGCCACGCGCCCGGGCAAAGCGGATGAACTCTGTGCGCATGGTTTCCATCATCTCGGCGCGCACGAGCCGCATGACCAGCGTGATCTGGAACAGCGACAGGGTGACGCCCGGCAGGATGAGCGCACGGCGGCCCGACGGCGTCAGGAAGCCCGTCGTCCACCAGCCCAACGCCACTGTCTCGCCACGACCAAAGGCGGGAAGCCACTGGAGTGTCACAGAAAACAAGAGAATGAACAGAATTCCAAGGGCAAAGCTCGGCAGGCTGACGCCGAGCACGGACACAAACTGGATCGTCTTGGCCAGGATCGTGTCGCGGCGGATGGCCGAATAGACGCCAAGCGGAATGCCAATGGCCAGCGACAGGACCGTTGCCACGAGCACCAGTTCGAAGGTCGCGGGAAAGCGCTCGACAATCAGCGAGAACACCTCCTGCTGATTGCGATACGAAATGCCGAAATCACCCTGCAGGGCATTGAAGACAAACGTCGCGAACTGCACGAGGAAGCCTCGGTCGAGGCCGAGGCGCGCGCGCAGTTCGTCGCGCTGCGCCTGGCTCGCCTGCTCGTTCAGCATCAGCTCGACCGGATCTCCCACGAAGCGGAAGATCATGAATGCCAGAAAAGACACCGCCAGCATGACGCCGGCGGCATTCAGCAGGCGCTTGATGAGGAACGCAAGCATTCAGTGTTCCCCGGTCCGGCGCAAGGACACATCCCGCGCCGGCGGCTCATGATCGCGACTCACTTCATTTTGGACAGCCAGAGCCTCGGCTTGTTGTCAGAGGCCTGAACCATTGTCTCGACCGTGTTGCGCATCGCCCAGGCCATCGGCTGCTGGTGCAGCGGAATGAAGAGGTGCTCCTTCTTGGCAATCATCAGCGCCTCGCTCATCAGCGGAATGCGCTTGGCATTGTCGAGTTCGACGCCGGCCTTGTCGATCAGCGCATCCATGTCGGGCCGTCCCCAGCCACCCCAGTTGAACACGCCGCCTGTTCCGCCCTTGGACCGCAACACCTGGACGAGGATCGAGTAGGCGTCGATCATCGGTTCGTTGGCCCAGCCAAACGAGATCACGTCGAACTCGCCCTTGACCCGCTTCGGTGTCTGCTGGCTGCGCGGCCCCATCGACAGGTTGGGCTTCAGTCCGGCACGCGACCACATGGACGCGACCGCCTGGCAGAACTCTTCCTCATTGACCAATCCGTCGCTCTGGCAGTTCATCTGGAATGAAAAGCCGTTCGGATAGCCGGCGTCAGCCAGGAGTTTCTTGGCGCCGTCCAGATCAAACGGGAGCCGTTCGTCCTGGGCAGGCGTGTAGCCTGGGATCGCCGGAGCGACGAGGGCGCCGGTGTTACGCGACAGGCCGCGCATGGCCCGCTTCTGCACCCCGTCGATGTCGATGGCGCGATACATCGCCTCACGGACACGAATGTCCTTCAGCGGGTTCTTGTCCTTCAGGTCGCTCTCGAACAGCTTGTCGCCGAGGTTGAGGGCGAAGTAAACGGACCGAAGTTCGTTCGTCTGCATCACCTTGATGTCCGATGCTGCGGCCAGGCGCGGCAGGTCCTGAAGCGGCGCGACATTGGTGAAATCGATCTCGCCGGAGAGCATGGCAGCAACACGCGTCGCCGCCGATGCAATGGGCGTAAACTCGATCTTGCCGATGTTATGCAGCGGCTTGTCCCACCATTTCGGGTTTGCCACGAACACCGTCTTGGCATCCGCCCGGCGGCTTTCGACACTGAAAGGGCCAGTGCCATTGGCGTTGTCGGTGGCGAAACCTTTCACGCCTTTTCCTGAATCCGTCGGCAACGAGGCGTTGTTGGCCTCCAGCCATTCCTTGTCGAAGATATAGATGTTGGTGAGATCGTTGAGCAGGAGCGGATAGGGCCCGTTCACCTCGATCTCGAGCGTCAGATCGTCGATCTTTTTCGAGGATTTGTAGGCCGGCAGGTTGCCCTTCAGCGGTGAGTCAGGATGAGTCACCCGCGCGAGGCTCGCCAGCACGTCGTCGGCCGTAAAGGGGTTGCCGTTGTGAAACGTGACGCCCGGCCGGAGCTTGAAGCGCCACACCGTCGGCGACACCGTCTCCCAGCTCTGTGCCAGAGCCGCCTCGATCTTCAGGTCGCCGGTGTAGCGGACGAGCCCCTCATACACGTGGTTCAGCACCGAAAGCGTGAAGGTCTCGCCAAACGAATAGGGGTCCAGCGACGCGATCTCGCGGCCAGCACCCCATTTAAGCACCTTGCCCTGCGCGAGTGCGGCACTCTGTCCCGACAGCGACGCCAACGAGAGAGCGGCACAGGCCGCGAGCAGAAATTTTCTGGTCATGATCCTATTCCCTCCAGTTAACAGCACGAGTCGGCCCTGTCCGGGACGCTTCCAACCCATTCAACTTTGCCGGAATTTTCAGCACGAAGCCCGTTTTTGAAGCGATTGCGCACAAGAAACGATCGTTATTGCATGCAGTTACATAACCGTATTGTATGCGATTTATAGGCGCAAGCGGATTTCTGGATATTCAAGTGGCGCCATGACACGAGGGAGCCGCCTCTGGATCAAGGATCGAATCATGCCAGGCCGAAAGGCACCTGAACCATCGGCATCGCCGTCCGTCGAGCCGAAGGGCTCACGCGCGCAGGCGGTCTATCGCGCGATCCGGCGGGCGATCATCGAACAGGCGCTGCGCCCAGGCCAGAAACTGCCCGAGGATTCAATCGGGGACGAGTTTGGCGTGTCGCGAACCCTCGTCCGTGAGGCCCTCGGGCGGCTGTCCGTCGAAGGGCTCGTCGAGCTCAAGCCCAATCGGGGGGCGTCCGTCGCCTACCCGACCCTCGAGGAGGCGCGTGATGTGTTCGATGTCCGCCGGTCGCTTGAACGGCTCGTGGTTCAATCGCTTGCCGGACGCCTGTCGACCACACAGCTCCACAGCCTCGAGTCTCATGTTCGCCGCGAGGACGATGCCCAGGGTCGCGACGGGCCGGAATCCATCCGGCTTGCCGGGGAGTTCCACATCCTCCTCGCCGAGATGACGGGCAACGGGCTGCTCATCCGCTATGTGCATGAGGTCTGTTCGCGCTGCTCCCTGATCCTGGCGCTTTATGGACGCCCCCATTCGTCGGAATGTGCGGTCAACGAGCATCGGCAGATCATCGCAGCGCTACAGTCAGGCGATGACGGGCGCGCCTGCACGCTCATGGACCACCATCTTGAAGCCGTCGCCGCCCGTGCCGTGCTTGCACCACGGGTCTCAGGCGACATCCGCGATCTGCTCGCGCCTTACGCCCGCAACGAGGGACTTGCCCCGTCATGAACCAGGTCCCGGACGCACTCTCCCAGCCGCACGTGCCGACGGAACCTGAGGCAAAGGTCGCCATCACCACCTTCGACTTCGGCCAGCTCACCCCGCGGGAGCGCTACAAGCTGCTGATCGGCGCGGTCGTCCCGCGGCCCATCGCGCTCGTGACGACGATCTCGCGGGACGGTGTTGCGAACGCCGCGCCGTTCAGCTTCTTCAACTGCCTTTCGGCCGATCCGGCCATCCTGGCCCTCGGCGTCGAATATCGCCCGACAGGTGCGCAAAAGGACACCGGGCGCAATGTCCGCGACAGCCTTGTCTTCACGGTCAATGTCGTTTCGGACGCCATTCTGGCGGCGATGAACGTCTGCGCCGTGCCGTTTGGGCCGGATATCGACGAACTGCGCGAGGCGGGACTGACCGCGATGCCGGGTGTCAAAGTTCAAAGCCCGTGGATTCGCGAAGCGCCGGCGGCCTTCGAATGCCGGCATCACACGACGCTCAGCATCGGCTCGTCGCGCGAGATCATTCTCGGTGAGGTGGTGTTTGCGCATTTTCACACCAGCACGGTCAATCCCGCCAACCACCAGGTCGATCCGGTTGCTCTGGATGCCGTCGGCCGGATGGGCGGCCAGGGATATGCGTCGACACGCGACTATTTCGATCTCCCGACAATGTCTGTCGAGCAGTGGCGTGAGGGCCGGATCGCGCCAAGGAGCGTTCCCTCTCCCAAGCCGCCCCGATAGGCCGGAACCGTCCGCTTCTCCGCAAGGGACGCAGCGCGCCTTTCGCTGTCCAACACCTGTGTGCACCGCTTCTGAAGCGTGGGTGGCCTGTCGCGCCCGGGATGGCATCTGGTAGGATGCAAGCGATCGGGAGGCGCCCATGCCTAGGCTCTACTTTGAGGATTTCGTGCCCGGCACGGTACGCACCTACGGGTCCAGCACCCTGAGCCGCGACGAGCTCATCGCCTTCGCAACGAGCTTTGATCCGCAGCCGATGCATCTCGACGAGGTGGCGGCGGAAAAGACCCTTCTGGGTGGACTCGCAGCCTCGGGCTGGCACACCTGCGCGCTGCTGATGCGGATGATCGCCGACGACTTCATCCTGGACAGCGCCGGCATGGGCGCTCCCGGCATCGACGCGGTCAAATGGCTCCGCCCGGTCCGCGCCGGCGACACGCTGAGCGTCCGCGAGACCATCCTCGAGGCTCGCCCCTCCCGGACGCGCGACGACCGCGGCTATGTGCGCTTCTGCTTCGAGGTGTTGAACCAGAATGGCGAACCCGTGCTCGAGCAGGTCAACAGCATCATCTTCGGTCGGCGTACCGGCGGAGCAGGCGCATGAGCGCCTATCTGGACGATCTGGTCCCCGGCACCGTCGCCGAACTCGGCAGCCACCTGTTCACGGCCGCCGACATCATCGCGTTTGCGCGCGCCTATGATCCGCAGCCCTTCCACATCGACGAGGTGGCGGCACGCGACAGCCATTTCGGCGCCCTCTGCGCCTCGGGCTGGCACACGGCGGCCATCTGGATGCGGCTGATGGTGGCCCATCGCAGCGCCAGCGTCGCTGCCGCGCTCGCGGCGGGTGAACGCCTTCCCGGTATCGGACCTTCGCCGGGCTTCCGCGAGCTGAAATGGCCAGCGCCGGTCTTTGCCGGCGACACCATCACCTACCGGTCCACCTATGTGGGCGGCCGGGCCACGGCCAGCCGCCCGGGCTGGGGCATTGCCCGGCACGAGAACACCGGTCACAACCAGAACGGCGTACTCGTGTTCAGCTTCGAGGGATCGGCTTTCTGGCAGCGCCGCCCCGGCTGAGCGCGCCTCAGTGGCCCGCGAAGGCCACCAGCGTGCGGACCGGGACGCTCATGGCGCGAATACGGTCCGCCCCGCCAAGATCAGGCAGGTCGACGACAAACACCGCCGCCACCACCTCGGCGCCCAGCTTCTGCAGAAGCTGCACGGCGGCCGTGGCCGTTCCACCCGTGGCGATCAGGTCGTCCACGAGGATGACGCGCTCGCCCGGAGCCACGGCGTCCTCATGCATTTCCATTTCGTCGAGGCCGTATTCGAGCGAGTAGGCAATCGACACGGTCGTGTGCGGCAGCTTGCCCTTCTTGCGGATCGGCACGAATCCGGCGGAGAGCTGGTGTGCCACGGCACCGCCGAGGATGAAGCCCCGCGCCTCGATGCCGGCGATCTTGGCCACGTTCAGCCCCGCATAGGGCTGGACCAGCTCGTCGATGGTGCGCCGGAACGCCCGCGGATCGCCCAGCAGGGTGGTGATGTCGCGGAACAGGATTCCAGGCTTGGGATAGTCGGGAATGGTGCGGATCGAGGCCGCCAGATCGAACGGAAGGGTCATTGCAGGCTCCGATCACGCGCCGAGGACACGGCCGGCGACCGCGTCGAGGCGTGCCACCAGCGCCGGGTCACGCATGGCGGGGGCAGTCATGATGGCGTAGTCGAGCGCCCGATGCGAGCCGGCAGGGCATTCCTCACGATCCTGCGGAAAGCCCAGCGCCAGCCTCGCCACCATCCTGCGCGCCTTCTCGATGTTGTGGTGCATCACCTCCAGCACCGACTTGACGTCGACAGCGTCATGCTCGGGATGCCAGCAGTCGTAGTCTGTCACCATGGCCAGCGTCGCATAGGTGATCTCCGCCTCGCGCGCGAGCTTGGCCTCGGGCATCGCCGTCATGCCGATGACGTCGTAACCAAGGTGCCGGTAGGTCGTGGATTCGGCGTAGCTGGAGAACTGCGGCCCCTCCATGCACACATAGGTCCCGCCCTTGCGGATGGCGATATCCTCGGCGGCAGCCGCCGCCAGCAGCCGCTCGACCAGCTTCGGGCCCACCGGATGTGCCATCGACACATGGGCGACGCAGCCCGTCCCGAAGAAGCTGCTTTCGCGGCGGTGGGTGCGGTCGACAAACTGGTCGACCAGCACGAACAGGCCCGGTACCAGCTCGGGCTTGAACGACCCGCAGGCCGACAGCGACACGATGTCGGTGACCCCGGCACGCTTCAGCGCGTCGATATTGGCGCGGTAATTAATGTCGGACGGCGGCAGTCGGTGGCCGCGGCCATGGCGCGGCAGGAAGACGATCTCGGTTGTCCCGAGCCGGCCGCGACGCAGCACGTCGGAGGGCGGGCCCCACGGGCCCTGCACGGCCTCCTCGCGCACGTCCTCCAGACCGGGCAGGTCATAGATGCCCGATCCGCCGATGATCCCCAGAACCGCCTTCGCCATCGTCGCCCTCCCGGATCGCATCGTCTCGATGCGAAAACTCTGCCAGATGTGGACGATGCCGCAGTCATTGTCACGCTGCAGAGATATCCGCCCTTTCGCCTGCGGCGGATCAGGCGTCCTCGGATCGTTTCAGCACGGCCATGACGCCCACCATGGCGGCGAAAAGAACAACCGACAGGCCAATGAGCAGAAGCAAGCCCGGGTGCACATGGAGGCCAGCCGCGTCGCGCGTGATGACCAGGGTGGCGAGGCCGCCGGCGGCCATGCTGCCCAGCGAACTTCGCAACCCGGACAGGCGTGCTCCGAAGCGCAGCAGCACGAACGCAGCAATGCCGACCACGGTCTGGTCAGCGATGAGCGTGACGGAACTCTTGAGCAACGCCCACAGGTCGGCGCCCGCCATTCTCGGCTCCCGGAGGGACAGGACAGCACCACCGCGGCCCTCGACGAGAGCCTGCCTGGCAAACGTGGAGATTATCCTTCAGGACGGCCGAAAAAGCAGACCCCGTCAGCAAAAAGGCCCCGTCTCCGGGGCCTTCTTCGTCGAACAGGGCGGGATTCGCTCACGCTTGGGCATGACCCTCGACCTTCGACCAGATCTTCTTCTTCGTGTAGTAGAGCAGGCTCGCGAACACGAGCAGGAACAGCATCACCTTGAGGCCGAGCTGCTTGCGCGCCTCGAGGTGCGGTTCCGCCGTCCACATCAGGAACGCCGTCACGTCCTTGGCATACTGTGCCGTCGTCTCAGGCGCCTGGGGACGGCCATTGGCGTCCTTCGGATAGTCGACTTGACCGTCGGCAACCGGCGCCGGCATCGAGATGATGTGGCCCGGGAAATACTTGTTGTAGTACTTGCCAGCCGGCACATCGAAGCCAGCCGGCGGATCGGAATAACCCATCAGCAGCGCCGTCAAATAGTCGGGGCCCTGCTCCTGGAACTGGGTGACGATGTCAAACACGAACCAGGGAAAACCGCGCTCGTAGGTGCGCGCCTTGGCGATCACCGACAGGTCCGGCGGATAGGCACCGCCATTGGCAGCCTGGGCCTGCTGTTTGTTGGCGAAGGGAGCCGGAATCCGGTCCGCCGGGCGTCCGGGCCGCTCGAACATGTCGCCGGACTCGTTGGGCCCGTCCTTCACCTTGAACTCGGCCGAGAGCGCGCGGACCTGCCCTTCAGAGAATTCGGGACCGCCACGCGCCGACAGGTTGCGGAACGCGATGAGGCTCATCGAATGGCAGTTTGCGCAGACCTCGCGGTAGACCTTGAAGCCGCGCTGAAGCTGCGTGGCGTCGAACTGGCCGAACGGACCGGCAAAGCTCCAGCTCTGGCGGGGGGGCACCTCGACTGCACCGGCCGCAAGTGCCGGGGCTGCAGCGAACAGGCCGAGGGCCAGGGCGCCGGCGACAAGGCCGGCTCGTGTGGTCTTGATCATGACAGGTCCCCGCTCAGCCCCTGGTGTTCGGCGCAGCGGCGGCACCGGCCGCCATCGCATTCGCCGATCCCCCCTTGCCCAGCACGGCCTCGGCGATCGAGGCCGGCAGGCGCCGCGGCGTCTCGAACAGGCCGAGCAGCGGCAGCACGATGAGGAAGTGGGCGAAGTAGTAGGCCGTCAGCAGCCGCGATGCGATCACGTAGCCACCCTCCGGCGGCTTGGCGCCGAGCCATCCGAGGAGGACGCACACGATGGCGAACACCCAGAAGAACTGGCGGAACAGCGGTCGGTAGGAGCCCGACTTGACCTTGGACGTATCGAGCCACGGCACGAAGGCCAGCACGGCGATCGAACCGAACATGGCCAGCACGCCCATCAGCTTGTCCGGGATGGCGCGCAGGATCGCGTAGAACGGCAGGAAGTACCACTCGGGCACGATGTGGGCAGGCGTCACGGCCGGATCGGCCGGGATGTAGTTGTCGGCATGGCCGAGAAAGTTCGGCGTGTAGAACACGAAATATGAAAAGAACATCAGGAAAAGGACGAGCACAAAGGCGTCCTTGACCGTGAAATACGGATGAAAAGGCAGTGTGTCCTTCTCTGTCTTCGGCTCGACGCCCGCCGGATTGTTCGACCCGGGAACATGCAGCGCCCAGATGTGAAGCACGACAACGCCGGCGATCATGAACGGCAGCAGGTAGTGCAGCGAGAAGAACCGGTTCAGCGTCGGGTTGCCGACAGCGAAGCCGCCCCACAGGAACGACACGATGGTCTCACCGACGACTGGGAAGGCCGAGAACAGGTTGGTGATGACGGTGGCGCCCCAGAAGCTCATCTGGCCCCACGGCAGGACGTATCCCATGAAGGCCGTGGCCATCATCAGCAACAGGATGATGACGCCGAGGATCCACAGCACCTCGCGCGGCGCCTTGTAGGAGCCGTAGTAGAGGCCGCGGAAAACGTGGATGTAGACGGCGATGAAGAACATCGACGCGCCATTGGCGTGCAGGTAGCGGATCAGCCAGCCGTAGTTCACGTCGCGCATGATGTGCTCGACGGACAGGAAGGCGAGGTCGGCCTGCGGGGTGTAGTGCATCGCCAGCACGACGCCGGTGATGATCTGCGACACCAGCATGAACGCCAGGATGCCGCCGAAGGTCCAGAGATAGTTCAGGTTCCGCGGATTGGGGAACACGATGAATGACGAGTGCATGAGGCCGACGATCGGCAGGCGGCTTTCGAACCACTTGCCGAAGGCGCTCTTGGGTACGTAGGTGGAATGTCCGCTCATGGTGGGTCCGGCCTCTGCGGCTTAGCCGATCTGGATCTTGCTGTCGGAAAGGAAGGCGTAGGGAGGCACCGGCAGGTTGGTCGGCGCCGGGCCCTGCCGGATGCGTCCGGACGTGTCGAAAATCGATCCGTGGCAGGGGCAGGCCCAGCCCTGATAGGCACCCTCGTTGCCGAGCGGCACGCAGCCCAGATGAGTGCAGCTGCCAAAGACCACGAGCCACTGCGCCTTGCCGGGCTTCACCCGTGCCGAGTCGGCCTGCGGATCGGGCAGCGACGCGAGATTGACGTCCTCGGCCGACTTGATCTCTGCCGGCGTGCGGTGGCGCACGAAGATCAGCTTGCCGCGCCAGAACAGCTTGACGATCTGCCCCTCGGCCACCGGCGTGAGGTCGAAATCGACCGGGGCACCTGCCGCAATCGTCGCCGCATCAGGAGCCATCTGGTAGACGAACGGCCAGATCGCCGCGGCTGCTCCGACTGCGCCCACGGCACCGGTCGCAATGAAAAGGAAGTCCCGCCGGGTCGGCTCGACCGCGCCTGCGGCCGTCGTGTTGGTTGCCACCTTCGTCACCTCGCGCCTGCGCCGGACACCGCTTGAGGGCCTGGCGGTCGTTCGAACGGGTTCGGCTGTCCGGGGGACCTATGCGCGCATGGGAGACAGCGCGCAATGCGACCCGGAGTCGCCGCGCGGCGGCTGTTTCGCACGCAGTCGGGGAGTTGTCTATAGTGCGAAAGCTGAGGGTCGGGCGCCGCCCGCACCCGGAGAATTCCCGTGCCGTTGCGTCTCGTCCTGTTCCAGCCCGACATTCCCCAGAACACCGGCACGGTGCTGCGCATGGCCGCCTGCCTCGGTGTTCCGGCCGCCATCATCGAGCCGGCCGGGTTTCCGGTGTCCGACAGGGCCTTCCGACGGGCCGGCATGGACTATCTCGACGCCGTGGCGTTGCAGCGGCATCTGTCCTGGGATGCATTCTGCGCGTGGCGAGCGGAGGATGGTGGCAGGCTGGTCCTCGCCACCACCCGCGCCGCGCAGCCGCACGTGACTTTCGACTTCCGCCCCGACGATGTCATCCTGCTCGGGCGCGAGTCGGCCGGCGTACCTGACGCCGTTCACGATGCGGCGGACGCCCGCATCCGCGTTCCGATGCACCCGGCGCTCCGCTCGCTCAACGTGGCGGTGGCGGCGGCCATGATCCTGGGGGAAGCTCTGCGCCAGACGGGCGCCTTCCCCACCGCGACGACGGAGACCTGACGATGAGCCATGCCGCGCCTGCGATCCCCCTGCCCGAGCCCGCCGAACTGGAGCGCCGCAAGGTGGCCGCGTCCGCCTGGTTCCGCACGCTGCGCGATCGCATCTGCGCCGACCTGGAGGCCCTGGAGGATGAGGCAACCGGCCCGTTCGATCCGGAGGCGCCTGCCGCCACCGCCGGCCGCTTCGTCCGCACCGCCTGGTCGCGGACCGACCATTCCGGGGCACCCGGTGGCGGCGGCGAGATGAGCCTGATGCACGGCCGGGTGTTCGAGAAGGTCGGCGTCCACATCTCGACGGTGTTTGGCGAATTCGCGCCCGAGTTCCGCGGCCAGATCCCCGGATCGGCGGAGGATCCGCGCTTCTGGGCCTCGGGCATCTCGCTGATCGCCCACCCGTGGAACCCCTTCGTGCCGACGGTGCACATGAACACCCGGTTCGTCGCCACCACCAAGGCGTGGTTCGGCGGCGGCGCCGACCTCACCCCCGTCCTCAACCGCCGCAGGACGCAGGACCACCCCGACTCGCGGGCGTTCCATGCGGCGATGAAGGGTGCATGCGATGCCCATGCGGCGATCGCGCCCTATGAGCGCTACCGGGCGTGGTGCGACGAGTATTTCCACCTCAAGCACCGCAACGAGCCGCGCGGCATCGGCGGCATCTTCTACGACTACCACGCCAGTGGCGACTGGGAGGCGGACCTCGCCTTTACCCGCGAGGTCGGCGAGGCGTTTCGCGCGGCCTATCCGGCCATCGTGCGCGCAAACAGGTCGACCGAATGGACCGCGGCCGACCGCGAGGAACAGCTCGTCCGCCGCGGCCGCTATGTCGAGTTCAACCTGCTGTACGACCGCGGCACCATCTTTGGCCTCAAGACCGGCGGCAATGTCGACTCGATCCTGTCGAGCATGCCGCCGCGTGTGCGCTGGCCTTAGCGGCAGCGCGGCGCCACACCGCGCGCCACGCTGCCCCGCCTTCCCTCTCCCCCTCGACTGCCGTCGCCCGGTCCTGCGTGCCCGGACGCTTCCACGCCCTTGCCCCGCCGCGCTCCCGAACCTGGTCGAAAAAGGGCCGACGGTGATGATGTGACATTTGGCACATCAACGAAGCAAACAAGAAATCAATACTTGTCTCCAGAGCCGATAGCCGGCCAAGTTGGAAAAGCTGGAGATCAAGTCATGATCAAAAATACTGAACGCCAGATCGATCCCGCCTTTTTTGGGAATTACCCGGAACTCTCCGAATTCGACTTAATACAACGCTTCACCGATGACGGCCGGACTGCGCCGCGCCAGACCCTGCCGGAGACCGGCACCGGGACCTCGCCCAAGACGGGCGGCGTGATTTCCCTCACGGTCAACCCCGGCGACGACATCCTGAACGACGTCTCGCCGCCCGATCCAGGGAAGATGCCGGTCAAGCACGGTGAGATCGGCTACTGGAGCGGCGAGGATGGCGCGGCCAATCCGTTCTGGGCTCCCCCCGCCGCCATCCTGCCCGGCGGAGCCGGCGAGACGCCCGCCCACCTCCCGAACGGCGGCCCCGGGGGCCTGTCATGGGAAGTGTGGAGCGACAAGGACGGCGTCAAGTCGTGGGAGGCCAACCAGGAGAAGATGAAGGCGCAGAAAGAGGCCTTTCATAAAGCCAACACGCTCCAGAAATGGGAGGACACCCACGATGAATCCGGATCCAACAACCACAAGAAAGCGGTCGACGCTGCCCACAAATTAGACGGGCAGTCCGAGGCCGGGTTCATCGTGGACGCAATTCTGGACTGGATTGGTAAGCACTTTCTAACCGATCCCGAGCAGGGTACCGGGAGCGTAGCGGACCCCCATGCCATGATCGGAGCATTGCTCGGCAAGGGCGACACCGCGCTGCCCGACAACCTGGGCCTCGACAAGAACCTGATCGGCCGATTGCTCGGAGAGGATGCGGGCAGCACGTCGTCGGGTCTGGGCAAGCTCGGGACCCTGCTCGACAGGCTCGACGCCTTCGACTTTGCCGTCCCCGGCGAGGCCGGAGCCCTGCTGCAGGCGTTCGGGCTCGGGGACGACGGGAAGCTTCTCCGGGAGTTCTTGCCCCACCATGACATGGAGGGCTTCTCCCTGGCTGCCGCCGCCCAGCACGGTCCCGACTACCAGGAACCGGTCGATTACTCGTACCTGCTGGCCACCTGGAACAATCACAACGACTACTTAACCGCGTGAGGCGGAAGCCCCCGAAGGCGTGCGCCAGGCCACCGGCCTGGCGCATCCCGTTGCAGGACCGCGGCGCCGTCCTCGCGACCGCGTGCCGACCCGCCTCGCATTCCCCGCCGCTTGGTCCTATCTTCCGTCCATGTCCGCCGATGCCCCCAGGCCACCCGCACTCGACGCGCTGACCGAGGGCGCGCGCGCCGCTGCGCGGGGCAGGGGCCTGCCGCCGGTACACCTGTGGAACCCCGCCTATTGCGGCGAGATCGACATGCGCATCGCCGCCGACGGCACCTGGTACTACGCCGGCTCCCCCATCGGCCGCCCCGCGCTGGTGCGGCTATTCTCGACCATCCTGCGCAGGGACCCTGACCGCTTCGTCCTGGTGACACCGGTCGAGCGGGTCGGGATCACCGTCGAGGACGCGCCGTTCCTGGCGGTCGAGATGTCGGTCGACGGGGAGGGCGAGGCCCGGCGGATCGGCTTTCGCACCAATGTCGATGATGTGGTGACCGTGGACGACAACCACGAATTGCGATTCGAGCGCGAAGCCACGGATGGGCTGCGGCCCTATGTGCGGGTCCGCGGCGGGCTCTGGGCGCGGGTGACGCGGGCGGTGTTCTACGATCTCGTCGCGCTCGGCGAGGAACGGGTCGTCGACGGACGTGCGCGCTTTGGCATCGCATCGGCCGGCGCCTTCTTCGCCATGGCGGACGCCGACGAGATCGCGGGCCTGACGTGACCGCGGTCGTCTCCCCCCATGCCTTCGCGCCCGAAGCGCTGGAAGCGCGCGCCGCTGCGATACTGACCTTGGTCGCCCCTGACGGCGCGATCCGCCCCGATTCGCGCGGCGATCATGATCTGATCCCCGACATGCGGCCGGGTCCAGACCAGTACCTGCGGCGCGCTGCGGTACTGATCCCGGTGCTCGCCCGCCCGGGCGAGGCCAGTGTCCTGCTCACCCGGCGCGCCTCGCATCTGCGCGATCATTCCGGGCAGGTCGCCTTCCCGGGCGGCAAGATGGATCCCGGTGAAGACCCGCTCGCCGCTGCGCTGCGCGAGGCCCGCGAGGAGATCGGGCTGGCCTCCACCGCGGTGCGGCCGCTGGGCTATCTCGACCCCTATCTGTCGGGCACCGGCTTCCACATCACCCCCGTTCTGGCGATCGTCGATCCCGGCGCGCCGTTGATCGTCAACAGCGACGAGGTCGAGATCGTCTTCGAGGTGCCGCTCGCCTTTCTGATGTCGCCCGGCAACCATGAGACCCATTCGGGCGAGTGGAAAGGCAAGGTGCGCCACTATTACGCGATGCCGTTCGGCGACCATTACATCTGGGGCGCAACGGCCGGCATCCTGCGCAACATGTATGAAAGGCTCTACGCGCCATGACCCGTGTCCTGATCGAGGAGGTGTTGCTCTTCGCCCTGCCTTTCGCGCTGTTTGCGCTGTGGCTGACTGCGCGACGACGCACGCCGCTGGCCCGCATCCACTGGGACGGCAACGTCTCCTGGCTGGTGATCGCCGGGCTTGTCTGTGCCAGCGGCTGGCTGCTGTGGACCGGTGTCTTCGCCGAGCGGCATACCGGTCGTTACGTGCCGGCCCACATGGAGGGCGGGCGCTTCGTGCCCGGCCGGGTCGAATGACAACCGCTGCGGCCCGTCTCCCGGCCGACGGGCCGCAGTCGAGCCCGGCAGCGGCAGCCGTTCTGGCCCTGCTCAACCGTGACGGCGAGGAGGCGCGACTGGTCGGCGGCGCCGTGCGCAACACCCTGCTTGGCCTGCCAAGTGGCGATCTGGACATCGCCGCCACGGCGGCGCCCGAGATCGTGCTCCGCCGTGCCGCGGAGGCGGGCTTGCGCGCCGTGCCGACGGGAATCGAGCACGGCACCGTGACGCTGCTGGTCGCCGGCGTTCCCGTCGAGGTCACCACCCTGCGCCAGGACATCGCCACCGACGGTCGGCGCGCAACGGTCGTGTTCGGCCGCGACTTCGCCCGGGACGCGCAGCGGCGGGATTTCACCATCAACGCGCTCTATGCGGCCGCCGACGGAACCATCACCGATCCGGTGGGCGGCCTTCCCGATCTCGCCGCCCGCAGGGTGCGGTTCATCGGCGATCCGGAGCAGCGCATCCGCGAGGACTATCTCCGCATCCTGCGGCTGTTTCGCTTCCACGCCGCCTATGGCGAGGGACCGCTGGACCGCGCCGCGCTCAACGCCGCCCTGCGCCAGCGTGACGGGCTCGCGCGCCTCTCGGCCGAGCGCATCCGCACCGAGCTGTTCAAGCTACTGGCGGCGCGCCGGGCTGCAGCCATGCTTCAGGAGGTGGCAGACGCAGGGTTTCTCGACCGCATCCTCGCCACCGCCCCCGACACCGGTGCCTTCGCGACCCTTGCCGCGGAGAGTGCCCCTGACCCCGTGCTCGGCCTCGCCGCGCTCGCACTCTATAGCCGCGACGACGCGCTGCGCCTGCAGGAGCGGCTGCGCCTGTCCAATGCCGACACCGGCCGGCTGGAGGCCGCCGCCCTCGTGCTGGCGGCCCTGCACAACGCCACTGCCAGCACAGGAACCGATCGCCTGCGCGCCCTGGGCTACCGGCACGGGGTCGCGGCCGTGCGCGACGGCCTGCGGCTGTCCGCCGCCCGCGCCGGCGCCTGGCCCCTGCCCAGGGAAGCAGCGAGGGCTGCCCGCGTTCTTGACGATCCATTGCCGCGCTGCCCGTGGTCCGGGGCGGATCTGCTGGCCCGGGACATCCCTGCGGGTCCGCAGATCGGCCGTATCCTGGCCCGCGCCGAGGCCGCCTGGGTGGCCGCGGACTTCCCCGAGGACGCCGCCCGGCAGGTGGCGCTGCTCGATGCCGCCATCGCCGCGGACGGAGACTCGACTCCCCTTCCCGGCCGGCCCGCGCTAGACTGACGCAGGAAGCCGGCGGCAGGCTTCGGCAGAGACGTTGCGATGGGCCGGGACCCGATCCGACCGCTCGACCTGGCGCGCCGCCTGGCTGGCCGCGGGGCACAATCCGCCCGGCGCTCGGCCCAAAGCGACGGCACCTGGCAGCGCGAAACC
Source organism: Methylobacteriaceae bacterium (assembly GCA_040380755.1). Classification (GTDB taxonomy): domain Bacteria; phylum Pseudomonadota; class Alphaproteobacteria; order Rhizobiales; family Beijerinckiaceae; genus Alsobacter. Next base: position 19,906 of record JBEIIL010000021.1, on the reverse strand, counting down.
TTCACGCTGCCGCGCGACGAGGCCCGCGCCAAGGCGCGGGAGGCCTTCTGTGCGTTTCCGAAGGCCGCCTACATGACCGAGATCGAGTGGTGGCGGGAGCTCGGCGACGGCCGCATCGAGTTCACCATCCGGCGCCTGCCCAGCGCCGACTGAGTTGCGCGCCGCCACGGTTTCGCCCCAAGGCCGCGCCAGCCTGCAGGTGCGGCGGATCGGACACCTGGGCTCCGGGCCGGCGTGCGCGTCCATGCGCTCATGCTGCGACGCGATCCCACGAAATCGTGTGGGGATGCGGCCGGCTTCGACCATCTGCGGCGACGGGCACGCTTGATGCTGGCACGCTTCGCAGGTGACACTCCCATGACCGGGTCCGCGCCGTTGCGCCGACCAGCAGCGAGGCCAGAATGAGCGTCGACATCTCAACCCCCGCCACGATCGACGAGTTGGCCGTGCGCGCCGCCGATGCGGCCGTCGAACAGATCGGGCTTGCCCGTGCGGCCATCGGCAAGGTCGTGTTTGGCCAGGAGCAGGTCGTCGAGAACGCCCTCGTGACGATCCTGGCCGGCGGCCACGGTCTCGTCGTCGGCGTACCGGGCTTGGCCAAGACCAAGCTTGTCGAGACGCTCGGCATCGTGCTGGGCCTGCAGGCCCGCCGCATCCAGTTCACGCCCGACCTGATGCCGTCGGATGTGCTCGGCTCCGAAGTTCTGGAAGAGACGGCCGACCGCCGCCGTGCCTTCCGTTTCATCAAGGGCCCGATCTTTGCGCAGCTGCTGATGGCCGACGAGATCAACCGTGCCAGCCCGCGCACCCAGTCGGCCCTGCTGCAGGCGATGCAGGAGTACCAGGTGACAGTGGCGGGTGAGAGCCATGACCTGCCGCGCCCGTTCCATGTCCTCGCCACCCAGAACCCGATCGAGCAGGAGGGCACCTATCCGCTGCCCGAGGCCCAGCTTGACCGCTTCATCATGCAGATCGACGTCGGCTACCCCGACAGCGCGACCGAGCGCCGCATTCTGCTGGAGACCACGGCCGAAACCGACGTCAAGGCCCGCCCGGCGATGACCGCCGAGGAGCTGATGGCGGCGCAGCGGCTGCTGCGACGGCTGCCCGTGGGCGAGAGCGTCGTTGACGCAATCGTGAAACTTGTCCGCTCGGCCCGTCCCGATGGCGGCGACCCGTCGGTCGCCAGCCTTCTGGCATGGGGTCCGGGGCCGCGCGCCGGCCAGGCACTGATGCTGGCGGTGCGCGCCCGCGCCCTGATCCAGGGCCGGCTCGCCCCGTCGCTGGACGACGTTGCGGCGCTCGCCGAGCCGGTGCTGAAGCACCGCATGGCGCTGACCTTCTCGGCCCGCGCCGAGGGTGAGACGATCCGCGACATCATCGCCCGGCTCGTCGGGCGGATCGCCTGATGGCCAAGACCCGCGTCCTCGACAGCACGGAACGCGCCGTCGGGACACGACATGCCAACGGCGCGCTGGACCTTGCGCGCCGCCTGCCCCGCCTGACCATCGAGGCGCGGCGCATCGCCGCCACGGCCGCCCATGGCATCCATGGCCGGCGCCAGGCCGGCCAGGGCGAGAGCTTCTGGCAGTTCCGCACCTTCACCTCCGGCGAGCCGGCCAGCCGGATCGACTGGCGCCGCTCCGCACGCGACGACCGGCACTATGTGCGCGAGCGCGAGTGGGAGGCTGCCCACACGGTGTGGATGTGGATCGACCGGTCCGCCTCCATGGGCTACGCCTCCACCCTCGCCCAGGCACCAAAGGTCGACCGCGCGCTCGTGCTGGGGCTGGCCCTTGCCGATCTCCTGGTGCGTGGCGGCGAGCGTGTCGGCCATCTCGGCCTGACGACGCCGCTCGCGAGCCGCAGCATTGTCGACCGGCTGGCCGAGGCTCTGGCGGCCGACCGCCTGCCGCTTGACCTGCCTCCGGCGGTGACGCTCGCGCCAATGACCGAAGCGGTGCTGATCAGTGACTGCCTGAGCCCGCCCGCGGACATCGCGGCGCGGATCAACGGGCTGTCTGCGCGCGGCGCCCGCGGCCATGTGGTGATGGTGCTCGACCCTGTCGAGGAGACGTTTCCGTTCGAGGGACAGGCCGTGCTGGCCGAGCTGGAGGGCGGCGAGACGCTGCGCGTCGGCGACGCCGGCGCCTTTCGCGAGCGGGTGCTGGCCCGCCTTGAGGCGCATCGCGCCGCACTGCGGGAGGCCTGCGCCGGCCGTGGCTGGACCTTCGCGGTGCATCGCACCGACCGACCCGTGTCCGACGCCCTGCTGGCGCTGGCGGCCCGCATCGCCGACCGGGGTGACCTCTCGGCCCGCACCGGAACGGGAGGCTAGGCATGTTCGAGTTCCTGCCGCTCGGCTTTTCTGCTCCCGCCGTCCTGCTGGCTGCTGCCGCCCTGCCGGCACTCTGGCTGTTGCTGCGCGTCACCCCGCCGCAGCCCCGCCGGATCGATTTTCCGCCGCTGCGACTGATCCTCGACCTCGTGCCGCAGCAGCAGACGCCGGCGCGCACGCCCTGGTGGCTGCTCGCCCTGCGCTTGCTGATCGCCGGTTTCGTCATCCTCGCCATGGCGGGCCCGATCTGGAACGCCGGCAAGCCCGGCGCCGCCGGAGCCGGTCCGTTGTTGCTCATCGTCGATGATGGCTGGGCAGCCGCCGGCGACTGGACCGACCGCGTCGCCGCGGCCGAATCGCTGATCCGCGGTGCGGCCCGGGACGGGCGCGCTGTGGCCATCGCGGGGACCGGAGAGGTTGCTCCCGAGATCCCGCTCGGCGACGCCGGCGCGGCGCTCGACCGGCTGCGCGCGCTCGTGCCCGTGCCCCACACTCCCGACCGGCTGGCCGCGGTGCTGCCTCTGCAGCGGTTCCTCGACCGGGAGAAAACCGCCGAGATCGTCTGGGTGTCGGACGGCATGACCGCCGGCGGAGGCGCCGGCTTCGTCGCCGCGCTGGGACGGCTCGCCGCCGGGCGCCCCATAACGGTCCTGACCGCCACGGCGGCCCGTCCGCTGGCCCTGGCCGGTGTCGAGAATTCCGCCGCGGGCCTCGGAACGCGGGTGCTGCGGGCCGAGGCCAATGGCCGCGACACGGGCGTCATCCGCGCCAGCGACCGACGCGGCCTGCCGCTCGGCGAAGCGCCCTTCGCTTTTGCGGGCAGCGCCACCGAAGCCCGTGCGCTCCTGACCTTGCCTGTCGACCTGCGCAACGAGATCGCCCGCCTCGACATCGTCGGCGAGCGCACCGCCGGCGCCGTCGCCCTCGTGGACGAGTCCAACCGCCGACGGCGCATCGGCCTCGTCTCGGGTGGGACGGCCGACACAGCACAGCCACTGCTCTCGCCGACCTACTATGTGGCGCGCGCACTGGGCCCCTACGCCGACCTTCGCGAGCCGCGCATGGGCCCGGCCGAAGCCATCCGGGTGCTGCTCGACGAGCGTGTGTCGATGCTGGTGCTGGCTGATATCGGTACCCTGCCGGCGGATCTTCGCCAGCGCCTCGCCACCTATGTGGACGAGGGCGGCCTCGTGTTGCGTTTTGCCGGCAACAGGCTTGCCGCTGCCACCAATGACGATCTTGTGCCGGTGCGGCTGCGCCGAGGCGGCCGCGCGCTGGGGGGAGCCCTGTCCTGGGATACGCCCCGCACGCTGGCGCCGTTCGAGCGGTCGAGCCCGTTCTTCGGGCTGACTCTGCCTAAGGATGTCGGCATTACCCGCCAGCTTCTGGCCGAGCCCGACCTCGATCTGCCACGCAAGACCTGGGCCGCGCTCGCGGACGGCACACCCATCATCACGGCCGAGCGACGTGGCCAGGGGCTCGTTGTCCTCGTGCATGTGACGGCCGATACCACCTGGTCGAACCTGCCGCTTTCCGGCCTTTTCGTCGATATGCTGCGCCGGGTCGTGAACCTTGCGGGCGTCAGCGATGGCCAAGCCCGTGCAGCCTCCGGCGCGCCGGTCTCGGTCGCCGCGCTGCGGACGCTGGACGGTTTCGGTGCTTTCCGCAGCCCGCCGGCAACGGCCCGCCCCATCGCGCTGACAGGCTCGCTGATCGCAACGCAGGATCACCCGCCGGGCTTCTATGGCTCGCCGGATGCGCCGGTGGCGGTGAACACGCTGTCTGGCGATGCGACGCTGGCCCGTCTGGACTCCGGCCCGCTGGGTGCCCGCATCGAGCCGCTGGTGCGTCCCGCTCCGCTCGACCTGCGGCCCTGGCTCATCGCCGCCGCGCTGTTCGGCTTCGCGCTCGACACGCTGGCGGTGCTGTGGCTGTCGGGCCGTCTGACCATGCGTCGGACGCGGCGCACTGCGGCGACGGCCGCCGCTGTTGTGCTGCTGGCCGGCCTTGGCAGCCTGCAGCAGCCGAGCCCGGCAGGGGCCCAGACCCCGCCGGCTCCCGCTGCCGGTCAACGGCCGGCGATGAGCCCCAAGGAGACCGACGCGGCGCTGGCGACACGCTTCGCCTATGTGCTCAGCGGCGACACGTCGGTCGACGAGACCAGCCGCGCCGGCCTGGCCGGGCTGTCGAGCTTCCTGTCGGTGCGCACCGCGCTCGATCCCGCCGAACCCGCCGGCGTCGACCCGGCGCGCGACGAGCTCTCCGTCTACCCGCTGATCTACTGGCCGATCGTGGCCGGTCGGCCCCTGCCCGGCGAGACCGCCATCCGCCGTCTCGACGATTTCATGAAGGGCGGCGGCACCGTGATCTTCGACACGCGCGACGCCATGACATCGCGTCCCGGCGCCGCCCCGACGCCTGAGACTCAGGCGCTGCGCCAGATCCTTGCCGGCATCGCCGTGCCTCAGCTCGAGCCGATCCCGCGCGACCATGTCATCACCAAAGCCTTCTACCTGATCGACACCTTCCCTGGCCGCTACACCGAGGGCCAGACCTGGATCGAGGCACTGCCGCGCGAGGGCCCGGATGCGGAGCGTCCGGCGCGCGCCGGCGATGGCGTGTCGCCGATCATCATCACCGGCAACGATCTGGCCGCCGCATGGGCGACTGGCCGTCGCGGCGAGCCGCTCTACCCGCTGGTGCCCGGCGGTCCGCGCCAGCGCGAGCTCGCCTTCCGTGGCGGCGTCAACATCGCGATGTATGCGCTGACCGGCAACTACAAGGCCGACCAGGTGCACGTGCCAGCCCTGCTCGAACGGCTGGGTCAGTAATATGCCTGTTCTCGACTGGTCCCCCCTCGTCCCCCTGCCGCTGCTGCTGGCACTGGCCGTATTCGCCGGCGGCGCCGCCATCCTCGCCATCGTCCTGCGCCAGCGTGGTTCGCTGCTGCGCGGCCTCGCGGTTATCGCCTTCCTGGCGGCACTCGCCAATCCGTCACTGGTGCAGGAGGAGCGCGAGCGCCTCAAGGATATCGTTGCGGTTGTTGTTGATCGATCTGCATCCCAAGGGTTGCAGAACCGGACGGCCCAGACCGATGCGGTTCTCGACACAGTCTCGAAGCGGCTTACCGCCCTGTCGAATGTCGAGGTGCGGACCATTGAGGTGCGTGAGGCCGGCGGCGGTGCCGACGGCACGCGCCTGTTCTCGGCCCTCTCCTCGGGCCTGTCCGACGTGCCGCAGGAGCGGGTCGGCGGCGCCATCCTGATCACCGATGGCGTGATCGACGACGTGCCCGAGCAGGCCGCAGCGCTGGGCTTCCGCGCGCCCGTACACGCGCTCGTCACCGGCTATGCCGGCGAGCGCGATCGTCGTATCGCCCTGATCGACACGCCGCGCTTCGGGATCGTCGGCAAGGACCAGATCATCCGCCTGCGCATCGAGGATCCGGGCACAACCGATCCGGTGCGCGTCCTCGTGCGCCGCGACGGAGTGCAGATCATCGACCGCCGTGCCGCACCCGGCGAGGTGCTGCGCCTGCCGGTGCGCATCGAGCATGGCGGCGCCAATGTCATCGAGATCGAGGCCGAGGAAGCGCCGGGCGAGCTCACGGCCTACAACAACAAGGCGGTGGTGCCGATCGAGGGCATTCGCGAGAAGCTGCGCGTCCTGCTGGTCTCGGGCCAGCCGCATGCCGGCGAGCGCACCTGGCGCAACATCCTCAAGGCTGACGCCAATGTCGACCTGGTGCACTTCACCATCCTGCGCCCGCCCGAGAAGCAGGACGGCACGCCGATCAACGAGCTGTCGCTGATCGCCTTTCCGACCCGCGAACTGTTCGAGACCAAGATCGCCGAGTTCGATCTGATCATCTTCGACCGCTACGCCAACCAGTCGATCTTGCCGTCGGTCTATTTCTCCAACATCGTGCGCTATGTGCGCAACGGCGGCGCCGTGCTGGTCGCGGCCGGGCCGGAATTCGCCGGCCGCACGGGGCTGGCCGGCACGGCACTGGGCGCCGCCATTCCGGCCCGTCCGGACGGAAAGATCGTCGAGCGTCCGTTCCTGGCGCAGGTCACCGGCACCGGCGAGCGCCATCCGGTCACCCGCGCCCTGCCGGGTTCGGAGCACAAGCCGCCGCAGTGGGGCGAGTGGCTCCGCCAGATCTCGGCCGACGTGAAGGCCGGCAACGCGCTGATGTCGGGGGCCGACGACAAGCCCCTTCTGGTGCTGTCGCGTGAGGGCAAGGGACGGGTTGCGCTGCTGCTTTCCGACCATGCCTGGTTGTGGGCCCGGAACTTCCGCGGCGGCGGCCCGCATCTCGACCTTCTCCGCCGGCTTGGCCACTGGCTGATGAAGGAGCCGGAGCTGGAGGAGGAGGCGCTGCGCGCCCACGCCCGCGGCAGCAGCGTGACGGTGGAGCGCCAGTCGCTGGCCGACACTGTCGCACCCGTGTCCCTGACGGCCCCCTCTGGCGCCGTGATGCCGGTGACGCTGACGGCGGCCCAGCCGGGCCTCTGGCGCGCCACGCTCGACGTCACCGAGACCGGCCTCTACCGCCTCGGCGACGGTGTCCTCACCGCCTTCGTCAGCGTCGGCCCCCCCAATCCGCGCGAGTACCAAGAGGTGGTATCGACGCTGGGTCGTCTCGCACCGCTGGCCGACGCCACCGGCGGCTCGGTTCGCCGGGTCGCTGAACGCCGCGACGACGCGCCGCGCGTCCCTTCCATCATCACCATGGCGGGCGGAACCCGTTATGCCGGAGCCGATTTCATCGCCGTCCGGGCCACGGACAGCTCGGTGGTTCGCGGTGTCGCCGTGTTCCCGGTGTTCCTCGGCCTGCTCGGGCTCGCGCTGCTGGCGGCAAGCCTGCTGGCGGCCTGGATGGCCGAGGCGCGCCCCACACGCCGGGCCCGCTAAAGTATCATCCCGCCAGGCCGGGACCGGCTGGCGGACACAGATGATGCGAAATCAACGATCAAGAGCGGGCGATCGAATGAAATGAGTTTGATTGCGGGCCTGGGTGGGGCCCTCCACTCGCTTCTCGACGAACAGACCAGCGATACCGTGCACCGACCGAGGTTGCGGAGGGGCCACCGGCAGGGCCGCGCGTCGTGCGCCGCATCGCGCTCATCGTGCCGGGAGGATGGCGCCCGATACCCCCGAGAGAGCACCAGGCTGCAGCTCGCACACCAGCAGCCGACCCGGATCGACGGGCCCTGGCATCGAGAGCCGTCCATGCGGCACCGGCACGAAACCGGCCCGGGCGTAGAACGGCGCGTCACCGACAAGCACCACCAGGCGGTGCCCCTCCGCACGGGCGGCCTCCAGCGAACGGTTGACGAGCGACAGGCCGATGCCCCGGCTGGTAAAGGCCGGGTCGACGGTCACCGGCCCGAGCAACAGCCCGGGCTCCGCGCCGATCCGGATCCGCGTCAGCCGGATTGAGCCGACGATCAGGGTCCCCACCAGAGCGGTGAACGACAGCGACGCTTCATGGGCGACACCCTCGCGCAACCGATAGGCGGTGCGGGCAAACCGCCCGGGCCCGAAGGCACGCTCATGCAACCGGTCGATGGCGGGATGGTCGGACGGCACTTCGTGCCGCAGGACGAGGGAGAGGTCTGACATGGTGGAGGCTCCGCCCGGCGGCCAGCGGCCACGGGTGCGAGGAGGGGATCCGGCGACAGCCGGGGGTACGGCAGCGGCGCGTCAGTGCCGTCCGGTCCACCCTCGTCGTCGCGCACCGAGCATCACGCCCGCCTCCAGCTTGACTATGCGCCGAGCGCTAGCATGGGCGGGAGGCACCCCGCAAGCCGCTCACCAAGTCGGGGACAGCGGCCGTCGGCCGGCTATCTCGTCGAGTCGCTCGCGCGTCCCCCGCGTGGTGTCGTCGGGAAGCCCGTCGAGCGGGAAGAACGACGCAGCGATAATTTCGCGGTCCGGCAGCCGCGGGCCGCGCTCCGTGAACGTGGTCACCACATAGACGACGACATGGTCGCGACGCGACGCGTGGACGTTGAAAAACACCCCGTGCAGCACGGGCTCGCCCATGACCACGATGTTGGCTTCCTCCTCCACCTCGCGGGCCATCGACACCAAGATGGTCTCTCCCGCCTCGACACCGCCGCCCGGCAGGTGCCAGCCGGCCACATAGCTGTGCTTGACGAGGAACACACCCTTGTCCGGATGCAGGATGGCGGCCCGCACCCCGAGCGTCATCGGCCGGGCGAAACGCCAGTAGAGATGCGCCAGCCGGCGCAACACGCGGCGCCAGCCCGCTGACGGCGCCGGGACCGCGGGGCTGTGTCGGGCCGGATCCGGCGGGGTGGGAACGGACGACATGACGGCTTTCCTGGGCAGACACTGCATTCTGCACATAGCAGAGAACCCGCCCATGCAGCTTGGATTGTGCAGGGCGATAGATTAGAAGAATTCCAATCTGTTTGCGGGGTGCCGCCATGCCGATGAAATCCCTTGCCGAGCTGACCGAACGCGAGGTCCTGGCGCTCGCCATCGCCGGCGAGGAGGAGGACAGCCGCATCTACCAGCACTTTGCCGATGAGCTGCGGATTCCCTATCCGCACTCCGCCCGGATTTTCGACGGCATGGCGGAGGAGGAGCGCGACCACCGCAGCATGCTGTACGGACTCTACCGCGAGAGGTTCGGCGAACACCTGCCGCCCATCCGCCGCGAGGACGTGAAGGGCTTCCTCAAGCGCAGACCGTTCTGGTTCAGCAAGAACCTGCCCGTCGACAAGATGCGGCAGGAGGCCGAGATCATGGAGATGCAGGCCGCCAATTTCTACGAGAAGGCGGCCGGCCAGACGCTGGACGTCTCCGTTCGTGAACTCCTGCAGCGCCTCGCCGAAATCGAGCGCGGCCATGAGAAGAAGGCCGGCGCCCTGACCGATGCCAGCCTGAAGGGCGACGCGGCCGCCGAGGAGGAAGCGACACGCCGGCGCATGTTCGTGCTGCAATATGTCCAGCCCGGCCTTGCCGGCCTGATGGACGGCTCGGTTTCCACCCTTGCCCCGTTGTTTGCTGCCGCCTTCGCCACCCAGAACAACTGGGGGACCTTTCTCGTCGGCCTGGCGGCCTCGATCGGCGCCGGCATCTCGATGGGATTTGCCGAGGCCCTGTCCGACGACGGGTCCATGACCGGCCGCGGCGCGCCATGGATGCGCGGCTTCGTCTGCGGGCTGATGACCACGATCGGCGGCATTGGCCACACGCTGCCCTTTCTGGTTCCCGACAGCATCCCCAACGCATTTTGGATCGCCACCTCGATCGCCTGCGTCATCGTGCTGATCGAGCTCTGGGCGATCGCCTGGATTCGGGCCAAATACATGGACACCCCGTTCTTGCACGCGGCCTTCCAGGTGGTCCTCGGCGGCGTGCTGGTCTTCCTGACAGGAATTCTCATCGGCAGCGCTTGACGCGCGGCACGGCTGCGGCGCAGGTGGCCGGCATGTTCCGCCTCGCCCATCTGTCCGATCCGCACCTTGGACCCGTGCCGCAACCACGGCTGCGTGAGCTCGCCGGCAAGCGCCTGACCGGCTACATGAACTGGCACCGCGGCCGCGACCGCGTGCACGATATGGCGGTGCTCAACCGCATCGTCGCCGACATGCAGGCGCACGCGCCCGATCACATCGCCTGCACGGGCGACCTGATCAATATCGGTCTGCACGGCGAGTTCCCCACCGCCCGGGCCTTCCTGAAAACGCTGGGCGCGCCCGACAGGGTCAGCTTCGTGCCTGGCAACCACGACGCCTACATGCGCAACACCTTTGCCGATATCGAGCGGTTCCTGTCGCCCTGGATGACGTCGGATTCGGGTCGCTTCGAGGGCTTTCCCTATGTGCGGCTGATTGGTCCCATGGCCGTCATCGGGCTGTCCTCGGCGATCCCGACCGGGCCCTTCGTCGCGTCCGGGACGCTCGGCAAGGAGCAGCGGACCAAGCTTGCCAATGTCTTGTCTTTCCTCGGCCAACAGCCTCTCGCCCGCGTCGTGCTGATCCACCACCCGCCCCATCGCAGCGGCAGCCATGCCGGGCGCGGCCTGACCGATGCCGGGGCGTTCGAGGAGATCGTCGCCCAGACAGGCGCCGATCTCGTGCTGCATGGCCACAATCATGTCACCTCGCTGACGCGCATCGCCGGCCCGGCGGGTAAACTGATCCCGGTCGTCGGCGTGCCGTCCTGCTCGGCCATCCGCGGCACGCTCACCCACCGCGCCGGCTGGCATCTGTTCGAGATCGACCTCACGGAAGCCGGACCCATGATCACAGGACGCACCCGCGGCCTCAAGCCTGACGGCAGCATCGTCGATCTTGGCCCTTTGCCGCTTTAGGCCAGGCCAGCCAGACCCTATCCGGCCCAGCCGAAGGTTGCGAGAAGCGGCGCCAACGCGCCGCGCTGCCACAGCCATGCCAGCAGCACGACGAGCCCGGCGCCGATCACAAGGCCCAGCACCAGCATGAAGAACAGGTCTCCAAGCCGGTAGCTGCGGGTCGGTTGCGCCGGAACGGGCAATGGCGTCGGTGCCGGAGCCATGGCCGGCGTCGCGGCAAGCCCGGCCGCAACGGCGACCGGCTCGCGCGTCGCGACTGCTGCCTCGCGAACAGGGCCCTCGCGGGTGTGTGCGGGCAGCGGTTCCAGCACCCGGATGTCGCCGGCCAGCGCCCGCTCGCGCTCGACCATGCGACGGCCGAGATAGACCGTCACAGCATCGACGACGGGATCGATCCGGTCGCTCTCGGCGACCACGAACCGCCCCGCACGGGTGTCCTGCACCATCCGGAATGTGCGGCGATCCCGGTCAAGCTCGACATACGCCACCATGTCGACGAACAGGCGCGGCCGGTCGCCCGGCACCAGCCCGAGGTCGAAGCCCTCCGCCTCGCGCGGCAGCTGGGCAAAGACCGGCTCCAGCGCCTCCTTGAGCATTTCCAGCCGCGCCACCTCGGCACCGCGAAGCTCCGCCGTAGCCGCCGAGCGCTCGGCCACCTCGACGCGAGCCCGCCGCATCGCGGATTTGAGTTCGGGTCCAGGCGTCCGCTCGGGCGCAGGAGCCTTGGGAAAGGCGAAGACCGGATCGTCCATGGCGCAGCACTCGATTCGGGTTCGGCGGGTCGGACAGAGTGAACAGAAGGTAAACGCTCCACCCCCCCGCGCCAAGGGCCCAACTCTCGTTGGCCACAGTCTCTGCGGCCGGCGATCCCGCGCCGACCGCACAGTGGTTGCCCTGTGCGCCAGCGCACATCCTGCCGTTGCGACCTGCGGCATTGTCGTCACCAGCGGATTGATGACCCCGCGAGACCCCTCGAATTTTCGGCCGCCGGCATGTCCGGCGGCCTTTTTCTTGTGGCCCTGCGGTCAGGCCCGGCGCTGACGAGGTCCCGTTGTTTTTCTCACCGGAGCAGACTGCAGTGTGCGCCAGCGCACATCCAGGGGGTAGACGATCCGCGAGACTTGGTATCGGCGGATCAATGATCCGTGGTACCCCCCTCCCCTTGCGGTCGCCGGCCTCCCCGGCGGCCGCTTTTTTCTGTCTCGACAGACGGTCCCTGCAGTCGCGCCTTCGCTTCAGATGCAGCGGCCACCATCGACCTGCAGCACCGTTCCGGTCACCATCTCGGCCTCGTCCGACGACAGGAACACCGCCGCGTTGGCGATGTCCTGGGCAGTCGACAGGCGGCCCCACGGGATCGACGCCTTGAAGGCGGCGCGCTTCTCAGGCGTGTCCTCGCCCATGAAGGTGGCGAGCAGCGGTGTCTCGCCCGCGACGGGCGCCAGCGCGTTCACCCGGATGCGGTCGGGCGCGAGCTCGACCGCCATCGACTTCGACATCAGGTTCACCGCCCCCTTGGAGGCGTTGTACCAGGTCAGTCCCGGCCGCGGCCGGATCCCGGCGGTCGAGCCGATGTTGAGGATGCTGCCGCTGCCCTGGGCCCGCATCAGCGGCACGGTGGCGCGCGCGAACAGATAGATCGACTTGACGTTGACGGCAAAGATCCGGTCGAACGCCTCCTCGTCGACCTCCAGCATCGGCCGGTTGCGGTGCGAGGTGCCGGCATTGTTGACGACGATATCGACCCGGCCAAAGGCCGCGATGGTCGCCGCCACGGCGGCGTCGACCTCGGCGGCGACCGACACGTCCGCCCTGACGGCAATGGCGGCGGCGCCGATTCCGGCCGCAACCGCCTCGGCCATGGCGCCGTTGAGGTCGACGACCGCCACGCGGGCACCCTCGCGGGCAAAGGTTTCGGCGATTCCCTGGCCGAATCCCTGGCCGCCGCCCGTGACGATCGCAACCTTGCCGTTCAGTCTCATGCCGTCCTCCCTGATCGCGTTTCGCAGGCGGTCGGACGGGCTCGGCGGGGTCCGCGTTTGCGGGGCGGGCCGCGGCCGGCCAGACCGCCACGCCGACGATCTGCGTCGCCGGAAGCGCGAGTGTAGCCAAGGCTATACCCTTGGCCAGCCTGCCTGGCGAGGATCAGGGCCGGCGGACGTCGTCGTCGTCGAGGATGCGGACCGCTGCGCCGTCGAGATCGTCGTATTGGCCGCTCTTCAGCGCCCACAGGAATGCCACGAGACCGGTGAGGCCGAGCCCAAGCGCGACCGGCAACAGATAGACCAGCACATTCATGCTGCGACCCTCGCGATCCCGGGGACAGCCGCCGGAGCGGCCGGAGCACTCATCGCCGCGCCCCTGGGCAGGCGGGCCCGCAGCGCATTGACGGTGACGATGATGGACGAGCCCGACATCGCCGCAGCGGCAATGAGCGGCGTCACATACCCCATCATCGCCAGCGGCACCGCTACGAGATTGTACACCACCGCGATGGCGAGGTTCTCACGCATGATGCGGGTCGCCCGCCGCGAGACAGCAAGCGCATCCGCGACCGGCCCCAGCCGCTCTCCCAGGAACAGTCCGTCGGCGGACGCCTGTGCCAAATGCGCGGCCGTGACGGGCGACAGCGACGCATGCGCGGCCGCCAGCGCCGGGGCGTCGTTCAGGCCATCGCCAACCATCAGGGTTCGGCAGCCTTCGCCGGCCAGGCGCTCCAGCGCAGCGATCTTGCCGGCCGGGTCAAGCCCGGCCCGCGCGTCCGTGATGCCGAGCGCCTGCGCGGCCTCGGCCACCGGCCCCGGCCTGTCGCCCGACAGGATGACGATGCGCAGCCCACGCGCCTTTAGCGCCGCAACCACCTCTGCCGCATCGCGGCGCAGCACCTGGTGCATGAGGAGGACAGAGACTCTGTCACCATGGCGCACGCAGATCACCGTGGAGCGGCCGTCACCGGCCAGGGCAGCCCGCGCGGCCTCCTGCGCATCACAGAAGGCCGGGCTTCCGAGCCGCACCTCGGCACCGTCCACCAGGGCGGCAACGCCCTGCCCGGTGGTCTCGCGCACGCCCTCCAGCGGCTGCCGGCCGAGCGCGTCGCGCGCCAGCGCCATGGCCAGCGGATGGTGGCTCGACAGCGCCAGCCGGCGCGCCAGCTCCATCAGGTCCGCCGGCACGGCCGCGGCGTTGACAACCCGCGGTTCGGGCGTCGTCAGCGTGCCGGTCTTGTCGAACACCACCGTGTCGCAGGCCGCCATGCGCTCGATGGCGTCGGCCGACTGCAGCAGCACGCCGGCGCGAAACAGCGCGCCGGACGCAACCACCTGCGTCGCCGGGACGGCGAGCGCCAGCGCGCACGGGCAGGTGATGATCAGCACGGCAATGGCGGTGATGATCGCGTCATGGGTGCTGGCGCCCGCCAGCATCCAGCCGATGGCCGTGGCCAGCGCCGTCACATGCACGATGGGCGAATAGATCCGCGCCGCCCGGTCGGCGAGCCGCAGATAGCGCGACCGTGCATCCGCCGCCTGGGCGACGAGGCGGTTGACCTCGTCGAGCAGTGTCCCCTGCCCTGCCGCCGTCACCGCAACCGTCAGCGCGCCACCCAGATTGACGGTGCCCGCATAGACGCGCCCGCCGGGACCAACCGGCTCGCGCGCTGTCTCCCCGGTCACCAGGCTGGCATCGAGTTCGGACAGCCCCTCGGCCACGACGCCGTCGACGGCGATGCGCTCGCCGGGTCGCACAAGGACATGGTCGCCCGGTCGGATCGCCCTGACGGGCACCTCCTGCAGCGTCCCGTCGGCACCGATGCGGGTGGCCGTCTCGCCGCGCAGTGCCATCAGGTTACCTGCCACGGCACGCGTCTTGCGGCGCATCACCTGGTCGAGGACGCGACCCAGCAGCAGGAAGAACAGCAGCATCACGGCACTGTCGAAATAGGCATGGTGCGCGGAGTGGATCGTCTCGTAGAGCGACATGCCGAGCGCCAGCGTCACGCCCAGCGAGATCGGCACGTCCATCGTCATCGACCGGTTGCGGATCGCCCGGGCGGCGTTGCGGAAGAACGGCTGCCCCGCATAGGCCGCCGCAGGCAGCGCGATCAGCGCCGACAGCCAGTGGAACAGGTCGCGCGTCTCGTCGGTGATGTCGGAGACATTGCCCGACCATACCGACACCGACAGCAGCATGATGTTCATCGCGGCAAAGCCTGCCACCGCAAGGCAGCGCAGCAGGAAGCGCATTTGCGCCGCCTCGATCGCCTCCTCGCGCGACGCCTCGAACGGGTGCGCCCGGTAGCCCAGCTCGGCCAGCCTGGCGACAACGGCTGCGGGATCGAACCCCGGCGCCGTCCAGTCGACCCCCAGCCGGCGGTTGGTGTAGTTCAGCCGTGCCCGGTCCAGGCCCGGCAGCTTCGCGAGGCCACGCTCGATATCGCCGATGCACGCCGCGCAGGTGATGCCCTCCACCGCGAGGTCGAGATGACGGGTGCCGTCCGCCGCCACGGTGACGAGCGACGAGAAATCGATGCCAACGGCGACGCCCGGCGTTGCCACCGGGGCTGCTGCGCGGGTTGCTGAGACTGGAGAGCTGATCGCGACGGACATGGCCAGGCCTCCGCTCACCGCAGGATCTTGCGGGTGCGCGACAAGAACATCACCGTATCGTCGCGCCTGAACTCGACCACCACATCCCACTGCCCGGCAGGAAGGGCCTCGACGCTGCCGCGATACTGGCCGCCGCCAAGATCGGCCAGCGCAGCGACATGGTCACGCCGACGATCGGCCGGCCATTCGAAACGGACGATGCCGGTCAGCCCGCTGAGGCCGCCTGTTGTGTCCCGCGCCGCGACCGCGACCGCGACCTGGCCGTCGGCGGCCCGCGTCACGGTTGCGTCCACCGCCCAGGCCCGCAGGGCCTGGGCGCGGCTGTCCGCCAGCCGGCGGTTGAAGGCGAGGCCTTCCTTGTAGGGGTTCTCGGCCTCGAGGCCGCTGAAGGTCGTCAGCGCCGCCCGCATCATCACGCCGTTGACGGCAAACACCACGCCGAAAAAGGCAAGGAAGATGATGAGGACATGGCGTCCGGTCAGCCGGAAGCCGCTGTCGGGCGCGGGGTCAGGGGCCGGAATGATGTGGCTCATCGGTGATCTCCCGGGGCCTTGAAATAGTCGTCGACGCTGGCGGTTGCGCCACTGGCGACATCGGTCAGCCGGAAACGGATGGTGCGCGACGAGGCGTCATCGCCATCATGGCCCGACTCACGGCCACCGTCGGATCGCGGTCGATGGTCCGACGTCCCGGCACCATGGCGGCCCTCGCCGGACGACGCTGCTTTCGGCACCGTCACCAGCACGCGCAGCTCGCGCGTCTGGTCCGGCCCCACCTCGAGCAAAACCGACTGGTCGGCCGTCTGCGGCTCACCGACCACGTCGATCTTGGCCGTGGCGATGCCGAGGAGTTCGAGCCGGAACGGCCGCGCCTCCAGCGCCTTGTTGGTCAGTCGCACGGTAAAGCCGTTGCGGATGCTGCCATCGGCAAGTCGGACGAAGATCGGATTGCGGTCGTGCAGCGCGCTGATCCCCAGCGACGAGCGCGTCGCGAATGTCCACACCATCAGGCCGCCAATGGCCGCGATCAGCGCCACATAGAGGATCGTCCGGGCGCGGATCAGCTTGTAGACCGGCTCCTGCCGGTCGATCCGGCGCTGGATATTGGCATCCGTGTCATAGGCGATCAGGCCTGTCGGCCGGCCGACCTTCGCCATCACGCTGTCACAGGCGTCGATGCACAGGCCGCACTGGATGCACCCCAGCTGCGATCCGTCGCGGATGTCGACACCGGTCGGGCAGACGGCGACGCACTGGTGACAGTCGACGCAATCGCCGGCCGGTTCGCCGCGCAGCCGTGCCGCCTCGGCCTTCCTCGCCGACAGGCGCGGTTCGCCACGGTCGTACCGGTAGGTGACGTTGAGCGCGTGCTCGTCCGTCAACGCCGCCTGGATGCGCGGCCACGGACACATGTAGAGGCAGACCTGCTCGCGCATGAACCCTGCCAGCGCATAGGTGGTGAAGGTCAGGATCCCGATCCACACATACGCGACCATCGGCGCCTGGAAGGTCACAAGCTGATAGACCAGCGTCGGCGCGTCGGCGAAATAGAGCACCCATGCACCGCCGGTCCACCAGGCAATCATCAGCCAGATGGCATGCTTGAGGACCTTCTCGGCGATGCGCTCGAGATCCCATGTGCCGCTCTCGGCCTTGCGGATCTGCGTGCGCCTGTCGCCCTCCACCAGGCGCTCGACGGCATAGAAGAGGTCGGTCCACACGGTCTGCGGGCAGAGATAGCCGCACCACATCCGGCCCGCCACGGCGTTCATGAGGAACAGCACCAGCGCCGCCAGCACCAGCAGACCGGTGACGTAGTAGAGCTCCTGCGGCCAGATCTCGATGAAGAAGAAGTAGAAGCGCCGGTTCGGCAGGTCGACGAGCACCGCCTGGTCGGGCGCGTTCGGTCCGCGGTCCCAGCGCACGAACGGCAGGAAATAGTAGATGCCGAGCGTGACGACGAGGATGATCCACTTCAGCGTGCGGAACGGACCGCGCACCGATTGCTGGAAGATATCGGTCCGCGCCACGTAAAGCGGAATGTCGTCGTCTTCCACGGGCGCAGTGGCGACGGCCGCCACCTGCTTGCCGCCCTGGGCGGATGCCATGGTGCTGTCTCCGAGGAGGGTTGGGGGAAAGTCCGGCGCTCCCCGCACGCCGGACCCGCAGTCGTCGTGGGCCTTAGTGGCCGCCGCCCAGCGTGTGGACGTAGACGGCCAGCGCCTTGATGGTGGCCGGGTCGAGGCGCCCGACCCACGCCGGCATGACGCCGCCGCGGCCGTTCATGATCGTCTCCTCGATCGTCTTCTGGTCGCCACCATAGAGCCAGATATTGCTCGTCAGGTTCGGCGACCCGACCTCCGGATTGCCCTTGCCCTGGTCGCCATGGCAGGCGGCGCAGTTTTCGGCATACAGCTTCTGCCCCTTGGCCAGGTCGAAGGTGCCCTCGGGCTTGCCGCCCGAGAGGGTGATCACATAGGCGGCGATCACCGGAATGTCCGCCTTCGGGATGATCCCGTCCTTGCCGAAGGCGGGCATCGGTCCCTGGCGCGACTGGTCATGCTCGTTGCGGATGCCGTACGCGATGGTTTGGTGGATCTGCTCGAGCGAGCCACCCCACATCCACTGGTCATCATTGAGGTTGGGATAGTTCTTGCCACCCTGCGCGCCCTGGCCGTGGCACGGCGCGCAGTTGGTACCGAACGCGGCCTTGCCCAGCGCCCGGGCGGTGGTCAGCATCGCCGGGGTCTTCTCGATGTCGACGAGGCTTGCCGTCTCGATCTGGCCCACGACGGCACCGCGCATCACCTTCAGCGCCGCCATGTCCTGCTCGATGGCATCGCGGGACGCATAGCCGAGCACGCCCTTGGTGTAGGTGGTCATCAGCGGCCACGCCGGATAGGCAATCATGTAGAAAATGCCCCAGACGATGCAGGCATACCACGTCCACAGCCACCACCGCGGCAGCGGCGTGTTCAGCTCCTGGATGCCATCCCAGTCGTGTCCGGTCGTCGTCATGCCGGTGTGTTCGTCGACCTTGCCTTCGGCGGCCATCGGATCAGTCCTTCTCCAGTGGCAGGCGCGCGGCGTCGTCGAACTGCGGCCCGTTCTTGGGATTGAGGGCGTAGGCCAGCACGAGGCAGAAGGCGACGATGAAGAAGATCGTGCCCCAGTTCTGCGCGAAGGCCGCGAGAGTTTCGTAGGTCATCGGGGGATCCTCCTCACCGCACGTTGGCTTTGCGGTCATAGGTCTTGAAGTCGACCAACGTTCCGAGCATCTGCAGATAGGCGACCAGCGCGTCCATCTCCGTCGGTTCGCCCGGCTTGCCGTCGAAATCACGCGACAGCGCCTTGGGGTAGCGCTTGGCGAGCTCGCCGGCCTTGGGGTCGTCGGCAGTGGCCTGGATCGCCACGTCCGCCCGGGCCGCCGCAATCATCTCCGGCGTGTAGGGCACGCCGAGCATGGCCTGGACCTTCAGGTCGTCCTCGATATGGGTCGCGTCGAGCACGTTGGTCGCCAGGAACGGATAGCCCGGCATGATCGACCCCGGCACGACCGAGCGCGGGTTGATCAGATGCGCGCGCTGCCACTCGTCCGAGTACTTGCCGCCGACACGGGCGAGGTCGGGCCCGGTCCGCTTCGAGCCCCACTGGAACGGATGATCGAACTTGCTTTCGGCCGCCAGCGAGTAGGGTCCGTAGCGCTCGACCTCGTCGCGCAGCGGCCGGATCATCTGCGAGTGGCAGTTGTAGCAACCTTCGCGGATGTAGATGTTGCGCCCGGCGAGCTCGAGCGGCGTGTAGGGACGCATGCCCTCCACCGTCTCGATCGTGCTCTTCAGGTAGAACAGCGGCAGGATCTCGACGAGGCCGCCGATGGCGACCACCACGAGGATGCCGACGAGCAGGATCAGCGAGTTCTTCTCGAAGACTTGGTGCTTGGCCCAGACGGACATGGTTGCCCCCTTACTCGGCTGCAACAAGCTGGGGACGGGTCGTCTTGACCGTTTCGATCTCGGGCGACGTGATCGTCTTCCAGATGTTGAAAACCATGATGAGCGCCCCGGCAAGGAACAGGCCGCCGCCGAGCGCGCGGATGACGTAGAAGGGATGCATCGCCTCGGTCGTCTCGATGAACGAGTACTCGAGGAACCCTTGGCTGGTGTAGGCGCGCCACATCAGCCCCTGCAGGATGCCGCTGACCCACATCGCCGAGATGTAAAGCACGATGCCGAGCGTCGAGACCCAGAAGTGCCAGTTGACGAGCCGCAGCGAATAGAGCCGCGAGCGGTTCCAGATCCACGGCACCAGGCAGTAGATGGCGCCGAAGGAGATGTAGCCGACCCAGCCGAGCGCACCGGAGTGCACATGCCCGATGGTCCAGTCGGTGTAGTGGCTGAGCGAGTTCACCGCCTTGATCGACATCAGCGGACCCTCGAAGGTGCTCATGCCGTAAAAGGCGAGGCTGACCACCATCATCCTGAGGACCGGATCCGTCCTCAGCTTGTCCCAGGCCCCGGCCAGAGTCAGCATGCCGTTGATCATGCCGCCCCAGGAGGGCATCCACAGCATGATCGAGAAGGTCATGCCGAGGGTCTGAGCCCAGTCGGGC